>CAZQQR010000037.1:0-3244 GCA_964595515.1 uncultured Pirellulaceae bacterium
GGTGCATCGTTGTCACTACTGGATGCTCCACTGTTTTGCATCAAGTATGCAAAGAGGTCTCGAACGTCCGTCTCGCTAAAACCGTCGAGCAGTCCAGCCGGCATGGCCGAAACAGAACTGTCTTTGATTTCCTCGATTTCATCGGCAGGAATTCGGACCCGCTTGCCGTCTTTTTGAAGCACAAAATACGAACCGTCCATTTGCTTGACCGCCATCCCGTCGAATTGAATCCCGTCAACCGTTAGGATCGACTTGGATGCGTAACGATCAGGAATCACTTTTGAAGGCTGGATCGTCGCCTCGATTGCTTCTCGCATTGAGAAACGATGGGCGATTGCTGTCAAATCTGGACCGACACCGTTTCCGTTTCCATTGAATTGGTGGCAACTCGCACATTGAGCCTGCGTAAAGATCTGTTTTCCATGGGCGACATCCCCTGATCCATTGGCTTCAAAACTTCCAAGCAAGCCTTCGATCGAGAAACGTCCCTGAGCTTTTTTGGCACTTGCGAGTACAAGCTTCGGTTCTTGAGGCCAACGTTGTTGGTACCAGCTTTGCCAAGCTGACAATTTCTGGTTCCAATCCTTGCCCTCTGCCCCAGCGTCTTCGCCAGCCCAGTGCTGCAGCAACTGCAAAGTTTCCTCCGCTCCTTGTTGACGTAAACGGAACCCAAGTTCAATTGCATCCTTGAAATGGCGAGCGCCACGAGGCCGACGTTGAACGCGAACAAGTTCTTGAACGACCTCTTTAGCGGTCAAATCATCTAGAACTGGCAAACTGGAAACCAGGTAAGACCAATTTTCGCCATCGGGTTGCTGCGACAGTCCGATGACAATATCGCTTCGCCGCGACTCTTCTTCTTGCCACAACCGGCGAAGGTAATTCATCGAGTCTTCATCACCATTGCGAGCCAGAATTGCGATCACGCCCAATCGAACCTGCGTTGCAGCCGTGTCCGTCCGGCCTTCCTGGCGAATCATTTCGTCCATCTCAATCACCGATTGAACCGTTTCGCGGTCAATCTTTTCAGGCAATTTGTAGAACGCAGGAACGACGGCGTTGGGCCATAGATTTCCGTATTTAAGTACGGTTTTGACTTCTTTGATTGTGAGTGACTTACAAAGGTCTTGAATCGCTCGCTCAAGATAATAGCGATAGCTTCCGCCTGTATTTTCGGCCAGCATCGCTTCTTCCATCGCACCGATGATCGCCAGACGAGCGCCCGAAGTAAGCTGTGGCCCCGCGGCCTGCATCAACATTCCGAGATGCACTTTGTCCTCAACACCAACATCATCGGACGCGAGGTATTCCTCAATTCGGCCATGTAGGTCACCACATTTCAAGTACGCCATCAGACGAACCAGCTCTCGATTGATAGTGGAATTCCCAGATGGAAATTCATTTCCAATTCGAATCACAAGCCCAGGAACTTTGGCTGGATCCACTTCGCCCCGCACCACGGCCAACTCCATCGTTCGAAGCAGATCGACAAAGTCGTAATCGTTGACGAACCCTTCCATGAGTTTGCTTGCCCGGGCAAGTACTTGATAGGCTCGATTCGTTGTCGGTTCTGCAGTCATCATCGCAACCGACCCTTGAATAAACTGCCGTGTGTCATCCGTTGTGAAAACTTCTGCTTCCCAACGGTCGACAGGAATTCGCTCGATCATTCGCCGAGCTGTTAAAGCCTCTGTACGATCAAGTGAACTGAGCATGGGAAGAATTTCGCCAATCTCAAGTTCCAAACCTCGCCGCAACATGGACTCGCATGCGATCCGGCGAACTTGAGGATTGGAATCTGCGGTCAGTTTTCGCAATGCCGTTTCACTGGCTTGATCGCTTTTAAGTCCGCACAGCCGACTGATCTGAGTTCGAATCTCTACCTTTTCATCAGCTGCTAATTCTTCGATCAATTCAGGCGAAGGAACAGGCCCATAGAAGACCATCAACTGCAATGCACGCAGCCGAATTTTTGTCGTGTTCTTTTTCTCTTTGGCGACGCCCTCCAGTGAGACGCTCCAATTTTTGCCCAGCGTCATTTTCAAGTTGGCAATGTTTTGACGAGCCCAAGCTGAATTTGGTTGTGGGTGACGAATGACTTTCGCCAATTCACTTTCGAATTCCAAAATCTTCTTTGGCACTTCGCCCTTCCAAACAACTCGGTAAACACCGCCCTCGGTCCCACGGCCGCCAGTACAAAAGTACAACGCCCCGTCTTCACCGACGGAAAGATCAACCACATTGAGAGGCCGACCCTTTAAGAAAGTCTCAGTCGTTGCCGTGTAGCCCGCACCCGATGGTTGCGTTCGAAGCGCCAAAATTCGGCCCTCAGACCAGTCAGCCAGGAACATTGTATTCTGGTATCGAACTGGGAATTGGAGATGTTGATAGAGAACAGCTCCAGTCGGTGAGCCTCGTCCGGTGTCAGCGACTGCCGGGGTTTGGTCTACAAAGTACTGTGGGAATTTCGCCCAGCCGCTTCGCCAACCAAACTCAGCTCCATCAGGAGTGTGGTAAACATAAGTCGGTCGATACCATGACGTTCCGGCGTCTGCTTCCATGTCACTATCGTGAACATAAAGCTCCCCGTTGGAATCAAACACGAGATCGTAGGCGTTTCGAATCCCGCCGCAAACACGTTCGACTTTGGAACCATCCAAAGAACATCGAACGATCGTACCACCAGGCGCTTTGACGTCACGAGCGTGGCCACCTGGATCTTCGTAACGCGGAATCAGGTCACCCTCGTAGAATTGTTGGTATGGGCTTGTTGCGGCGACTTGGTTTTCGACTTGGCTTCCGTTTCCAACGACCACATACAACATGCCGTCGGGACCAAGCTGGATCCCGTGTGGACCATGCTCACCCGGCGTGCCGGAAAACGATAACAACTTTTTTTGAATTTCAAGCACACCATTTCGGTCGGTGTCTCGGAGTTGGTAGAGCCCCAGTCCTTCTTCTGCCATGGCTGTTACAAACACGTCGCCGTTAAGCGGAAGAATTCCCTGACAGGAATTGACACTTGGGCAATACGTTCGAATTCGATCGGGACTTCCAACAGGCTTAGTCGGATCAGCGATCAAAAGAGGTCCGCCTTCGCGTGAAAGCAATAGTCGCCCGAACTCGTCGAACTCCATTGCGATCAAAGAGCCCGTCTCTTTTGAGTCAAGGACCTTTTGGACTTCGAACTCAGAATCAATTTCGAAAGGCGAGTTTGAATTGGATTTTGCAGAATTGGATTTTG
>CAZQQR010000037.1:3344-6976 GCA_964595515.1 uncultured Pirellulaceae bacterium
GAATTGGATTTTGCAGAATTGGATTTTGAATTCTGAGATTTTGGATTTCGCTCTGTTTTCGTTACTCGAACAACGCCCTTGTTGGTGCTGGCTGTTTTAGATCGAGATTTTTCTTTGGTCGCGGCTGGCGATTGAACGACATCCAGTTTGCCTTCGACAGTTGGCGCTTTCACGGGTTTCGCTTTGGTGACTTCGGTATCCTGCCGGGTGCTCTGAGTACTCTCTGGCGTGTTGGTTACCAAGTTAGCACTTAGCCATCCGAGATCGCTGTACGAAGCGTTCTTCCAAAACTCAACCGCTTCGAGTCTTGTTTTCCAAGTGCCATCGGTACTTAAACCTCGCCAGCGAATTTCATCTTTTTCTTTGCACCTGAACTTTATTTTCAAACCAACTTGTGCGCCCTCATGGTGAACAACTTTGGCAGCAATCAAGTTGACCCCTGGGACAACGAGATCTTGCACGTCGACGGTTGACGTTTCACCATTGGAGTGTCCGCGAGAAACGATTCGTCCGTTCAAGTAGATCTCAAACTCATCGCCCGCAGCGAATTCCATTTCGGCTTTGTCAGGATTGATGAGCGTAAATTTCTTTCGGAAATAGCACACTCCCTGATCCTGTTGACCAGGTTGAACCGTACGCTGAGGCGTCCAGATCCATTCCGGCTCCGCAGCACAGCAGCACACTGTTCCTGCAGCCAGGATTGAGAACGTGATCAGAAATAGGCAGTGTTTGATTTGAGAGCGAATCAAAAACATGCAACCGTCCATGGGTAATCCTCAGGTTTTCAACCAAGTTGAAAGGGTAGATTCCGCGCAGTCCTTACGGGAATTTTCACACTTCTAGAGATCGGCAGTTCGCTCGTTCCGATTTGGCGAAATATGCGGATTATTTTGAATTTACGAAGCTAGCGGGGAACCGAATCGATCTGGAAAATGTCAAATCCAAGCATCTATTGCCGAAAGCTCGCAATTTGCGGTCGAACGTGAAACTACGCCTGGATACCATCTGGCACGCACAATCAGTTTTATTGGATGTTTTAGGCCTGATTGGCGCAAAAAAGGTAGTGTTGAAGAGGTTACGTTTGCAAGCTTTCAGGGCTCTAACTAAAACTGGAATAGGGTCCTTTTACCATTTCATTTTTGTCTTTTGAGACTTTTCCTTTAGGAAATCATTATGCTTCGATTTGTATCTCAGTTGCTTAGCAACAATCGAAAGCATCGAACCCACATTCGATCGCAAGGTATCACCTATCAAGACTTGGAGCAGCGAAATCTGCTTGCAAGTATTGTGTTCAATCCAACAACCGGGATTGTCACGATGACAGGCGACGGGGCTAACGATGTGGCGACGGTCACAACATTTTCCAGCACCGAAACCGCGTTTGCCATGCAAGGCGAAACAACTCTAACTTTGGACACATCAACCGTCCGAGAAGTTGTCTTCCATGGTGGCAACGGAGACGATTCATTCACCAACACCACGAGTGTTCCAAGCCAAGTCTTCGGGCACGCGGGTAATGATACGTTGCTGGGTGGATCCGGAATCGACCGCATCAACGGTGGTGATGGCGATGACCTCATTCGTGGTGGCGACGGCAACGATGGTATCCATGGCAACGCCGGAAACGATACACTTCGCGGAGACGCTGGTGGAGATTTTGTCTTCGGCGAAGAAGGCGATGACATCCTGTTTGGTGGCGAAGGCGATGACACACTCTACGGCTGGCTCGGAGACGACCAGATTCACGGCGAAGCAGGTAGCGACACCGTTTATGCCTACGACGGCAACGACTTGATTCGAGGTGGTGCTGGCGCTGATAACCTGTTCGGCCAAAATGGCGTCGACGACATCGATGGCGAAGAAGGCAACGACCGAATTTGGGGAAATGACGGAGATGACCATATTCGTGGTGGAGATGGAAACGACGAACTGTTCGGCAACGCAGGCAACGACATTGTTGAAGGCGACGCCGGCGATGACGAACTCAATGGACAAGATGGAAACGACACCATTCGAGGTGGCGACGACAATGACTTTATTCTTGGCGGAGCAGGTTTAGACTCCATCGATGGTGAAGCTGGCGATGATATTGCTCGCGGTGGTACCGGAGTTGATTCGATCTTCGGTGGCACTGGCAATGACAAACTGCACGGCAACGATGGCGACGATGCGATCAACGGCGGTCTTGGCGATGACTTTGTCGACGGTGGCAACGGAGTTGACTTGATCAGCGGTAACGAAGGCAACGACACTCTCTTGGGTGGAAACGACGACGATCGAATCCGTGGCCAAGCAGGTGACGACCTCGTCTTTGGTGGTGCCGGAGTGGACAACATCATCACTGGCGACGGAGCCGATTTCGCATTTGGCGGCCTTGGTGACGATTACATTGATGGCGGCGATGGCAACGATGTCATTTACGGCAACGAGGGCCTCGATGAATTACTCGGTGGGATCGGTGAAGACATTATCTTTGGCGGGTCTGAAGACGACTCGATTCACGGCAACGCTGGAAACGACACGTTGATCGGAAATGAAGGCCAAGACACAATTCTTGGCTATGACGGAGACGATTTGGTCTTCGGTGCACAAGGCAACGACACAATCTACGGTGGTGATGGAAACGATCAGTTGTACGGCCAAGCCGGGGATGACATGATCGTTGGCCAAAATGGCGACGACTTGCTCGTTGGCCAGGAAGGCAATGACTTGCTATTTGGCCGAAGTGGAAATGACCTGATTTGGGGCGGCGATGGAAACGACGACCTTTACGGCGAATCCGGAGCTGACATTCTGCTTGGCGAAGCCGGAAACGACGGGCTTACTGGTGGTGTCGACTCAACCGATGACATCCTTTTCGGTGGAGAGGGTAAAGACCGCTACTTGATCTCAAAAGGTGATTTTAACGACAGCGACGTTGATGACGCCCGATTGATTTTCCGCAATGGAAGCAACAGTTGGTCGAACAACGAAGTTCGTGTGATCGACCAAGGTCTCAAACTGATGCATGACCGAACGGAGAACACTCGACTACTAAAAGACCCAATCACACTTGAGCCATTAGTGTTCATCAAAGATCTGACCATTCCTGCCGGTCCAAGAATCGCGACGAATGCTTTGGTCGAGGTGATGGAAAACTCTACTGACCCAATTACTGGTCAACTTGTTACTGAAACTCGGATCGAACGTCACCTAACGTTTGCGGAGTGGAATGACGCCGATGAAGCATTGAACGCTTTTTACTCCGCAGAAATTCCTCGTGAGGTTGCTCATAGCTGGGCCGGACAGGATGCGATTCCAAACGTTGCATCTGAACTAACAGCCTATTGGAACCAGTTCCTAAACATCAGCGGCTGGACACAAGACCGACCCGATGACATTCTGTTCTTTGAGCTATCAGGCGACAACATGTGGTGGTATCAAGCCAACGCTGAATTCGCTCAGGATTACGCTCGCACGAACCCAACTGCTGATTGGACGACTGCCTGGCGATTGTATTTCCAAGACGATGACGCATCAGCCAACGACAAACTGCGAATGATCTCCAAGATGAACAAGATCGACCAACTGTTTGAGCGGTTGGAAATCTTCTAAGTCGTTAGAACGTTTGAAACAACAAAGCCCCATTCGTG
>CAZQQR010000037.1:7076-13355 GCA_964595515.1 uncultured Pirellulaceae bacterium
TATTTCACAACCGGCACCGGGACATCGCGTCCGTTGTCATCACGGCATTCCAGTTCCAGATGTTCTGGGAACACGGTTTCGCTTCCAAGAATTCGAATTTCCACCGTTCCACGGCCTTCCAGTTCGGCCAACTCTCTTCGTTTCTGATTATTCAAATACGAAGCAACTTTCTCGTTCACCCGAACCGAAACTTCCGCAATGTTCTTCTTTTCGGTGGCCAGCATCAACGTTCGAAGCACGTCTAGAGCCATGCTTTCCTCTGTTTTCACCGTTCCCCGACCAGAACAACATGGGCACTCAGAATACAGACTACGCTTGAGGCCGGGTTTGATTCGCTGCCGCGTCATTTCAATCAAGCCGAACGGGCTAATCCGCAAGATCTTGGTTCGAGCGCGATCACGCTTCATCGAATCTCGCAGCGTCCGCTCGACACCGCGTCGATGTTTGTCTCGCCGCATATCGATAAAGTCATTGACGATCACGCCGCCCAAATCTCTCAATCGCAACTGACGCGAGATCTCTTTGGCAGCCGCCATATTCAAACGATATGCTGATTCCTCGGCCGACTCGTCTGTTCGGAAACTTCCACTATTCACGTCGATCGCAACCAAGGCTTCGGTTTGATCAATCACGATCGACCCACCATCGGGTAGCGGAACCTCACGTGCATGAATTTTTGCGATCTCCTGTTCAATCTTGTACTGATGAAACAAAGGATCTTTGCCGCTATACAATTGAAGTTTACTGGATTGACGAGGCATCACGAGTTTCAAGAACTCTTTGGCTCGGTCATGAGCCTGCTCGTTATCGATGATCATACTGTCGATGTCGCTCGTCAAAATGTCGCGAATCGTCCGAATGATCATGTCATTTTCTTCGTAGATGTCGACAGGCCCAGGTTCATTCTGAACCCGTTTTGCGATCACCTTCCAAAGCCGCAACAAGTACGCGAGGTCTCGCGAAAGCTCGCGTCGTGAACGGCCTGCGCCTGCTGTTCGAACGATAAACCCCAAACCCTTGGGTGGTTTCAGATCGTAAAGGTATTCCTTGAGGCGACGCCGTTCCTCTTCGTCTTCGATTTTTCGGGAAACACCAATTCGCCCCAGCGCCGGCATCAAAACCAGATAGCGACCCGGGATACTGATATAGGTAGAAAGGGTTGGACCTTTGTTCCCGATGCCTTCTTTGATGACTTGGACCAACACTTCGTCACCACGTTTGAAGATCTCTTGGATGGGAGGCTTCACACGTGGACGAAACCCACCATGGGAAGGAGGACGACGACCGCGACCGTTTTGAGCGGCGGCTTCTTTTTCTTTCCGCATCATCTCATCAGGATCGTAACCACCCTGTTTGAAATATCGCGGCTCAACGTCACTAATATGTAGGAAACCATTGCGTCCAACACCAAAGTCTACAAAGACAGCTTGGATACTTGGTTCAAGATTAACAACCTTGCCTTTGTAAACGTTGCCGACGTAGTTGTCTTGGCTGGCTCGCTCAACATAGAGTTCTTCAAGCCGTCCGTCTTCGACGATCGCGATCCGATTCTCTTCGGATTGCGATGCGTTGATTAACATTGTTTTTTTCATTGTGATTCATTCTTGGATAGCAGCGATGGGTTCTACACGGAACGCCCGCTCGCTGCGGTTTGTGTGTTTGTGGATCAGGTGTGCACATCGCGAAACCTGAAAGCCCAGACAGAGATGACAGGGCTGAAAATAAAAGATGACTGGTTCGCAGTTCAGCGGTTGTCGAACTCTTGGGTGCCCAAGCCTGTTTGGCCCGTATGAAAAACGAGGACACGTTAGGCGTCTCCCGTAGCACTTTCGACGAGGAAATTTTCAGGTTGGAGAGAAAGGCAAGGATGTTTGGCGTTGGTTGACCAGCGTGCACAGAACGCGGCGACACGAGCAGAATACTCGTTCGATCAGAACGTCCGTTCAAATTAAATTCACTGGCTAACCGAGTCATGACCGAAATCATTGCCTTTCCAGCAAAGCCTTCGATTTAACTGCTCGCGGACTGCGAGACCTAAGGTTCATTATTAGCCTGGATTCGAATCCCCTGAGTCGACCGTGGCTGGAAAACCGGATACCAATAATCCTTCCAGAACTTCGATCGCCTGTGGAGCGTCGGCACCTGTTGCCTCCACGAAGACTTTAGTCCCCTGGGTCGCTCCGAGTGTCAGGATGGACAAAACACTTTTGCCATCAATCCGAATATCATCTTTGACCAATTCGATCTTGCTCTCAAACTTGCCAGCCGTTTCCGCAAACAAATACGCCGGGCGCATGTGCAGCCCCTGCGGATTGTTGATCGTGACGGTAGTTGATCGAACGAGATCAGACATAAAAAATACGAACCATCGAGCTAGTTAAATCACTAGTTACGAATACCAAATATGGAATGAAGATTAGGAAACAAACTGGTTGTTGTCCGCTTCTTCGAGAATCTGCTGGATATCCTCAGCCGTTTTTGACTGTTTGAGGAACCGGCAGAACGTTTCATCTTGCAATTGTTTGGAAATATTTTCCAAAGCGCGCAAGTGCTCATTTGGTTGATCCGGAGGTGAGATCAGCATAAAGAACAGCTGAACCTGTTCCCCATCGAGACTTTGAAAATCAATCCCTTCGGGGCTTACACCGACTGTTCCAATCGGTTTTGGGACGCTCGGATGTTTGGTGTGAGGAACAGCAATTCCTCGTCCAATTCCCGTGCTTCCCAGTTCTTCTCGTTTCAGGATTGCCTGGACGATGCTCTCTTGATCATCACTGCCAAGCTGACCTGATTCCACGAGGCTGGTTACCAATTCTCGAATGACGCCTTCTTTGTCGGAAGATGTTAATTGAGATTTGATCGCCTCTGTTTTTACGAAATCAGAAAACTTCATAAATGGTTCCTTGTCTATTTTGTTGTCGCCATCGAGCCTTGCGGGCTAACGTCGCTGTACCCGAAATGACTATTTCGGAGTCTTGTGGTCGCGACTTCGATCACCAATTAATTTTTCTTTATGTTTTTTAAGCTGTTGTTCCATTTTAGAGATTGCGCTATCCAAAGCGACAATCACGTTGTTCCCCGTGTCAGACGAGAAAAAATCGCTCGTCTCTTCTGCCGAGACGATAAGCTCCACTTTTGGATTATCAATATGCTCTAAATCAGCAACAATCTGTATCCCGGTTGTACGATCAAAAAATCTTGGCAACTTGCCAGCTTTTGACTTCATGGTTTCCTGAATATCGTCGCTCAATTCACCATGCCTGGCGGTAACTTTGACTTCCACCGTTTACCCCATCCGTTTCTGCATTGTTGTTTGCTCAAATTGTAATGCGGTCGATATTTCCGGACAAATCCAAATCGCGACCTAACTGGAAAACAGACTAACAAATCCCAGGCTAGTCATGGGGAATCTTCGGGTCCCAGCCGCTGACAGCAATCAGCAGCCCCAGTCGAACAATCGACATTTAAAGCGGAAAAAGACAACCCAAAGGCGTCTTCCAACCAGAATCCGCTGAACAAACACTGTTTTCGCGATCCCCAACAATCCTGTTTTCTCAGGATTTCCCAAGGGACATTTTTGGGAAGCCATCAATCGTTCAGTAAAAACAAGGCCACCACCGAAATCGAGATTCCAAGCAAACTCTTGGCGGTCAGTCGTTCTCCGAGACAACTCATCGCAACGATTGTCGTAAAAATCACCGCTCCAGCACTGGTGACCGGAAAAACGAAAAAGCCCGCGTAGTAGTCCAATGACCGCAGCACAAAATGAGCCTGGAGAATATTGGAAACACCCATCAACCCGCCAAACGCCCATTCCGACCACAAAAATTTCTTACGCTGCACCAGAAATTGCCAGGCGAGGTAAATCACGGACGGGACACCAGCAATGACAAAGCATGAAAGCAAGAACGTCGGGTTCTCAGCCGAGAGGCTGACTTTGTTGAACGCCTCCTGCATGATCCGGCTCATTCCACATAGCAAAAAGAAAACCAGCATCACGATCGACATCGTGAGACGAGAAAGTTTCAGGGCAGGGCGGATCTGTTCTTCTTTCTGACTAACCCCAGACGCAGATTTAGCATCCGCTTTTTTCGCACCAATCAGAAACAATGCAAAGATCGCCAGCAGCACTCCAAACATTTGCTTCGCACTCGGCTGGCTTGCCCAGTACCAACTTGCAAATCCAATCGGCAACAAAATAGAAAGCGTACTGATCGCTGTAGCCGCGGCCGCACCCAACCAACGAATCGCAGCAATCGCAAAAAAGAACGCGACAAAATAGACGGCTCCCATCGTGCCACCCGTTCCGATCGCTCCCCAGACTTGATCCGTCGTTGCGCCTGTCTCCGGGTTACTCCACCAAACTGGCAAAGCCGCCACCGCGGCCACGATGTAGTTAATACAACCGATCGTGACCACGTCATCTTTGCCGCGATTCTGCGCCCACTTCACGACCAAAGTAAAAATCGAACCAAAGACGATCTGGAGAATGATGAATATCAACTGGTCTTCCGCCGGTAAACAAGAAAAGAATAATCCACTTCGTTCTTGTCATCTTTTTCGTGCTCTGCTGACTCGATCAGATCCCATTGGTTCCAATCAATCGAAGGCAGTTTCGTATCACCAGCAATCGTCGCATGAACTCGCGTCAGATGAAGCTCCGAAACATGCGGCAGCGCGAGTCGGTAAATTTCCGCACCGCCAACAACGAAGGGACAATCATCATCGCCTGAAAGTTCGAGGGCTTGCTCAAAAGAATTCGCAACCTTGGCACCTTCAAACTCAAATGCGACGTTGCGAGTCACAATGATCGTCGTTCGCCCCGGTAACAAACGACCAATCGAATCGAACGTTTTGCGACCCATAATGATCGCATGCCCCATCGTCAATTTCTTGAATCGTTTTAAATCGGCCGATAGTCGCCAAGGCAGATCGCCATCGACTCCAATCACGTCGTTTTCTGACGCGGCCACGATCATCGCCAACTGTTTCGGAAACTGCTTGGGAGTGTCCATCAAAATTCAACGTCCAAAAAGCTGTAAAGAGTCAGGATACGACCAAGATCGCGAGTTCTATTCAACAAACCGCCTTCACGACGAGTGACCAATCAGATTTGCCTCGAAAGGAAATCCAAGGCCGCGAAATTCATCTTGGCCAGCATCACCATGATTCAAAAAAGAGTTTCGATTCCCCGTTAAACCGCGACCGCACCTTTGATATGCGGATGGGCAGCATAGTCATTCAGAGTGAAATCTTCGTACTTGAAATCAAAAATCGAGTTTACGTCTGGATTCAGCGTGAGTGTCGGCGGTTGTTTCGGCTCACGCGTCAGCTGCAATTTCACTTGTTCAAGATGATTCGTATAGATGTGGGCATCGCCCAAAGAATGAACAAATTCGCCAGCCTTCAGCCCGGTGACTTGAGCCATCATCATCGTGAGAGCGGCATACGAAGCGATATTGAACGGCACACCCAGAAAGACATCTGCACTTCGCTGATACAGTTGACACGACAGCTCGCCGTTGGCGACATAGAACTGAAAAAAAGCATGACAGGGTGGTAGTTTCATTTTTGGAACTTCGGCAACGTTCCAAGCACTAACGATCATACGGCGCGAATCTGGCGTCGTTTTAATCTGTTCAACGACTTGAGAAATCTGATCAACCGTTTCTCCGTCCGCACCCAACCATGACCGCCATTGCGAACCGTAGACGGGTCCAAGATTTCCATTCTCATCAGCCCAGGCATTCCAAATCTTAACGCCATTTTCTTGCAAGTACCGAATGTTGGTGTCACCGCTCAAGAACCAAATCAACTCATGAACAATGCTTTTGAAATGAAGTTTCTTGGTCGTCAACATCGGAAAGGACTGGCGTAAATCAAAACGCATCTGGTGCCCAAACACGCTAAGCGTTCCGGTGCCCGTCCGATCACCCTTTTCGGTGCCGTGTTTCAGAATGTGATCAAGTAGCTGGAGATACTGTTGCATTCACTCTTTGTATGACGAGGCGGATGTACCTTCAAGCCCTCATCACTGGGAGACGAAGGCCTCGGACACGAAGTGGTCCCTAGCTCAGGGAACCGAGAATCTAATTTCGAAAGGGCGATAAGAAAAAGGCCGGTAAACTAAGCCCGCCCCATTTACATTTCGTTGCTTCTGACCAACATAAATTGGCGAACTAAATGGAATAGGATCGCCAAGCCGAGCGACAAACTCAAACTCGCGATAGCAATCAAGCATCAATTTTTTATCTCGAGACGATCATCCAGCATTCATCC
>CAZQQR010000037.1:13455-19042 GCA_964595515.1 uncultured Pirellulaceae bacterium
GGCAAACTTGCTGACTTAAACCTGTTTGTTGTCGCTTTGATTTGGGGCATCAACATGGCGGTGATGAAGTTTGCCATCGGGGAAATCGATGCTTTTGTCTTCAACGCGTTCCGACTTCCGCTGTCAGCAGCCGTGTTGGGAATCTGCGTTTGGATTGAATCGCGATCTGAGACCTCAGGGCCAGCAGGTTTGTCTCAATCAGAGCCGGCCAACTTGCCTCGGGCTCGAATTGGCTGGACCTCAATCGCACTGTTCGCGGTATTCTCAGGAGGCTTCTATCAGATTTTGTTCATTCTTGGGATGGACCGGACCACCGCTGGCAACACCGCTTTAATCATGTCATCGATGCCAATGTGGACCGCTTTGCTTTCGTTCTTTCTACTGAAGGAAAAACTTGGCAAAGCTTGGTTTGGAATCATCATCACGTTTCTGGGGACGCTTGTGGTCACGATCCCAAAAGGCGGATTCAGCGCCGAATCAGAGTTTCTGCTGGGCAACACTTTGATTTTAATTTCGGCTTTAGCCTGGTCACTTGGAGCGATCATCAGTCGCCCAATGCTGCAATACGTGACACCCATCCGGTTGGCGTTCTATGCGACTTTTGGAACGTTGCCAATTCACTTTTTTATGGTTTGGTACTTTTCGCCGTCGGCTATGGCGACAATCCAAGAGTTGTTTACTTGGCAAGTTATCGCCTGCATTTTTTACTCGGGGATTTTTTCAACCGGCCTCGCCTATGCGATGTGGAATCTCGGCGTCAAACAAATGGGAGCCTCCCATGCGTCGGTTTACCAGAACCTTGTCCCGTTAATCGCTTTATTGGTTGCCTGGTATTTTCTGGCCGAAACTGTTTCACTTGCTCAGTTGGCTGGAGGCGCAATGATCATTTTTGGCTTGTTCGTCTCGCGTCAGCTCAGAAAACGGGCTTCCAAATTCAGATCAGAATGATGACCATTCGACTCAAAGATTAGTTTTTTCCGAAGAATTTCCACACTTTCAAAGTGCTATCACGCGGAAAAACCCTCAAACATCGAGTAACTGTTGATATGTAGGTAGCTGGAAATCGAAACAAAGACTAGTTAGTAGCTTCGTATCAAAACGGTCGATGGACCGTGAAGTCTCAAACGAATAAGTCCTCAGATTCCATGTGGGAACATGGTTTCGCTTTTACTTAAGAGTATTTGCGTAAAGGTCATAGATGTTGCGTTTTTCGATTGTGGTTCCGATTCTTGGTCCGTCCAAGCAAATTGATGACACCCTGGCTTCTGCACTTAGATACCGACCTCCGGGATCCGAGATTATCGTCGTTCACGATGGATCTTACGAAGACCACTATGATCTCGGTAACGAAGTCCGACAGATTAAGGTCAAGGGCCAACCTGGATTGATCAAGTTCTTCAACGCAGGCGTAGAGTACGCGACCGGTGACATCATCGCACTTGCGCGGCATGGAGTCGAATTTAATCAGGACTGGAATGAAATCGTCGAAGAGCATTTCGAAGACGAACGAGTTGGAAGCGTTGCTCCAGCACTAGTCAGTTCTCGAAACCACCGAAGCCTGATTGCTGCCGGAGTCAAATATCAATACGGGTTCCGGCGCGCACTCGTTGGGATGAAATCACAGATTCGACGAAATCGTAAAAGTAAACTCCGCCCTTTGGGCCCAACATCTTGGGCAGCGTTTTATCGTCGTGAAGCCCTAATTCAAATGGGGCCCGTGGACACTAGGCTTGACCAACATTACATGGATCTCGAGTTGGCACTCTGCGTTTCAACCCTTGGATTCGAATGCGTCTTTGAGCCTGAGTGTTTGATGACAACCGAATCAGGCTCCCGCACCATCGCTGAGATGACGACACCTCATGGACTTTCGTCACAGCGTGCGATTCGCCGCCACGTTTTGCATTTAGGGACCATTGCCAACCAAGGACGTTCGCTTCGAGCGTTCGTTTTAGAGGTCGTGACCTCCCCGCTGCACCCTTGGCGACTAAAACACGCGTTCCAGCGAAAACGAGCACTTCGATTCGCCGTTCAGGACGAAGAGTTCTCCGACGACATCTCAGTCGCGGCTCGCCGAATGCGGTGGGGTGACGCTCCAAAGCAACAGCGGAATACGAACTACGGTCACTTAAATAAATATCGTAAAGCCGGCTAGTGGTTGGTTTCGACTTGGTTTTCAAGATTGGAACATAGCAGGCGTCAGCAGAAGCTCGGATGTTCCGTGAAACAACCAACGCTAGTTGGACGAATTCAAGGCCATTTCCAAACCGTGTTATGCAAACTCTGTTCTTCCAAACTCAGTTTTTGCAAAACTCGATCGTTCTCGCTGCCGATCGTGGTGACACCATTCTTTGCAGACTCGCTAATAAGAGAACCTGCCTTTTAGCGTTCTGGCTCGCTATAATAATCGGATGCCGATGGCGAACGACCACGGCAAGATTTCCACGGAGCTGAGAATGTATCTGAAATTGGCCAAGCGAATGTTAATGGAGACTGACAAACGTCTTCTTTGGAAGCTTGCTTGGAATATGGGGTTCAAAGGTTGGCGTAGCGTTCAAAAACATAAAAAGCGTCTCAAGAAAGGCCAGTTCTTTCCGCCCTACCTCTACATCTCAATCATCAACAGCTGCAACCTTCGCTGCACCGGATGCTGGGTCGATGTCAGTCACAAACAGCACAAGATTGACATTCCCGCAATGAATCGGATGATCGGTTCGGCCAAGAAAATGGGCAACTCATTTTTTGGATTGCTCGGCGGCGAACCGTTCATGCACAAAGGGTTGTTCGATATTCTGGAGGCCCATCCTGATGTTTATTTCCAGGTCTTCACCAACGGTCACTTCATCACCGACGAGGTCGCCAAACGTTTGAGAAAATGCGGCAACGTGACGCCCTTGATCAGTGTTGAAGGCACCGAGATCATTAGCGATAGCCGACGAGGGAAAGAAGGAGTTCTTTCGGCGACCATGGCCGGTCTGCAAAATTGCCTGGACAACAAAGTCATGACGGGCGTCTGCACGAGTCTTTGCCAAACTAATTTTGACGACCTGCTTCGCGAAGAATGGGTAGACCGATTGATCGACATGGGTGTTCTCTACACTTGGTACCACGTCTATCGTCCAATGGGGCCCGACCCCGCGCCTGAACTGGCTCTTACACCCGAGCAGCAACGCAAGGCCAGGCAGTTCGTTGTCGACATGCGCTGCAAGAAACCGATCATCGTGATCGATGCCTACTATGATGCTGATGGAAAAGCACTTTGTCCTGCAGCCACCGGATTCACACATCACATCAACCCATGGGGTGACATCGAACCGTGCCCCATCATTCAAGTCGCCAAAGAATCTATCCATGATGAACGTCCGCTCGACGAAGTGTTTAACGAGTCGGAGTTCCTGAAGGACTTTCGAAAGACCGCGGCCCAAAGTACACGAGGCTGTATCGTGCTCGAACGTCCCGATTTGATCGAAGCACTCGCAGACCGGCACGGAGCAAAAGATTCAACAGCTCGCAAATCGGCGATTGCCGAACTCCAAGCCGCCACCCCACATCCGTCCCAGTATTCGCCAGAAATGCAGCCGATCCCGGAAAAAAGCTGGGCCTACCGGTTAGCGAAAAAGATCGCGTACCACGATTATGGTGTTTACGAAGAGCATTTTGAGACGTCGAATTGGATCGATCCAAAAAATGCAGAGCCCCCAGCGCCCGAACCAGATTTAGTTCAAATCAAATAGCTGAATCGGAGCCGCATTGCACCCGGCGAGACTTATTTCTGAAGGAGTAGATTGAAACTTATGGGCGAGTTCTTACCCTTTTTGTTTATAGCCGTCCTCGTTTTGATCGTGGGTGGAATCATTTGGTCAATCGTCGCCGAGAAAAAGCGCCGCGAAGCACTGATGGAAACGGCAGACCAAATGGGGCTAACGTTTTTTAAAGAAGGCGATCCTGATCTACTTTCCCAGCTATCCTCGTTCAAACTTTTTAGCCAAGGACGAGCCCGCAAAATGAAAAACCTGATTCAGGGTGATTCAGGCGAAGTCAAAATTGCAATTTTCGATTATCAGTACACGACCGGTTCCGGGAAGCAAACGAAAACGACTCAACAGTCGGTTGCTTTGATTCATTCGATCGATTTAATTTGTCCTGATTTTCGAATTCGTCCCGAAGGCTTGTTAGACAAAATTGGAGGCGCGATGGGCTTTCAAAACATTGACTTTGAAACGCATCCGAAATTTTCAGGTCTGTTTGTCCTGCAAGGATCCAGTGAAGAAGAAATCCGTAAATACTTCACTCCAAACTTGATTGAGTTTTTTGAACAGAAGCCCGGCATCTCGGTTCAAGCCAACAGTGGAACTATGTTTTTCTTTCGACCTGGCAAACGAATCAAACCAGCCGAACTCAAAGATTTGCTCGCCCAAGCCTACGAGGTCTTCGGTGTGATGGTTGATCAGGCGTAGTGATGTAAGAAAGTTATGCAAGAAACAATTGCAAAACCTAAAAACCCAATCGACTTCGGTCTTACGATTTACGATTCCCTTGAAAAACACCCACAGCTTTATCTTGAAACCAGCCAACTAGAAAAGACTCTTCGAATCAAATTGGCTGGCCTGAAACTTGATCAACCCATTCGAACTCGGTCCAAAGTCGTAAAATCTGCTATCTGCCAAGCACTTGGCTATCCAGTTCCCAAGAGCTTTCTTAAATCAAAACCGCGTTTCCCCGGTCAGAACTTCGACGTCTACACCCAAAAGTCTAACAACCTTCAAATCTGGAACGAAGAATTATCCGCCTCTCGCCGCTACGTTCTGGTTCGCGTTGGGGAGAACGACCTTGTCACCACAGTGCGGGTCATCAATGGTGCTCAACTTTCGAAACTCGATACAACGGGCACGTTAACGAAAAAGTATCAGGCGACGGCAATCGAAGAGGTGTCGGATTCCAGACTTGTCTCTGCGACCGACACTCCCAATCTAATGCTGGCGATGAAAGAAGCCAAAACAGAGTATTTCAAACAGCTGATGCCCATCGATCAGGTATTCGAGAAACTAAAACCCTTAATGGGAACGATGATCGATAACCCAGGTAACGATCAAGAACGCAACCGCGGCTGGGCGTTGCACAAATCCGTTAGTAGCAAACTTGGAATCGTCAAGGCGGACGATGATGGACAAGTTCCCGATGTGAGGCCACAGCTGCTGGAACTAAAACTACAGACCAGCCCTACCGTCGATTTAGGCTTGGTTTCACCCGGTACCGCCGAACCTCTGGATGGCTTTCCGGGTCTAATGCTGGCTGACATTCGGTACGGAATATTTTACGGCACTAGGATCGGTGACAAAATTCGTTTGGATCAATGCGTCGTCACGACCGGAGCGGATTTCTTTTGTTTCTTCAAACGATTGGAAGGCAACGTGGTCAATCGAAAAAATCAGATTCGATTACCAAAGGACTTCTTCGAAAAGCAATCGTAGTCGATGCCAAAAAGCGAAACCAAATGCCATTGGGTCGAGATCCAGCTGTTCAAATTAATGACCACGGAAAACACCGAAGAAACGGAAGGCTATTTTGAAAAATAGAAAACCATTTT
>CAZQQR010000037.1:19142-25534 GCA_964595515.1 uncultured Pirellulaceae bacterium
CTGGCCTTACATGCAGCCTGTTCGCGAGATCCAGCTGCCCAGATTGCGCTCGCTCAACTGAAATCTGCCGTATTCACCAAACGAGATCGAACCGGTCATGGCGTGTTTACTCATTTCGAAGTCGACAAAACGATTGACCCGATCACAGAAGCCCATGGAAGAATCCTGTTGGGCTCAGAAAGAGTATCACTCAAACACCCGAAGCTTGATCATGGAGCTGATCTCATCGTCTGGATCGAAAAGGGATATATTGATTGCCTGGAAACCTATGTCTTTGGCGTCGAACCGTGGCCTAATGACGATGAAGACGTATTCGAAATTCAAGAATGGCCAGCCAAATAGTTACGTCGCTTTTAGTTTACATCGAGCGAGCATGGGTGCCAAACGCTAATTCAACCCGTAAATCCGAATGCCTTGCTGACCATTCGCTGCACAGATTTTTCCCCTGTCGCAGTTGGCTTTTGAACCAGTCTTTTTGTCGCACGCACGATTTGCTTGCCGATTTTTGAATTCAATTCAGGAAGCGGAAACTCTTTCACATACTGCGTCATGAACCGGCGACGCCCCGCGTACAATTTGTTGTGAAACATCGTGTCGTAAAATTTTGTCGCGATAGTTGAATTCGCAACGGCCAACATCAAATACAACCAATCTGAATCCACACCCTCGCGAAGCTTGATCCAGTAGCAATCACCATTCACGATCGCACCTGAGTTATCCAAAAAGAATCGTGGTTCTTCCGAGATATCAGGCCAGACAATTTTTGGCTTCTTCCAATTTGATGGCTGATGAGGAACCCAGATCTCATACCACTTTCGCCCCGCATCAATCACATACTTGCGCCCTTCCAGTCGATCACGGTGGGAGGAAAGATACGTCTTTGCTTTGGGAAACCGTGAAAGCGAAATTGGTTCTCTAGCTGTTCGAGCTTTCGACTGACAATCCGAATCATGCAGAAACTCGTAAGGATAAAGAACAGTTTTACGAGTTGTCGTCGTCGAATCTGCACCGGCAATCGTCCAACGCTTCGCATCGTGATGCGTGATCAAAGCAACTAACAGATTTGCTTCAGGGCGATTCGGCGTTTCATTCCAATCTTCACGAATAAAGACTGAATCCGCTGTTGTCTTGATCCCGACTTTGATGTGCGCGAGCTCACCAAACGAGTGCTTTGTGTGGTTGGATATCGTCGAAATCCACTTACGGGTATCCGGCGTTGAAAGCGACCAAGTACCATCAGGTTTCTCAGCAATCAAGTTGCCTTTCTCAATTCTGAACCGTCCCTCATCCGCCAACACATCGCCAGTTCGCTGAGCAACCAAATCCAGCAACGATGGTGACTCAGGCTGACCAGTCAACCGTTGTTCATTTGCTTGACCGTCAATCTCAACAGTGCGAGAGACTCTGGTGAACGTTGTGTTTCTTTCGTTCTCCAAAGCAATCGTCGCATGATCTTTCTTTTTCTTGTTGCCAGTTACAACCACCGGAAGCACAGCAGCCTTGAACAACCGCGAATCTCCCAAATCAGTTACGGAATTCAGCTCAAAATTCCCAACCAACAAACGTCGCATCGCCGCGCCAGATTTCACCGTCAAAAAACGATTCGAAGTCAGCAAACCAAGCGATCCTGTTGGCTTTAGCGCCTTATGGATCGCAACGGCGAATGCATGATACAGATCAACACGCCCCGTCAATCCAAACTTGTTTGCCAACCGCTGAGACTCAGCCCCACCGAGAACCTGCGTTCGAACGTAAGGTGGATTCGCGATCACAACGTCAAACGAATCTTCAACATCCTCACTCGCCAGGAAGTCTTCGTTCCGAATCTCGAGGCGGCCCAGGCTCTCTTTTTTCAAACGCTGTCTCGACTGCTCGGCCGCGTCACTATCAAGCTCGTAGCCAACGATGTCCAACCGTGTAGTGGAAGAACGCTCACGAATCACTTTTGCCAAAGCCGAAAGCAAACCGCCATCACCACAAGCAGGATCCAAGATCGAAATTCGTGACGGCAAACGTTTTGGAAGACACTCAATCGTCTGAGACGCAAGAAACGCCGCCAGTTTGGGCGGCGTATAATGAACTCCGTTTTGTTTTTTAAGTGCCGCTTCCATGACAAACCGCGTCGATGTCCTTTGACTCGGCGAATACCCTATGCCTAAATGTCAAAATCATTTAGCTCGTCAACAAGATCATCCAAGTCATCTTTGGGCTGGTCATCAGCCGTTCCATCATGACGTTTGGACAATCCGACCTTTGTTCCGACGGCTTCGCGACCGGCGGCCAACAACTGTTCGTCACGTTCAAGCACAGCCACATCCGCAGCAGACTTTCCATCAGCCGGTGCGCCAAACAATTGCGAAAGGTCAATTTTTAGACTTGCTGCCGCATCCGATGAACCAGCAATCGCCGGCGTTTTGTGTTGCGGAAACATGATCGCGTTTTCTGGGCAAACGCGACTACAAGCCGGACAGCCTTTTCGACAGTTGTCAGGTTGCTCGACCAAAATCGTGTCAATCGTGTCCACGCCGTAAACGCCGAACAGACAGAAATCGATACACTCCATGCAATTTGTGCAGCGACTGTAGTCAATCACCGGATACCAGCGTCGGCCACCAGTCTCTTCAATCCGGTTAACGATAGACGGTTGATCCAGCCCGTTTCCTTCCGCCGAAATTGCTGTGTCATTCGTCGGACTCACCATTCGCTCTGCAGCTGATCCATTCCCATTGGTGGTTCCATTGGCGTGGCCGTTGCTTGGCATCGGCGCCGCGTTGATGATGTCGCCCAATCCAACAATTTTGACCGAATTCTCTTTCTGAATTCGTTTGACTTCGTCGATAAACTCAGACGCTCGATTAGTGGTCTTTAAATCAAGACAATAGATCTTTCGGTTGGGAATCTGACGTGAATCGATCACGCGTTCTTTGTCATCTACCTCTTCTTGGTTGTCCTCGTCATCTTCTTCTTCGTCATCGTCGTTCTTCAATAAGATCTCACCGACGTGACCATGAATTTGGTTGCGGTCTAAAATCCAATGTGCCGCGCGCTCAAACAGCCATGAAATAACAACCGTGTTACCTCCGACTCCTTGGAGAGCCAACATCCCCGTGCTGTCTGGTTTGATGTCGTAAAGATTGGGAACGATGGTGACATCGATGCCATTTTCGAACAGCAACCCCGCAACGATATCCTCTTCCAGCTTTCGCTTAGCCGGATTCTTGCTTGGGCTTTGAGAGACAACAACGGAGAGACGCTTAGCCATAGTACTTCATTTAAATCGGTAGGTTCGACCATAGTTTAACAGAAACCATTGTCATCAGGCGGTGAATTGGCCCGCAAAACCAACTTTGAATTGCTACTAACTCGTCAAATCGTAAATACCAAGATACCCCTCGATCATCTTCTGTTTGTCAAAATTTTGGCAAACGAATTCACGCCCCTGTCGCGCCAACTGCTTTCCGGGCTCGATTTGTTCAATCAAGTATTTCGTCCATCTCGCGAATTCGTCCCGGGCACCAAAATTCACCCCGAACCCGGTTTCCTGCGGACGAACAATCTCTTCGGTGCCTTCGCCAAAAACCGAAATCGCGGGAATCCCTTTAGCCATCGCAGACAATAAATTCGACGACAGCGGATCATCCAAGTGTGAATGCCAATAAAAATCCAATCCGGAAACGACTTCGTTGGGTGATTCAGGATGCTCCAAAAAATGAATATGAGACTTAGACTCGGTCAACGCCGCAAAACGTTTTAGTCTGCGAAGCTGAGACCCCTTGCCCACAATCGCCAGATGAAAATCGTCCCGAATACAAGTCAACAAATCCGTTGCCCAGATTAGGTCTTTCAATCGCGAACGTGCATGAAGCGGAGCCACCGTGCCCGCAACGTAAGCCGACTCTGCCAAACCCAATCGTTCTCGAAGACGTAATTTGGCTGGCTCGCGATTGGCTGTAACACCCGTTTCAAAAACAGCATTAGGAACAACATCAATTCGATAGTCGCGATATCCGTTTTCAACCAAATGCGTTTTCACAGAAGCATGTGGAACCAACATCCGTTCGACTTTGCGAGCCAATTGTTTCTCAATCGTTTGTCTTAAAAATCGCTTTTCAGGCTGCCGGTACAACTCCGTACTGATCAATCGGAAACTTGAGTGTGGTTTAACGAGAGGCCAGTCCTTGGTAGCCAACAGCATGAACAACTCGGAGATGCCGCACCAACTATGAACGATGGAAGGCTGAAAGCTCTGAATCAAAGCCCGAAGTTCTTTACAAACTTGAAAGCCGTCACGTATTGTGTGCAGAGGTGTTTGATCGTCTCCATTGAGAAATGTGACTTTGACACCAGCACTTTCCCACTGAACAGGTTCTATCTCTCGCTGGCCCAGTACACCAACTTGAATTTTCGCGCCACGCGTCACCAACTCAGACGCAAGACCAAGCAATTGATGAGCAGGTCCGAGTTCAAACAGATCTTCGATAATGAATAGAATTCGGTGGTTCACGGCCGGATCAATCTTTGCTCAACAAATTGTCAGATGGAACAAGTGGACTCACAAACTCACTTAAAACCCGTTGCACATCATAAATGTTCGCCCTCGAGTTTGCAGCGGCACGCCCCAGTCGTTCCTGCAGATTGGAATCGTCGAGAGCACGGACCAATGCCTCTGCCAACACTCGCGGATTCCCCGGCTCGATAACCAGACCGTCAACATCGTCGTTCACCAGCTCCGACGTCGCATCCGTCAACGTAGAAACGCAACAAACGCCTGCCGCCATCGCTCGTTCGAGGAAACTGCAACTTTGCGGCGTTCGAAGCGGATGAACGTAGACGTCGGCCGCGTAAAAAACTTCTTCGAGATCATCAAAATTGCCGGGCATGATGATGGAATGTACTAAATTTCGCTCCATGATTTTGTCCCAAATGGGACGACTTCGAAGACCATCACCCAAAATCCACAGACGCGCATTCGCAAATCGCTTAAGCACATGCGGCCAAGCGTTAATCAGGTCAAGCATCCCATCATCACCGTTCATGGGTGAGCCGCAAACAATCAATGGCTGCATCGGCTCAATCATCAAAACAGGATGAGCGTCCGAAATCGAAATCCGCGACGTGCCTTTTTTTGCTGGCGTTTGAACAATCTTCGGATCCGATAACGCTTGATCAACAAAAGCACCGTCAGGCACGATTTTAAATTTCTCCAAATCAATTGCTGGATGTAATCCGAACCGCTCAACAGTCCATTTGGATTGCACCATCACTGAGGCTGCTCCATCGATCGCTCGAATTTGCCGGCTGGTCAAATTTGGACGCCCCGCCCGGCAACCCAACACATTTGAGTCAAGCCGAAGGACATACGGTATCTCGCCAGAAAAAGATTTTGCAACGCAACCGGCTTCTTCGCCAATCCCGAACACAATCAAACCATCCGCGTTGATATCATGGATTTGTCTTTGAAGATTACGGGTGTACCGAAACGAACTCCACGGCGTATTGGCAGTTCGATTGACACGGCGAACGTTGAATTCTTGAAACTGAAAAAAGGCTGGCCAAGTCTTTTCCCATCGAATGGTTAGGACTTCGATATGATGACCAGCACGATGAAGTGCCGCAGCCAACTCAGCGACTGCGAGTTCTGTTGAACCAGAATAAGGCCAGAACCTGCGGGCGATGATCGCGATCCGCAGAGGACGAACTCCTACCGCTTGTTCAGGTTCAGGTTTTGAAACCAAAGCCATTTCAGTTTGCTCATCGTCAAGTATCAGCTTCAACTAAGTCGTACTGGGGATATCAGCGGGTTCGAGACAAGCAAGATACGGCAAGTTTCGATACTCGTCGTTGAAGTCTAATCCGTAACCGACGACGAACTCATCTGGAATTTCAAACGCGACGAATTCAGGAACCCAATTGACTTCTTGACGCCCAGTTTTCAACAGCAAGACGGCGGACTTCATGCTGGTTGGTCCGAGGTCGTTCATTAACTGGGTGACTTCTTCGAGTGTGTTGCCGGTATCGAAAATATCGTCGATCAGCAAAACATCGCGACCAGCAATGTCGAGCATCATCTCGGCGTTAATCGTTAATGCACCGCGTTCGGTTCCCTCGTAGCTACTCGTTTGAACGACTCCAACTCTGAGTGGCATTTCAAGTTTGCGAATCAAGTCCGCCATTAAGATCACACTGCCAGTCAAGACACCAACAATCGTAAGCGGTTTGTCTTTGTAGGTGTCGTTGATTTCCTGGGCCAATCGCTCGACGCCCTGATTGAGTTGCTCTTGATCGAGAAGAATCTTCACGTAGTTGTTCCGAAGTTGAGTGAGTATGGAGTAGGTTTGTTTTGGGTCAATCAAACATTGTAATATTCTGAATCAAGTTGGACAGGTTTAACT
>CAZQQR010000038.1:0-5980 GCA_964595515.1 uncultured Pirellulaceae bacterium
GGAAGCGCGATGTATTTCCCAAGTGCCTCCGAGCCACGCATGACTTCGACCGCACAAGTATAAAACTCAGCCGTTACTCGCGACTCGCTTTTGTCTTTTCCCCACGCAATCATCCCGATACCAGGAATCAAAATCACGGTAGGATTCGGGTCTCTCATTGCCGGCGAATTGTCATGCTTGTGATTCTCGTAGTAAGAAGCGTAATCCTTACGGTACTGCTCCAAACCGCTTTCAAGCATCGACTTGAGGGCCGCAAACCCATTTGGATCCTCTTCTGTAGACGTCGTTGGATCCCAGTCAACATAAAGCGGTTTGATTTTTGTTCTCAGGAAATGGTCTGGGCAACTCGTCCCAAGTTCCGCCAATCGACCCGCGTCGTTTGAATTGACAAAACGAAGAATCGAATCACGCGTTTCAACCGTGCCAACAAACTTGTTCATTTGTGAGACTTGACCGCGAAGCCATGGCAGCAAATCCACTAACAGATTGTCACGTGCCGCGTCATCGAGCGTTGAATGTTTCTGGCCGCCAAACGTCTGGTCTCCTTTGTCTTTTGACTCGATAAACGCGGCGGCTTTTTCGATCAAGGCGAGGGTAAGGTCGTAACACTCAACGTCGTCATCGGCCCAGTTAATAAGCCCATGCTGCCCCATGACCAATCCCTTTAGCGAAGGATCTTTGTCGACCTCACGCTTCATCATCAGCCCCAATTCGAATCCTGGTCGCAACCACGGAACCCAACCAATCTCGTCACCGAAAATCTCTTTTGTGACTTCTTTGCTGCAATCACAAGCCGCGATCGAGATCACGCTGTTGGGATGCATGTGATCAACATGTCGGGCCGGAAGAAAACCGTGAAGCGGCGTGTCAATCGAACTGGCTCGCGGATTCAAATTGTAAGTACAGTGCGGAAAGTATCCGACCATCGCGTCTTCTGCTGGTGTCTTTGGCCCGTTGTTGGGAGCGGACTCGTAATTTGGAATCAGCGAGAGAAGCTTATCCATATACAACGAAGCAAAATTCTCTACCTTCGCCGTTCGCAAATCCCCACCGGACCCCTTGACCCAGAGAATGTCCGTTTCTTTTCCAGTCAACGGATCGACTTCCATAACTTTAGACGACGTATTTCCGCCACCAGTGTTTGTGATTCTTTGATCCGCTCCCAAACAATTGGAACGGTAAACCAAACGTTCAGCAGGAGAAAGTTTTTCAGCAACGGAATCGTCCCAATGACGATCAACATGTTTCAGTTTTGAGGTGGCGGTGGACATATCTTTTACAAACAAAAAAAGTTGGACGGCTAACATACGGCTAACTTGAGACACCATGTTCCCACAACGGAATCGAGTGTCAACTCTCGAAACATCGATGAAAAGTGGATGTTTGCTTTTGGAACAATTGCGTCAAAGACTCGCCATTTCGTTCCATTCCATATCGGGTTGAAATTTTCTCGTTGGCCTTTTTCTCGTCAAGCTTGGTTGTTGCCTCAAACGTTTGTCAAAATGCGACAAAACGGCTAGGGGTGAATCATCGTGAGCTGGAAGCTATAGTAGACGCTTACTTTTACGGATGAATCACTTGAAAATATCACTCTTTATTCCCTGCTACGTTGACCAGCTTTCGCCTCATGTCGCAATCGCCATGGTTGAGGTGCTTGAGCGGTTGGGGCACACCGTCGACTATCCTTCGGGGCAGACTTGTTGTGGTCAGCCAGCGTTCAACAGCGGGTACTTCGACGAAGCCCGTCAAGTCGCCGAGCATTTCCTGAAAACGTTTCGCGACACCGACCTGATCGCAGTCCCTTCGGGTTCCTGTGCCGCCATGGTGCGAAAGTTCTATCCTGAAATTTTTGAGAAATCGAATCAACTGGATGAAGCCAAAGAAATCGCCAGCAAGACATTTGAATTTTCAGAATTGCTTGTGGATCGGCTTGGTGTCGAAGACGTTGGAGCATCGCTTTCTGGGACCGCAACCTATCACGACGGTTGTCACGGGTTGCGTGAGCTTGGCATTAAAGACGCACCTCGAAAACTCTTGTCCAACGTTTCAGGGCTTGAATTAATTGAAATGGACGAAGCACAATCTTGCTGCGGATTCGGCGGAACATTTGCGGTTAAGTTCCCTCAAATCTCCACCGCAATGACTCAGGTCAAACTTGGCAGTGCCAAGAAGACCGAAGCCAGCTATTTAATCTCGGGCGATCCCAGCTGTTTGATGCAAATCAATGGTTACTTCAAACGCCAGAAAGCGGACATCCAATGCCTTCATATTGCTGAGGTTCTGGCAAAACAATGACGCCTCCAGAAAACAACGCGGTCCCTTCGAAGCAGTTTCAAACGGACGCCACCAAAATCACAAAGGATGACGATCGACGATCATTCTTGCGAACCTCATTGCGCGGGTACATGAACACCCGTAGTTTGACCCAAGATCGATTTCATGATTACGAGTCAGCCCGAATCGCTGCTGGTGAAATCAAATGGGAAGCCATCGAGAATTTGGGAACGCTGCTGGAACAGTTTGCGGACAAACTCGAATCACGTGGCACAATCGTCCACTGGTGCGACAATAGCGATCAGGCCCGTGAAGTAATCTTAAAAATCCTCAAGGATCACGACGCCAAATCTGTCATCAAAAGTAAATGCATGACGACAGAAGAAATTCATTTGAACGAACTGCTTTCAAAAGAAGGGTTCGAGGTCGTTGAGTCCGACCTGGGAGAATTCATCGTTCAGCTTCGCGACGAAGCTCCCTACCACTTTGTTTTCCCCGCCATGCACCTAAAAAAAGAAGAGATTAGCGAGCTCTTTCAAAGGAAACTTCAGGCGGCAAAAACAAACGACCCGAAGGAGCTGACGATGATTGCCCGTCAGGTTCTTCGCGAAAAGTATATCCAAGCCGATGTCGGAATTAGCGGTGCCAATTTTGGAGTGGCAGAGACTGGGATGATTTCCATCACAGAGAACGAAGGGAACGCCCGCCTCACGACTGCGCTTCCAAAAGTTCATATCGCTTTGATGGGAATCGAAAAAGTCATTCCGCGCCTCGAAGATTTGGCGTTGCTGTTGCCGATGCTGGCGACTGCGGGAACCGGCCAACATTTGACGTGTTACAACTCGCAGCTCGGTGGCCCTAAACAACCCGGCGAGACGGATGGTCCAGAAGAGATGCACGTTGTTTTACTGGACAATCATCGGACTCGTTTACTGGCTGACAAAGAGCAACGTGACGCGCTTCGGTGCATCCGATGCGGGGCCTGCTTGAACGTGTGCCCGATTTTTAAAAATGTTGGCGGCCACACTTATGGCACAACTTACCAAGGCCCAATCGGGAGCGTTATTACGCCACACCTTAAGGGACTAAAAAGCTGGAAACACCTTTCCCATTCCTCGTCGCTTTGTGGGGCCTGCACCGAAACATGCCCAGTCAAGATTGACTTGCATCATCACCTACTTCGCAACCGGCGCAACTCAGCAAAAAAAGGGCAGGGTGGATTCTTCGAGAGAATGTTGATGAAGGGTTTCGTCTTTGTGATGCGAAGACCCAAACTTTATCAGCTGTCCGGTTGGCTAGGGAAAATCGCTCACGTGCTTACCAAACCGATTCATGGAACGAAGCTTGATCCGTTTTACAAATGGAAGTCGACCCGAGAATTGGACGACCCAGCGAAAGTCAGTTTTAAGAAGTACTGGAAGAATCGCCCGAAGTAATCACGCCACGAACTCAGGACTTACAACATCTCCTGAAATTTGATGCACCACCGCAGTCGGAGCCTTATCCAGCTACGCAAAGATACGTTGCACCGAACCATTCGTCCTCGAAATTTGCCGTAGGTCATGCTGTGCATGACAAATACCCCCTGACCAACCAACACCGATCTGCCTCACAAAACCAAAAGAACAACCATGAGCCGCGAATCGATCTTATCCCGAATCCAGGAAGCTTTGAAAACTTCCACAGACGACCATGTCAGACAAGTCGTGCAAAAGACGCCGACGCAGCTGCCTGTTCTCAGCAACCATCCAGATGGCTCAATTCAAGCCGTCAAAGAATTTCTGCCCAGAGTGGGCCCTTCGTTTGAAGATCACAAACTTGCGTTTCGAACGCTATCCGAAAAACTGCAAACCGAATTCCTTTGTGTTCAAGACATTGATGCTGCACGCTCGACGCTGAAGGAGCTTGCTGAACAACATGGCTGGAAAAAAGCTGGTGTTCACAACGCGCCGCTGGTCGTGGAAACGGTGACAGGAGTGCCATTTGAATTTTTGGACACGAGCTCTCCCTACGAAGTCCGAGACCTTGAAATATGCGACGTTGGTATTTCAGGGTGTGATGCATTGATCGCCCAAACAGCCAGTATCCTCATTACTACCCAATCGGCGGGCGGCCGTTCACTTTCGGTATTGCCGCCTCATCATGTTGTAATTGCGACCCGCGAGCAGATGGTCACAACGATGGTGGATGGTTATGCTTTACTTCGCGAAAAGCTGCAGGGCGAGTGGCCAAGCTTCATTTCGTTTATCACAGGCCCCAGTCGAACGGCTGACATTGAACGCGTGCTGGTTTTAGGTGCTCATGGTCCCAAGAAATTGACCGTGATTTTGATCGAGCAATAGTTTCACATGTTCTCCGTTGGGTTGATAAGGTTGATGGAAAAACCCCGGATGCGAACATGTTGCTGAGTCTGTTTTGGATCGTCATCGGATTGCTGCTCGGATTGACGGTCATGCAACTTACGTTTGTCTGGATGTACGGACGGATCCTGAAAACGCCGCCGACACCACCCTTGGAAGGGTTTTCACCTGACGTCGCCGTCATTCTCTGTGTCCGAGGAGAAGACCCCACGCTGATGGAATGCTTGACAGGCTTGAGCATGCAGTCGTATTCCAAATTTCAACTGCATGTCGTCGCTGACAACGCCGACGACCCGGCCCTCGAGATCGTGAATAGCTTTCTCGACAATCCTGCGTTCGCGAAAAAGCCAGTCGTCACAATCTTCGAGCCAGCCGAAACCAGGACATTGAAGTGCTCTGCTTTGATTCATGCCATTTCGAATTTAGAAAAATCCGTCGAAGTCGTTGCACTCGTGGATGCCGACGTGGTGGCAGATCCAGACTGGTTAAGAGACCTGATTGCTCCTTTGGCCGATGATGCAGTAGGCGTGTCGACCGGGAATCGCTGGTTTGATCCCAAAGATAAAAATCTTGGATCGTTGATTCGTCAAGCTTGGAACGCCGGCGCGGTCCCCCAAATGACGCTTTATGAAATCCCCTGGGGCGGATCTCTGGCCCTCAGCCGTGATGCAATCGAAAAGTGCAATTTACTGGCGGCTTGGAGCAACGCGTTTTGCGAAGACACCATGCTCTCAGACATTATGAGTGCCAACGACCTAAAAATTGTTCGAGTACCAAATTTGATTGTTGCCAACCAGGAATCCAATTCTTGGGGTAACACTCTCCAGTGGATCAAACGTCAATTGATCACCGTCCGGCTACACCATAAGAACTGGCCTCTGGTGTTCGTTCATGGATTAATGTCCGGACTTTGCGTTGTCGGGGCGATATCCGTTGGCATTCTGATGTTGATAGACGGAAGCATCTCGCTTGGACTAACAGCACTGATTTCAATGGTTGTATTTCAATTGATAAACATGGGGTTGCTGGAGTGGATTCGCAGCGGAAACGAGAAAATCATCGCCAGCCGAAACGTGGTCGCGAGTGAAACAAGGGTATCAATCGGTACGCGGTTTCTGATCGCGATCTTAACCCAGTGGGCGTACTTTTTGGCCATCATCAAAGCCGCATTTGCCAAGCGCGTCACGTGGCGCGGAATCGATTATCGAATTGGAAAAAAGTCTATCGAACTGGTCGAGTACCGACCATTCGGATCGAACGATAGGCAACTCAATGGCACGTTAAAGGGCAGGGGAGAGAACGCTTCGATTGATTGAAGGGCAAAACGAACACAGTTTCGCACCTTG
>CAZQQR010000038.1:6080-12652 GCA_964595515.1 uncultured Pirellulaceae bacterium
GGGAGAGAACGCTTCGATTGATTGAAGGGCAAAACGAACACAGTTTCGCACCTTGATCTCAATCGAACACGTGGCGAAGGGTCATCCGAGGTTGGGGCCTTCAAAGCACCGAGTCGACACCGCGTTTATCGGTACGTCTGGGTTTGAATTCAACGCAACGAATGCGTAGCGGACATATCAAGACTTCCGCGGATTCATTGGCTTCATCACCGGAACCGACAGCTTAATCTTCAAGCTGATTTTCGCTGCTCATCACGGTTTCAAGCGGTTCGGTCCAATCGATCGCCACATCCGTTTCGGTCTTCTGTGATTCGTGAGCCTGAAGAAGCATATCGTTGATCTGCAGGTCACTCAATTTCAAAACTGGGCAAGATTCATCGGGAAGCCCAAGCGAAACCTCAAACCGTCCGTCCAACGACTTTAACTGCCACTGACCGCCACCGGGCCCATGAATATCCAAGCCCATCACAAATAGATGGCTTGAACTATTTAGACCAAGTGCACCCATCGTTTTCTGAGCCGCCAAGGCAATTTCGGTTAAGTGAGCTTCAATCCACCGACCAACTTTGGGAGCAGGTTTTTTGCCGCGTCCCCAGTTGTTATTTCGTCCAAACTCAATGAACTTAAAGATCATCTCTTTGTCGATCGGGGGACAAACCAGGTGCCCTGCAAACCGATCCATGTTTCGTTTATCAAAAATCGGTTCGCTGGTTTCATACGAAGCATAAATGCTTGTATTCTCAAACAGCTTTTGAGCAAACTCACTGTCTGCCGTTCGTTCGCTGCCCGCACCACCAAACTCCACGCCACCAGAGTTGTAGTACTCGTAGCAAAACTCAATTAGCTCGCGAGTGGTTGTGCCTTGCTCGGGCGAAAGATGGTAAGTCTTACCGAACGCCTCGGGGGTTCGAACAAGATGACAAATGGATTTGGCTACCCAATCGACAGGAACGAGATTTCGAGGCTCATCACCATCAATCGGCAATTTGACACGAGTCTCAAACACGCCATCTTCATTTCGTTCCTGTTGAGGAACCAGCAAATCCAGAAATCGAAGGTAAAGATAAAGCCCGTGATAAGTTGACGTGTATCCGGTTTGCGAATCGCCCACGATCACGGCAGGACGATAAACGGTAGTGGTTTCAAAGTTTGCCTCGCGAACAAGCTTTTCCGCGGCGAACTTACTGGCTTCGTAGTCGTTGCGAAAATCCTGCTGCTCGTCCAATTCAGATTCGAGCACATTTTCCTGTCGTTTCCCACAAACGTAAGCGGTCGAGACAAAATGAAAATGTCGAACTTTGGCAGATTCGGCGACCTCGATCACGTTGCTCGTGCCATGAACGTTGGTGAGCCAGGGTTCTTCTTGTCGTGTCGCGCTGTTGAAACGGAGGACTGCGGCACTGTGAATGATTTGATCGACGAACTCATTGCACCATTTGGATTGTCGCGGAGTCAGCCCCAATCCTTTTTCACAAACGTCGCCAGTGACGATCACTGGCCGAGGAAGTCGATGACCAAGTTCGGCTTCCCAATACTGAAGAATTGATTCGACTCGTTCGCGGACCCGTTGCTTTTTCGTGGGGCGAACAAGGACCGCCAATTTGACGCCCTTGAGTAGCAGATCTCGCATCAAGTAACGACCGAGCAAACCGGTAGCACCCGTCAATAACGTGTACTGTTTGTTGGACCGGTATTTGGAATTACTGGAGATGTTCACTAAATTTGAGGCCTATCTGAACGTCGAGGCGACGTCAGTTTTTCGACATCTCACCGAACATGAGTGGTTACAATCTGAACTCGAACCGAACGGTTTCGAATCCATGAAGTGAGATTCCTGAATCTTGGTGTCGAACTTGGTGTGAATGGAAGCTTGTTTGTGTCGAGTCTGTATTATGATCCGAGTTAATCCGTTTTCAATTCGAACTTTGTGGAATCCCACGTGAACACGGGTTAACGGTATCCTTGTAATGGACATACGTTGCCCTCCGAAAGTTTCATCGTCATGGACAATTTTTTCCTTAAAAAAACCACTTCAAATCGTCTGAAAGCCGTTACAGCCATCGCAGCGATGCGATTTCTTACGATAGGTGGGATTTTGATGGTCGGAGCAGTCGTGAATGCTCAGGAAAAGCCCACCATTGTGCTTCCCCAAAATCTTAAGGCTGAGCAAATTTCTCAGGGTTGGATTTCGCTTTTTGACGGTGAGTCTTTGTTTGGCTGGACAGCAGTGACCGATGCCGACTGGACTGTTTCTGAAGGGACGATTTCCGTCAGGAGTGGACAGCGCGGACTACTCCGAACCACCGCACAGTTTGACGACTACGAACTGACCCTCGAATTCAAAGCAGACACAGAAACCAATAGCGGCGTCTTCCTGAGAACCAGTCCTAAACCAACCAACGTCACTCGCGATTGCTACGAACTCAACATCGCCCCCGCCGACAATAAATTCCCAACAGGATCTTTGGTCGGAAGAATCAAATCCGACGATGTTGTTCACAAGAACGATGTCTGGCATCGATATCGAATTATCGCCAACGGACCTAAAATCAAAGTCTGGCTAGACGACGTCGAGGTCATTGAATATGACGATGAGTCACCCGCTGGCCGCGGCTACATTGGACTACAATACAACGCTGGAAAGATCGCGTTCAAGAACATTTTTCTCCGGCCCCTCAACCAAGAAAATTTGTTGGCGGACTCGACGCTCAATCAATGGAAAACAGATCAGAAACTAGAAAGTAAATTCAAAGTTACAAATGACGGTGAACTGGAGATCCTTGGTGGCAAAGGACAAATTGAATCCAAGCGAAAATACGGCGACTTCATTTTTTCAATGAAGTGCAAAACGAACGCTGACGGATTGAATTCGGGCGTCTTCTTTCGTTGCATCCCTGGTGACTTGATGAACGGTTACGAAAGCCAGATTCAAAACCAATTCAAGGGAAACGACCGAACCCAGCCAGTCGATTGCGGCACGGGGGGAATCTTCCGCAGGACCCTCGCTCGCCGCGTAAATGCGGACGATCAAGAGTGGTTCAGCAAAACGATCGTCGCTTCTGGCCCTCACATCAGCGTCTGGGTGAACGGACTTCAAGTCACCGACTGGTCAGACGAACGAAAAAAAGATTTGAATCCAAGGCGTGGCCTTCGCCTCGAACCTGGAACCATCATTTTTCAGGGCCACGATCCAACAACAGATATTTTGATCAAAGACGTGATGGCAAAAGAAATCGCGCCGCGGCGGCCAAAGAAATCAAAACAGTAGCCAAACGTTGCCCGGATCTTACTACGAGTTTAGTTTAACAACTGTTCCCGGGTTCAGTTCGGCCGACTCCAACGATACGAGAGATCATTCCTCATCGAACATCCTGATGTCGTCACCGAAAATCTCTCTCAAGCCTTCATCTGAACTACGAGGAAGCCAGCAAATTAGAGCCTCGTTGTAGGTGGCGTCTTCGTTTTGGTAAGCGAAAAAGCAATTCGTTTCCGTGGCAAAACTAGGCAGCAATTCCAAAGTGTATCGGTAAGAAGCGTACTTGTGCGGAAACGCGGTCGCCAGTTCAAAGCGTTGCCCACCAATCTTGTATTCCATTTCCCATCGATCGGCTGCCTCGTTTTTTGAGATATCTTCGATCGTTAGCTGAGAGCCTTGACCAGAAACATCCGCTAGTTCACGAGCGACGTGTTCGAACCAGCCTTCGTGCCGAAGATGTTTCATGTCTGGGAATATCACATTTTCACAAATGCAATTCTTCCGAGATGAGCCAGTAGCGTTCACGATGCATGACATCAACAAAACGAAGGGCGGATCAAGAAACTTCCACCAATCATAGATCTCGAGTCTCGCAGAGACGTTGTTCTGATCCCGAAAAACGAACCCCAGTTTGGTAAGCGTCTGAACTTGTTCTTCAAGAGTTTGCACAAGAATCGTCACTCGCCAACAGTTGTCTTTCCGCCAGCCTCGTCTTTGTTCTCTTTGACTGCAAGCACAACGACACGAAAAAAAGTACGATCAATATCGCCACTAGCCAACATACATATCCTGCAAATGGAAAACAAATATCGAGCCATGTCCCAGTCTTGATTGCCGGTTTCGAAGGAACACAAACTGCTGCCATTACACATGCCAATCCCGCGACCGTGCCACAAAATCCCAAAAGCACACGCGAATAGCTTGTCAATCTGGCAATTTCGAATCCAGCGATTGTGAACAACCAAATCGTGATCAGCTCACGCCAATGATCACTAACAGAAATAATCCAAGCCGTCACCGCTGCGTAAATGGTGTAAACGAACAGGTCTTTCAGTTGAAACTTTGACACCACGAACGATCCATTCTCGACGAACTCGAATTAAGATTTCTGAAGCTGTCGAAGCTTTTTCGGGAGCGGGAAACTCACGTGCTCTTCGCGAACGATAAACGGCTCCACGTCGGCTTCGTACCGATCCTTGATCCACTCAATGCACTCGTTGACCACCGTTTCAGGGGCGCTGGCTCCAGCGGTCACCAACACGGTTTCGACACCCTCCATCCAGGATTCTTTCATGTCGGCCGCGCCGTCGATCAAGAAAGCATTGATGCCTTCCTCTTCAGCCAGCTCTCGGAGCCGCTGACTGTTGGAGCTGTTTTGACTTCCAAGCACGAAACAAACGTCGGCTTGCTTGGCGATTTTCTTAACGGCTTCCTGACGATTTTGAGTCGCGTAGCAGATGTCTTCTTTGGGCGGATTCACAAGATTCACAAACCGAGCCCGCAGTCGAGCAATGATTCGATTCGCATCGTCAACCGACAAAGTCGTCTGAGTCAAATAAGCGACCTTGGCGTCATTGGGAACATCCAAACGATCAACATCGTCTTCGGTTTCGACCAAGATCATTGATTCGGGAGCCTCACCCATCGTTCCGATCACTTCGTCGTGACCGTCGTGACCAATCAGAAAAATGGTGTAACCTTCCCTCGCGTATTTGATCGCTTCGAGATGAACCTTGGTTACCAACGGGCAGGTTGCATCAATCGCATTCAAGTTTCGATCCTGAGCAACCTTTCGAATTTCCGGAGACACGCCGTGGGCGGAAAACAGCAAGACTGATCCCGGCGGGACTTCTTCCAATGCGTCGACAAAGATCGCGCCTTTTTGTTTAAACGAATCAACAACATATTTGTTGTGAACGATCTCATGATAAACGTAGACGGGCGATCCGAACTCGCGCAACGTCAGGTCAAGGCTTTCAATCGCCATGTTAACGCCGGCACAAAAACCACGTGGACTCGCCAATAAAATCTTCATTCTTTTCTCCAACTGTTTCATCTTATCTTAATCGACCGTAACAATCTTCACGAGGCAACATTAGCCGAAACTCCAACCCTTTCGGATCAAGATTCAATGGGATAACTTAATGGCTGCGTATTAAGGCCTGGTATTACTCGGGCACCCTGATGCTCACCGCCAACTAGTCCACCTCTATTCGAGATTCCCATGCTGGAAACTGAAAGCCACATCGAACTTGACTCTTCGACTATCGAGCGTGGATACAAAAGCTGCCGAGGTGCTGTCAAAAAATTCTTTAAAGGCAACCTCTGGTATGTCAACAACATCCCGGGCGAAGAGCGTCGAGCCTTGGATGCGATCCTGTTCAATTTGATGCGAACGATTGATCTGCTGGACCTTGAAAGTGCCAGCGGACTGTCGCTGGATGTTTGGTTTGAGATACGTGACGAACTTAGTGATGCGTTTCGTGATCGGTGTTCGACGGTAGAACTGGCTGCGTTGGTGGATGCCTGCCGGAAATTCGATGTCCCGAAACAGTTCCTGTTTGATCCGCTTCGCGGGGCGGATTTGTGGATTCGAAATCGTGAGTTTAAGACCTGGAACGAACTGGATGCGTTCAGTAGTTTTGTCGGCGGCTCATCGTTGGCTTCGATTGTTCCAGCCTTAGGAACAGTGCGAGATGGCTGGCAAGTGTCCGCGATGCAGGCCGGAAAAGCGATCATGTTGACTCAAATATTGTCGCGAGTGGTGACTGACTTAAAACAAAACAAAACGTTTTTGGCGATTGAAGATCTTGAAAAGTGCCAAGTAGAAATTCCCTACCTCAAACTTCGCCGCGAGACGAAGTCATTTCGCCACCTTGTTCGGCTCTACACTTCAAGGATTGAGAAACTTTTTGTCGAAGGCGGTCAATTAGTCAACTTTATGGATTTTGATGGAAAACGAAGCATCAAATCGTTGCTCGGCTATCATTGGAAGTTGATGACCAAGATGAAAATTGACCCATCTCTGGTGCTTCGCGAGGAAGGCGTGTTTTCGCTGCGAGAGCAACTAACGCTCAAGTCACGCCACTTAATGGGAATGGAATACGACACTCCGATCTTTCCAGCCGATGATGGACATCACTAGCATTTCAACGATCGCAATTTCGTTTACTCGCAATTTCGTTTACGGAATTTTTGGGTAGCAGAATTGGTCAATAGCCCTCTTTGAGAGTTCTCGCCCAATGAGCTCTCGCCAAATCGTTTTTTTGGAAGTCAATTGAAAACTCCAGTCGCACTTACGATCGCTGGCTCTGAT
>CAZQQR010000038.1:12752-25455 GCA_964595515.1 uncultured Pirellulaceae bacterium
TTTTTTTGGAAGTCAATTGAAAACTCCAGTCGCACTTACGATCGCTGGCTCTGATCCCTCTGGCGGCGCCGGTCTCCAAGCCGATCTTAAAACGTTTCATCAACATCGCGTTTATGGAATGAGTGTTGTTACTTTGTTGACCGTTCAGAACACTCAATCGGTTTCGGCTGTCGAGGTTCTCGAGCCTGCCATGATGTTGGCTCAACTGGATGCGGTCCTCGATGACATCCCACCTGATGCCGCCAAAACGGGTGCATTGGGAAATTCAAAAATGATCGCCGCTCTTGGTGATCGTGCGAAGGATTTTGATTTCCCCCTCATCATTGATCCCGTCATGATCAGTAAGCATGGAGCGGCGCTAATCGATGACGATGCCATTTCAATTGCGATCGAAAAGCTCTTTCCACATGCGTTTTTGGTAACCCCGAATCTTGCAGAGGCTTCTCGGTTGACCAACCTCAACGTCGACTCGATCGAAACGATGGAAAAAGCGGCGATTCAAATCGCGGACATGGGTCCCAAGCATGTGCTCGTCAAAGGCGGGCATCTGGAGGGGGATGCGATCGACGTTTTATGGTCAGATGGAAAAACAAAATTGCTGAAGGCCAAACGGCTTGATACGCCGCACACTCATGGGACAGGCTGCGTGACGTCTGCGGCCATTACCGCCCGAGTTGCACGCGGCGAAACGGTTTTGGCAGCGGTGGAAGGGGCAAAGCAGTTCATTTCCAAGGCGATTAAAACAAACCCGGGGCTGGGAAAAGGATTTGGCCCTGTGAATTTGTTTGCAGAGTGATCGAAGTTTGAATTGCCGGATTGGCGACGCGGGCGGTTGATTCAGTTTGGATTGCCGGATTGGCGTCGCAAGCTCCTGATCCGGCCTACGTTCCAGAATTGCATTTCAGAATTACGCTTCTGAATTGCGCTTTGAGCTTTATCCGTGGATGTTCCGTTGAATTCGACATTCAGGCAGCGACGCGTTTTGATTTTTCGACGACATCTCGCATTGGTTTGCGACAACACACTTCGATTGATTTACAAAGATTGAAGCTTCGCTGGCTGGCTCGCAATGATCGATAACCAAGGGCATAGGCCGTCATTGCAGGCGACAACGTATTCCATCCGCCCAGCAGACGGCTTGGTAAAATTTCGAAGCCCTCTGATGACATAATCGACGTCAGGTTCTCTCGAGTAAAAGTGTACAGATGCTCCGCTGGCCAGAATTTTTTGTAGCGAGGCCCCATGATGCGGGCCTTTAGATAGCTTGCGTCAGGCGTCTCCAGAATCATGATTCCACCTGGCTTTAAAACTCTTCGCCATTCGGTGAGCGTTTGCCGCACGTCCAATACGTGTTCGATGACATGCCAGTTGGTGACCAAATCAAAGGCACCGTCTTCAAAGGGCAACTCGCCATCTTGGACCACCGTACACTCGACGCTTCGCTGTTTACAAACATTGGCCGCCCGCTGACTGACGTCGACGCCCATTGGTTGCCAGCCAAGATTCTTGGCAGCCGTCAACGTCGCTCCAACACTGCAGCCGATATCAAGCATTTGAATCGGCGCGCTGGGCCTAACGTCTTTTCCTTGAGCAACATTGCCCTGAGAGAGGTAGGGTTTGATCGAAGCAAGCCGAATCGTGGCAGTTCGAATCTTGGAATTTAGCCGACTTGCGTAACCCTCGTGATAGTCTTCTTCGTAGACCAACCCCGACTCCAAGACGCCTTTTTGATACAAGTCGCATTGAGGACAGTGCAGGAGCTGGTGATTCGGTTGGTCGATGAATTTTTCAAGTTCACCGTGACCGCAATTTTCGCAAGTGTGATCCATGATCTTCCTGATCTTTGGATAAAAGTATCGGGGTGGCTATCGCGTCAATCGTAGACGTTGCAGGCGAATGGACCAACACAGATTTGAACAGCACCGATTTGCGAAGGATTTCGGTATTTTCCGTCAATCCGCTACAAAGGATCAACTGCTCAAAGAGTCATTTAATCAAAGATTCTTTGAGGGGGTGGTTCGTCAAAACTAAACATTTGGATTGACGGTAGTGGATGAGGTTACGAATCCCTTGCGTTTGTTGGCTCGAAAGGACTCGTAGCCTCGTCCACTCCCCCAAACTTTACCTTTGACTGACCAATAGGAGACCACTTTCACGAACTACGACTCGTCTTCGCCCAATCCAACCATTTCCAACAACTTCAACGCATTCGTTGTTTCGGCGATACCTGACTTCATCACATAATCGAACGTCATCTGTTTCTTGCCGTCAACTTCGTGGAACTGCTCTGAGAAATGAACCGTCTGGCAGGCCCTGGTCAGTTCATCCGTTGTAGCCAAATCCAAATCGTGTGTGGAAATGGCACCGATTGCATTCTCGTCAATCAGCTTTCGAACGACTCGACTGACCGCAATCTGTCGCTCACGTGAATTGGTCCCCTGCAAAATTTCGTCCAGCAAGAACAACATGCGCCGCGGATTGTCACCATCGTGATCGCGCGCTGTGTCCACGACTTGTTTAAGCCGTTTTAGCTCTGCCATGAAGAACGAAACGCCGTCAGCCAACGAATCATCAATCCGCATGCTTGTCTCGATATGAAGTGGCGGATGAGCGAGTTTTTCCGCGCACACGACGCTTCCCATTTGCCCCAGCACTACATTTGCTCCGACACTTCGAAGCAGCGTGCTTTTGCCGGACATGTTTGACCCCGTCACCAGCAGCACAGTTCCGGGTGGTCCAATCTGAACGTCGTTGCAAACTCTTGAGCGATTGAGCAGCGGATGACCGACTTTGGTTCCGCTCAAAATCGCCGCGTCTGCAGATTTTGTAGCCGCGATTTCAGGGAACGTCCATTCAGGATGATCGCCCGCGAGTTTCGCCAGCGCACAGATTGCTTCCCACTCGCCAAGATCGTTGAACCATAAACGGGCATTTTCGCCATGTTTAGATTTCCATTTTTCTAAAAAGTGAAGCGCATGAGCGTCCCAGAAAACTAGAAAATTCAAAATCATGTAAGGAACGAATGCGAAACCGTTCCGCCGCATGTTTGCCAGCCAAACGTAACGGCCTAGTTTGCCGATACTTTTCTGAGCGCCGTCTTCGGTGGGTTGAAGTTGCTGCTGAAGCTGTTTGAGTTTGGTCGATTTTGCCGGATAGTCACACACCATATCAAACAACGAGACATAGTGATTTGCTTCGTCGGCTCGGGAAGATACCTGATTAAATATTTCGTGAATTGAACCTGAGTACAAAACTGAAATCGCGAAATTGATCACGGCAGTGATGATCAGAGTAACCATCACGATAGGAGCCGAGGTTGCAAACGGAACCAATCCTGTAAACAAAAAGATGATGGCCAAAATCGAAGCGATCCCCGTCAATCTCGCCAGCCAAAGCACCCACTGGCGACCGCCGTCGAACCAATTCGGGCTTTCACACCACTCCACAAAACGGCTTGGTCCAGATCGTGACGCGACCAACCGTTCGCAGAGCAATCGGAACTTACGTCGCCATTCGAATTCCGGTCGCATCTCGGCGACGGCTTCTTGACGAAGTTTGATTTCTTCTTCTAGTCCACCCTGAATAATCCACTGACGAAGGATGTCAGTTCCCAACGGCGTTCTGGTGACTCCGACCAGTTTATAAACCGAGCTGGTACCCAAAAGATCCAGGTCTTTTGAGATGGGAGCGAACTCTTTGGGAATCTCGATGGGAGGAACTTTGATTTTGTCCCATTCGCGCTGGCAACGAGCTAACGATTCGCTATCCATCTTCGAAAGCAAAGTCGCCCGGTGAAGTTCTTCATGCATGCCTTCGTGGTAGATCGCAACGACGATGAAGGCCAATGTCAGGACCGCAGAGATTACCCACCATGCAGTCCCGATCCCCCAAGCCTGCGCAAATCCAAACAAAAATGTCGCCAGAGCAGCGAGAAACAGCACACCGCGAATATAACCTACCATCGTCCACTGATTGGAAACCCGTTTGACGGTGGCTTCTTCCGTAGAAAGATGTTCGCGGTAGTACTCGAGAACCTGCTCGTAAGTGGAGGGGGATGTACCTGGCGAGTTCATATCTTCCTTTGGATTTACGTTGAGCGACGAAAAAGCAGTCGAGCAATGCGGTGCCAACAGCTTTCTGGAGTGCCTGTAAATAGAAAGGTTACCTTCCCGGACCGATTCCCGGCAAGGCGGATAGATTTTGGAACCTCAAACACCCAAACAAAGGACGAAACCAACCCAAAGAACCTGCGAGTAAAACCAGTCGCTCAATGAGAGCTCGCCCCAGACTCAGTTCAATCTTTGCCGATGTAGACGTTTAAAAACCGCCTAAATCGGTCGAACGTTTCACGCGCTGGATAGCGATCATAAACGCGGCAGTCCGGAGGCTGACGTTGTTTTCGTTGGCTGTCTGCCAGACGTCTTCGAAACCAGCCGAGAGAATCGCATCCAATTGCTGCCTGACGCGATTCAAGTCCCAACTGTAATACTGGCGATTTTGAACCCATTCGAAATAGCTGACCGTCACGCCTCCGGCATTGGCAAGAATATCCGGAAGAACCGCGACGCCACGGCTGAACAAAGCTTCGTCGGCATCTGCGTCGACGGGACCGTTGGCTCCTTCGACAATATATTTGGCTTTGATCCGGTCGACATTTTCCATCGTGATCACGCCACCAAGTGCTGCCGGCACAAGCAACTCACAGTCGAGTTCCAGCAACTCTTCGTTGGAGATTTTTTTTGCACCCGCAAAGCCCTCCAAAGATCGGTTCTCAAGTGTGTAATGAATCGCAGCCGGCACATCGATTCCGTTGGGGTCAAAATACCCCCCGCTCACGTCGCTGATTCCTACGATTTTAAATTCCGATTCGTACATAAATTTGGCGGCGTGCGAACCTACATTTCCGAAACCCTGGATCACAACGCGCGTGTCGACAGGACGCCGACCGAGACGTTTCAAGAGTTTGAACGAGAGAATTCCACAGCCACGCCCGGTTGCTTCTTCTCGTCCTTTCGCACCATAGTCTTCGACTGGTTTGCCGGTGATACAAGCCGGATTGAACCCATGGTATTTTTCCCATTGGTTTCTGATCCAAGCCATGGTTTCAGAATTGGTTCCCATGTCCGGCGCAGGAATGTCTCGGTCTGGCCCAATGATGTCGTGAATTTGATCGACAAACTTTCGCGTGACCCGTTCTTTTTCTTTGTGAGAAAGACCCCGTGGAGCAACTGAAATTCCGCCTTTGGCACCACCATAAGGAATGTTCACGACGGCCGTTTTCCAAGTCATCAACGAAGCAAGCGCTCGAACTTCGTCGAGATCAACATCCGGGTGATAACGAAGTCCGCCCTTCATGGGACCACGAGCGTTGTTGTGCTGAACGCGATAGCCGACCAAGGTCTCAATTCGACCGTCATCCATTTCAACGGGGACTTCGACGGTGATTTCACGCTTAGCCATTTTTAGCAAACGCCGATTGCTCTCAGGAAGCTGCAACGCATCGGCTGCTCGCTCAAAATAGTGGTTTACCGTTTCGTATGCGTTCATGTGATTCTTTTTTGTTGCAACCTGAGAGTTCATGTTATTTCTTGCTTGTGCACAAAGGTTAAGTGATGAAAATTACGCATGTCGTGATGGGAGGGAATCAGTTCAATCGCTGCTCGTCGTTTAGTAAATACGAGTTGGGATAAGATTGATCCGTGTTACTACTTCGCTGGGATACCGAGTTGATCTACAATATTGGATCGTCGAAATTTCACAATTGGTCGAATACAAATACCCGATTCCTTACCACCCTTTTGTTCGAAAATCGTTCTTGTTGCCAACGATTCCTATTAGTGCTCTAACCGGATTTATCATGGTGAGTCGCCCGTGACAATTGATACAAACCAATTTTGGAGCCTGTTGTCAGAAAGCAAATTGGTTGGCTTAACTCAGGTCCAATCCCTATTTACAGAATTCGCCGATGATTCGTCGGTCCCAAAAAATTCGGCTTCACTTGCCCAATGGTTGGTGCAGAAAAAGGCTCTGACTTCGTATCAAACGAGCATCATGCTCGCGGGACATCCTGGTCCGTTTCAATTCGGAAACTATACGGTTACCGAAAAGATCAAAAAGGGAAGTCTTAAAGGTCATTTTCTGGCTCAACACACCAAAACGGGATTTCCCGTTCTGCTTCAATTTCTTGAGGGCTCGGAAAAGAGCGATCTCGAAATTTGGAATTCGATCGATGAGTATTGTCAAAAATTGGACAGTCTTGAGCATCCCAATTTAGTCACGACGTTTGAAACGCTGGTTTTACCGCAACATCGATTCGTGGTTTCAGGCGCGCCCAGCGGCCCCTCGCTTGCGGACAAACTGCCTCGTCGAGCGCGACTTCCATGGAAACAAGCCTGCGGTTTGATGGCCCATGCAGCCAACGGATTGGATGTAATCCACCAGGCCGGAGTTGTCCACAATGCGATCTCCCCGAGAGCGCTTTGGATTCAGAAAAGCGGGCTAGTCCAAGTTCGTGCTGATCCGTTTCCTTGCCCTGATTTCATTTCGCCGGCACCCGACACAACCGGCGTTGATACGTGGCAAGATTTCAAAGCACCCGAGTGTTACACCGAATCGCCAACCATCGCGAGTGATCTTTATTCGTTAGGCTGCACTTTGGTTAGAGTCGTGACGGGCAGGCAAGTCTTCGCCGCCGACGACATTGACGAAAAACAACGTTTGCACGAACACGAAAAGCTTCCTTCATTTGACAAATATAAACTTCCAACCGAACTCGAGTCATTAATTAAGAGAATGCTGGCCAAGGATCCTGATCAACGGCCAAAATCCGCAAACGAAGTCTGCAATGTGCTTAGTCTTTTGTCTGGCAAAGCCAACGAGATCAACGAACTTAAAATTTCGATATCGCCTCGCAAGCGAGCTTTCTTAAAATCCATCAACCAGTTTCTTCCTTCCGACATCGAGAGTGTTCCCGACGCTCCCGCGATCAAGACGGAAGCAGTCCTCGAAGAAAGCACGCCTGAACAAATTCAACAACGTGCGGAGAAAATCCAAGCTGCGGCTTTGGCTGCCGGAAAACGGAAACGCGAAAAATGGAAGATCCCCGTCGCCATTGCGGGCTCTTTGTTGGCCCTTTCCGCCGGAATCGGATACTTTGCGATGCAGGCTAACAACACGGTTGTTCAAAAAATGAAAACGCCGGAAGAGATCGCCAAAGAAAAAGAAGCGCTCTCTCCACCCTTCGCGATTGCATCCGAGCCAAAGCCAATCGACTGGAACAGCGTCCCAATTGATGAGCGTCCGATTTTGGTTCAAGAACTAATCGATGACGATCGTGAATCGCTCTGGGAATCACCAACCCAAGGCCCTCCTGTCGATTTTGCCAATCTGCCCGTCTCACCAAAACTGCTCTATTCAATTCGACCTTCGAGCATGATGGAGCATCCTGAAGGGCAGTTGCTGCTCAAAAGTGTCAGCCCCGGTTTTGAATCCTATGTTGATGAATTCACCCAGCTGGCCGGATTTCGACTTGAAGAAATGGATCACTTGATCGTTTCACTTCACACGACCGAGGAAGAAGAATACGCTTCGTATTTTGTCGTCACGCCCAATCAACCACTCGAACTTTCTCAACTACTGAACAAGTGGAACAGCCCGACAGAAAACAAACTCGACAATGGTGAACAGATATTCCTATCCGCCGACAATTCAACCAGCAAAACTGCGTTCTACGTTTTGAAATCAGAGGGTGACGAGGCGAGTCTTGTCACCCAATTTGCTTTTGGTAACCGCTCGTTGGTAGAAGAGGCCGCACTGAGCGCCGGAGCCAATGTTTTGTCAGGGGCTTTGAAGAACCTTGCCGAACGCACGGATGCGGGTCGTCATCTGAACATGTTGTTTTTGCGAAACTCCCTATTCAACGAGCAAGGGCAACGCTTGATGGGAGATCAAATGCTTCCCCTCAATCGCGAGCTGAGAATTTTGATTCCCGATGATGTTCGAGGTGGCTTAGTCAGCCTGCACATTGATTCCGGCAGCTTTTTCGAATTAACTTTTGATCGAAATTTTGATTTGAAGGCACGTGATCTAAAAACCCAAATGGTGGACGAGTTTAGAAGCAAACGGGACTCGATTACGGAGTTGGTGGCAACCATTCCGTCGAATCCGTACTGGGACAAAGTGCGTGTGAAATACGACAACATGCTGGCTGACTTTCACCGCAATCTTCGGTGGGATGTTGAGCACGGAGAAGTCGTTGCGAATTGTTGGCTTTCGCCCATGGCCGCTCATAACCTCATTGCTGCTTCGGAACTGGCAGTCGCTTTTTCAGCGGGCATCTCAACGGCAACAACGGTTCAAAAGAACATCCCGCAAACATTAGAGGCGTTGCTGGCGACGAAGCGGGATTTAAATATTGCCAACCCTCCCGACCTGAATGTTCTGCTCGCGGAGTTGGTTTCGGAAATCAAAGATGATTTTGGAAAGCTTCCGTTCGAATTCAATATTCGTTTACTGGGTGGAGACTTGGAAAAAGACGGCATCACCAAAAACCAGCGTCCAAGCGAACTTGTCATTAGCCAAAAGTCATTTGCCGAGATCCTGACCTCCATTATGGTCAAAGCCAATCCTGACAAGGACATCACTGGGGCTTCTGATCCCAACTGTAAACTCATCTGGGTTTTGGCAGACGACCCAGATGTTCCGGGACAAAAAGCAATCTTGATTACGACGAGGGCAGCTGCGGCGACAAAGAATTATGAACTACCCGCTCCGTTTCTAACCGAATAATCGTTGTTCAACGACGATGTTTATCAGGAACTTGATTGAAAGAGCAAATCCCGTTCTTTTCTACCGACGACAAATAAAGAGGCAATGCGTAGAATAGTTGGATTGCAAATCCGCTAGATGGTGATGCCATTGAGTAGCCAGATTTGCATTGAATTGCCAGATTTGATTTTTTAACTCGGTCGCAAAAAATTACCCCTGCAGTGAGGCATCCGTGGAACCTTTCTCCATCATTTGCAAATCTTGTGCAGCGAAATTAAAAGTAACCAAAGCGTCTGCGGTTGGGCAAATCCTGGCATGCCCCAAATGCGGCACCATGGTACCGATCACTGCACCAGAGGGTTGGGTCGACGACTCACAAGACTCCATCGCCGCTTCCCAGGATTCAATCGGAAGCATGGGCAACTTTGAAGACATTGACGACATTCTTGCCAATCCTGCACCTCCTTCTGCCCCAACTCAATCCCGCCAACGACCAGTTGCGAGTCCTCGGCAGACACGCGCCCCGCAGACGCGGTCAGGGAATACCGTTCCCAAATCATCAAAACTAAATACCCCAGCGCCCGTTCAACAAACACGTCAACGAAAAACGCCGCAGCCACAAGCGCCTGCCCAACAAGCACCTGCCCGACAAACATCACAGCCTGCGCCAGACCCGACCGGCTCCGGCCCAATCATTCCAAACGACCAATGGGCGAGCGAAGACACGAAACGTCGTCGTCGAGCTGTGATGACGATTGCCGGAATTCTCGGGCTCTTTTTAATGATGGGGGCTGCCACGGTTGCCATCTTGGTAACGTCGAAAAAACCAAACGGGACTCCTGTCGCTCAACTTGCAGATCAAAATGCTGACGTCGAGCTGGGGAACGAAGAAAATGGCGTACCAGATGAACCGCTGATCGATGAGCCAATTGACGACAAAAAACCAGAAGGAGTCTTTGACGACTTGGATGAAAACGATGACCGTTTTATCAAAGACGATCCAACTGACCGTGAGCTTATCCAAAACGACGCGCCGAAAGAACTTAAAAAGCCAAAGGTAGAACCCCAAATTGCGAAGCAAGGAAGAGAGTTACCCATGCGACATCGACGACCTCAGCCGATGGCCGCTAAAGGGCAGCTCGAACTCGTAAGCGATGATTTTCCGCTTGCTGCTGACCAACCTAACGACAATCAGCAAAATCAGGCGGGCGGATTGTTCGATTCTATTGACAAAGGGGACACTGTAATCGACGTAGAGCCCAATGGAAAAACTGAATCGGACATTCCGATCCTCAAAAAACCAAGCGGTAACCTCGGCGACCTCGCTGCGTTATTGCAAGACAGCGGCACATCGCTGAATGAGATTAAAGACATTGCCTCGACTCTGCGCGGTGACCGACCGGTTGGTCTTCCCAAATATATCGTTGAGCGACCGCAACCAATCCGACTCGACATCGAGAAACTTCAGCAAAATATTGGCGGCCTAAAATACGACAACGTGCCTTTAAGCAAAGCACTTCGTAGTTTGACAGCGATGTCGGGAATCCCGATCACGATCGATGCAAACTCGATCGCGACTGCAGGCCTTTCTCCGGATCCGGCGATTGAAAAATTAATTTCCGATGTTGAATTAGGCGCTGCCATTGATGAACTGATCAAGCCACATGGACTTTCAAAAATCGCCCATGAAACAGGGGTGACTATTGGCGTCTTTCATTCGTCTGATTTTGAAGAACAATCTCATGATGCAGGCAGCATCGCGTTGAACGACCCAGAACGACTTGCCAAAATTATCAAGACGTTAATTTTTCCTGACATTTGGGTGCAAGGCGTTAATCCTGCAACGATCACAACCGATCGAAACAAAATCAAAGTCAACGCTCACCCGAGTGCACAGGTTCAAATCAAACTGCTGCTAGAAAGACTCTTGGCTGCCAATCGTCTAACGCTTGACGCCAACGATAAGGAAGCTTTGTCGACTCTTGAATCTCGATGGTCGTCGCTTTCCCCACAACTGTCGCAATCACCGAACTTAAAACACTCACTTCAAAAAGACATTGGCACGTTTCTCTCTGCGGTTCAGGCAAACACGGGTGTAACCATTCTGATCGACTGGCAAAACGTTGTTCAAACGGGCTGGAATCCGCAGACGCTTGTGCCGGGAAGTATCCGAGAATCGTCGGTCGGTCGAGTCATTGAAGAACTTGGAAAAAGCCTAAGCCTGGCTCACATTGCGATCGACGAGAAAACCATTGTCTTCACGACTTTCGAGCGGGCCGCCCAGTCGATTGAACTCGAAGTCTATCCAGTTCACGAGTTGGTTAAAGCTGGTTTCCAAGAAGCCGACATCTTGCGATTGGTTGACGAAACGCTTGGACGTCAAATTCACCGACGAGAGTTTGAGCCCATCAGTCAAAGCGTCATTTTAACCGGCCCCCAATCTGTCCAACGGCAATTAGAGGCGTCGCTAAACCGGCTGATGAACAAGTAACGAGCGAGAGTGTCGACTCATTGAATTAAGCTTCCGCCAAGGCAGTCGAAAAAACTAGACTCGCCCAAAAACTACATTCGTCCAAGCCCGTTACAAAAATAGCGAGCCTCAAGCCCGCCGGCCCAGATAGCTTGCAAAACCGGCATAACCGATTTCTCTTATCGCGTGAATCGCGTGCTACACTCTGTCAAACGATTTGTTAAATGTCTTGACGGAATTTGCGTCACGACAGTATTTGGCACCTTCGAAAAAACGCGAACGAACTTTGATGTCGCCCATCTCCACAACTAGAAAATTGATCTCGTTGCGATCCGACGTAAATGGTTCGGTGCTTTCAACCGAACTCTTGTTGCTGGTTGCGGTTGGCGTGGTTGGACTTATCGCTGGTACCACAGCGGTTCGCGACGCTGTCGTCAGCGAAATGTCTGACATCGGCGGGTTCACACAAGACTTGAACCAGTCTTTCTCGGTCAATGGAATCCAAGGCCATAGCGGATCGTCTGCCGGAATGGACTTTAGAGATGCGGCAGACTTTTGCGATAGCGCTGAAGACATTTCCGGTCAAGCAGACAACTGCATCACGTTTGACGTGTTACCAACCAACGAGGATTTCGTCGTTTCGACCGACGATCTTGTGGCGAATCTGGATTTTGATAGTGGTGATGCCAACGACTCCTCGCCTTTTGGAGACAGCAACAACGGTAGCCTCGAAGGAAATCCAGAGTTCGTTGACGGAGCGGTCGTATTCGATGGTGACGACGCCATCAACATTCGAAACTCTGACGATATCAACATTGGAACCCACGACCAGCGTACCATTTCACTCCAGTTCAACGCCGACAACGTTACGACGCGTCAACTTCTTTATGAAGAAGGAGGAACCACTCGCGGTCTTTCAATTTATATTGACAACGGTTTGCTTTACGTTGGTGGTTGGAATGTTCCCGATAGCGAAAGCGGTTGGGATCCAGTATTTGTTTCTACCAGCATCACCGCAGGCACCTCGAACTCTGTAACGCTGGTTCTTGACGGGGGAACGACAGTCGCCCCCGGAGCACTGACCGGCTACGCCAATGGTCGTGTCTTTGGAACGGCAGCCGGATCACAGCTGTGGTCTCACGGTGGTGGGATAGGAATTGGCGGCACCAATGGAAGGACAATCTTTCATGACGGGCGCAGCAGTTCCAACGCATATTTCTCAGGCTCAATCGACAACTTCAACATTTTTAATCGAGCTCTAAACGCTGCCGAAGTTCAAGAATTGACAGATTAACTGCCTTTGGAACGGCCGAAAACCGACCAAGCGAACTCATCCCAAGGCACAGACGGGATGATTGGGCATGATCGAAAATGACGCAGTCAATGCTAACACCGAAGCAGATGTTCAAGGCGATCCCGAGCCGTTGTCGGCGGTGTTCAAAATCCCATCCCGCGACAACATCCTAA
>CAZQQR010000039.1:0-4572 GCA_964595515.1 uncultured Pirellulaceae bacterium
TTGGCGTTCATCAAGGATTCGGCAATCATCTTGGCCTGGGCTTCGGCGATTTGACGTTGGGCGTCGATCGCTTGAATCTCGACGTCCTTTTCCTTGTTGAGTTTCAACTTGAACTCTTCGTGTTCTTTTCCGACGCCATCGAACAGTTTCATGGCTTCGGCTTTTTCGGTGATACCCTTGGCGTCGGCTTGGAACTTTAGTTCGATTACTTTGGCTTCGGCAGTACCTTCTTTTTCGATGGCAAGTGCGTTTTCCATTTTGACTTGAGCCTCAGCCAAACCAAGTGCCGCGGCTTCAGCCTGTGCAGCTTCGGCAAGCATCTTTTTGGCTTCGGTTTCTTTTTCAGCCGCTGATTTTTCAGCGTCGGCCATGACGACGATCTTTTCAGCTTCTAGGGCAGCCGCCTGCTTTTCGGCTTCTGCTTTTTGAACCTGCTTGACCAAAGCCTGTTGGGCTTGTTCTTCGGCGGCGGTAACGGCAACCTGCTTTTTACGTTCGGCTGTTGCGAACTCTTTGGTGTCTTTGATTTTCTCTTCTTCTTCGACAACCGTTCGCTCAACCATTACGCGTTCTTTGATCACGTCCTGGATGTTTTTCTTTTCAACTTCGATCGCTTTTTCTTTTTCGATCTCAGCCAAAGTCACGACTCGTTCGCGTTCGGCGATTTCAAGTCCGCGTTCCTTTTCAACACGCTCTGTTTCGACGGCGTCAGTTCGTTCCTTGCTTTTGGCAGCAACGATAACGGCTCGAAGTCGGTTTTCTTCCGCGATCGCAATTTCTTCGTCGGCCGCGATTCGGGCAAGCTCAGCACGTTGGCGTTCGCCCTCTTGAACAACGTTGGCTTCGGCTTCCTGGCGGGCGGTGATCTCTGCGATTTCACGTTCCTGTTTCTCTTCGGCGTCAACTTGTTGACGTTCAAGAGCAAGGATGGCTTCGCGGGCTTCAACGTCCTGTTTTTTCAGAGTCATTTCTTTCTCGCGAGTAATTTGGTTCGCAAGCGTGACTTCTTTAGCGGTCAGGTCGGTAATCTTCTTGATACCCTCGGCATCAAGAACGTTGTTCGGATTGAGTTTTCCAAGATCAGTCTGCTCAAGGTAATCAATCGCCGCATCATCGAGCACGTAACCGTTGAGGTCGGTGCCGATAATTCGAAGGATCTCATTTCGGAAGTCTTCACGAGAGTTGTAAAGCTCGACAAAATCGAATTGCTTACCAACACTTTTAAGTGCTTCCGAGAATTTTGGTTCAAAAATGGTTCGAAGGGCAACTTCGTCCGACGCTCGTTCGCAACCAAGGAATTGGGCAACGCGTTTGACGTCTTCGACCTCTTTGTTGACTCGCACGAAGAAAGCAACCTTAATGTCGGCGCGGATGTTGTCTTTACAGATCAATCCGTCTTCACCGCTTCGGTCAATTTCGATTCGCTTGACGGAGATGTCCATCATCTCGACGATGTGAAGCACTGGAATGATGACTTCACGATCAAAGCTGACTTTGGTTCCACCTGCACCGTTTCGAATAAGTGCCGATCCCTGTGGGACTTTGCGAAGACACTTAATCATCAAGGCAAAGATGCCGAGCAAAACGATGCCGATGATTACTGCCAGCAGCATCCAGAATTGCAAAGTGCTAAGTGCAAATAACGTCATGTTAGCCATCAATCTTCTTCTCCCATTTGGTGAGTTCAACCAAGAATGTACCGTTAGTGTGATCGTAAGAAATGATCTTTGCCGCGTCGCCTTTTCCGAGCATGTTGCCTGGTTTGGTTCTCACGTTGAGTGTCATTTCTGGTTCGTTCACAAGTTTTAGTTCTATCTGTCCGAACTTGTCGGTGACCTCGCTGGTTGTCACTTTTCCGACTCGTCCGTACATCTCTTCGCGTGTTTTATTTTCAGGTGGTGGTTTTCGAAAAATTATCGCAAACGGGATCATCGTATATCTGGTCAAGATAAGACTGACGATCAAGTTTGGAACGAACCATCCCGCCGCAACCCAAAGACTTTTGTCGGGGTTCCAGTGATGGTTGGTCAAGTAAGTAAAAATCCAAAGGAAGAGGACGATAAACGTTCCGACAATGACGATCGGTACTTCACCTAAGTAGAAGTATTCAAAAACAGATTTGAGAAAACCATCGTTTCCTGTCGTGCTGCTTCCGCCGCTCATCGTTGTTGCCGGTGCGGCATCAACTCCGGTATGAACATCGACTCCGAGGTCGGCGTCAACGCCAACGTCAGCGTCGATTCCGACATCCGCATCAAGACCGATATCAACGTCGGCGTCGCCAAAGTCGAGGTCGATAACGTCCATACCGAAAACGCCAACAATGACCATCATCCAGTACAGCAGCACTCCAACCATGAGTACCGTTGCTGGAAGATTGACATCGCTGAAAAGTTCTTGGAATAGTTCAATCATCGTTCGGTCAATCCGTTCGCAATCTCCTTGGTTACCCCCGCGTGCTTACGTCCACACTGCGGTCGGCGGTTTGCCGATTTACATCTAGCGTACCGGTTGCGCAATGGTCCCGCTGCATCGAGGGGTGATAAAAAATAGGTCACAGTTAAGAGATGGTGGGGAGAACCCGGAAAATAGTGGGATGCGACTGAGTTGCTTCTCAAAGTTCGTTTTTTCTCGGGTTTTCGGTAGTTAAGTGACCTTGCCATTCTCGCCCTTATTTCGAACGGGTTTGAAATATATTGGCAAAAATCGCCGGGAAAAGAATCCGGGGTGAACATGTAACTAGAGACCGTGTCGGATCAAGATCAGCCAAGCTTTTATGGAATGCTCAAATCCAAATTGATATTCATTTGGTAAGTCCAGTCCAAGTACGACGTCGTTCGTGTTGCCGTCACAGAGTCGAAATTGAAGAATGGAAAAAGGTGGCCATGATGGTCCGCTCAATTGCAAAAGCCTATCAAGACGCGTATCGCGGTTTGCCCACGGAAGTCTGGGTTCTTTCGGTTGCTCTGTTTGTTAACCGCTGCGGCTCTATGGTGCTCGCGTTCTTAACGCTTTACCTGACCAACAAGCTTGGATTCAAAATGTTTGAGTCCGGTGCAATTTTTAGTGTTTGGGGAATTGGATCCCTGGTTGGTTCTTATCTTGGTGGCAAACTGATCAAACCGCTGGGCGCTATTCCGACTCAGATCGTGGGCTTGCTGCTGGCGGTTCCTTTACTGCTCGTCGTTCCGTTGTTTACTTCTTGGTGGAGCGTTGCGCTGATAGTATTTTTGTTCAGCGTTAGTACCGAATCAGTTCGGCCCGCGAACCATGTTGCCGTCGCGCAGTTCACCGAGCCAGAGTTGATGACGCGCGCATTCGGGTTGCAAAGAATGGCAGTCAATTTAGGGTTTGCTTTTGGGCCTGTGATCGGTGGTCTGCTGGCCGAGATCGATTACGTCTGGTTGTTTGTGGTCGATGCGATGACAACGGGGCTTGGCGGCGTGATTTTGATTTGGCATTTCGGTTTTCGAAAGTATGCCAAGGATGATGAGGCGGCGAAAAAACAAAAGCTTGCAGAAGAGGCGACAGCCACCGGTTCGCCATTGCATGACCTTCAGTTCATGGCGTTCCTGTTTTTGATTCTTATTGTGGGAATCATCTTTTTTCAGTTCCATGCGACTTACCCCAAGTATCTTGAAGAGCATTACTCGCTTTCAAAACCGCAAATTGGTTTTCTGTTTTCAGTGAACACTGTGATCATCGTGGTTTTGGAAATGATCCTGTTGGATCGTGTGAAATCACTTTCGTTGCTTCGCGTGATTGGGTGGGGTGGCTTTTTGTCGTGCCTTGGATTTGGGGTTCTTCCGTTTGGACAAGCGTTGGGGTTTAGCATTCTCTCAATGACGATCATCACATTCGGTGAGATGTTTATGTTTCCGTTGGGAAGTGGGTTTGTTGCTGAGCGGTCAAATGGTCGTGACCAAAGCGCTTACATGAGTTGGTATGCGATGAACTTTTCTCTGGCGGCTATTATTGCACCGATCATTGGAACTTCGTTATACGAACACGACCCTGAGTTGCTTTGGTATATCAGTCTGATTGCTGGGTTGGTGGTGCTGCTGGGTTTTTACATTCTGGCGGAACGAATCAAGCGAGGTGGCAATCCGAAAGATGCTTTGTCCAAGCAGCAACGCCTTGAACAATCGAAGTTGACTGAATCTGATAAGCGGAAGACAGATTACGGACTAGTTAACTCGAGGAGTGATTGAGTTGTTGTTTACCGGATTTTCCGTCTGTCCGCTGGTTGCCGGTCGTCCGGGCGTTTGAGCAACTGAGCTGGTCCAACTAAAATGGGAATAGGTGGCCAAGGAAAGGTTGCCTTTAATTCATTGCTTAGAAAATGTCCGGCTAAAATAATGTTTGCTCCCCGATTGCTTGCTCTTCGATCACTTTCCGTATTTGCGATTGTTGCCGTTTGTGTTTCTGTATTTGCAGTGAATGAAGTCGCGGTTGCGCAAGTCGATTTCGTGGCGGCAAAACCTGCCGACGCAAAAGAGTCGCTGGGCCAAGCTGATCAGAAAAAGACAGAGAAGAAAAAGGCTGGGCAACAAAAAGTAAAACAAAAGAAAG
>CAZQQR010000039.1:4672-8032 GCA_964595515.1 uncultured Pirellulaceae bacterium
CAGGATCCAGACTTTTCTTTGATGGGAGAGTTTTTGGGCAAGGTCACTGAAAAAGGAAAACCGATTTCGGTTGGATTACAAGTTCGGGTTCTGGGAAAAGATCGCTTGGAAGCGATCGCCTACCGGGGAGGACTTCCGGGGCAGCCGAAGTTTGATCCTCAGCCGGTCAAGATGATCGGACAACGATCAGGTGATTTTGTGATTCTGTCGGGTGGTCCTTGGGCCGTTTTTGTCGAAAAGAATTCTTGTCGATTGGTTAATCGATCCGGCAAAACGATTGGCCAGCTAAAACGCGTTCGTCGAACAAGTCCAACGCTTCATGCACCCGTGCCTAGTGGAGCGACGGTTTTGTTTGACGGAGCGAACACCGATCATTTTTCCAATGGCAAAATGACGGTTGATGGATTGCTGAAAGAGGGCGCAGACTTGAAGCCGATGTTTCAAGACTACAACCTGCACGTTGAATTTCGTCTCCCTTACATGCCGCTTGCTGATTCACAAAAGCGAGGCAACAGTGGGCTGTATCTTCAAAGCCGATATGAATGTCAGATTCTTGATTCGTTCGCAACAGAACCAGTCTACAACGGGTTAGGGGCGCTGTATCGTTTTAAAGTACCGGACGTCAACATGGCACTGCCTCCACTGGCTTGGCAGACTTACGATGTGCACTTTACTGCACCGCGGTGGGCTTCGGATGGATCAAAGATTCGTGATGCCACCATTTCATCTTGGGTGAATGGTGTCAAAGTGCAGGACAACGTTTCGCTTCCCAACAAAACCGGTGCTGGAAAAGCGGAAGAGCCAATTTTGCTCCCAATTCGAATTCAGGACCACGGTGATCCCGTACGTTTCCGAAACGTTTGGATACTGGATCGAGGTTTGGCGTCGATGCCGGAATTTCCAGTGTTCACAACGAAAGAACAACGGCAAGCAGCCAACAAAACGTATCAGCAGCAACGTCAAAAGCGTTTGAAAGCCGAACGTGCGGCTAAGGTAAAAGTAGCGAAAGCGAATGCCAGATTGGCGAAGGAAAAATTAGCAAAGGAAAAGTTGGCAACAGAAGCGGCAGACAAAAAAGCGAAATAGACTGAGCTTGCCTTAAGCCTGAACCAACTTGCTCGTCAGTTTGTGTTTGTCCTGCTTTATTGTGCTCGCAGAATTTTGGTATTGCGCAAACGTTTGCTACACTGATGCGGTCCCGCAAAACCAAGGAGCAGCCATGCAGTCTTATGCCAATTCGCAATTGCAAGTTACAAGATTTGATCGAACGCAAGGGATTTTGACGGCGACGATAATTGTGTGCTCCATGGTTTGTGTTTGCTTGTTTGCCTTTTGGCTGGTTTACGAAAGTGAAGTTTCGCCTACTACGCCGAGAGCGGTTGGTTGGCCATCAAAAATTCAAAGTTCATCGCTTGAAGAGCCTACACCATTACCAGTGGTCACTCCTGAATTTCCTGCCGAGCTACGTGAGCTAACACCAGAACTCATCTCGGTTTCAAAAGTGATATCGGATCTTCAAGGATCGCAGCGATTAGGTACGCAAGCTGGAGTCGGAGATTCTGAGGGCGATGGTGAATCGGGAATTGGCGGGACCGATCGAGATCCTGAGCCGACACCGGAAATTGTGTCAGAGCATCGGCGCTGGAAAGTTCATATTGAATCAGAGAACGCATCGAAGTACTTCGAGCATTTTAGTTTTTTCGAGATTGAACTTGGAGCCGTTCACAAATCCAAAAACGATATTGTTCGTATCAAGAATTCGGGCGGAGCTTGGGTTGTGAAAAACTCTAGTCGTTCTGAGGAAAACGAAAGTCAGTATTTTGTAACTTCAAACTCAAGTGCCAGTCGATGGGACAGGGCGGTTGTCAAACAGGAGGGCTTTGATCTGAGCCAATACATTTTGGTTCATTTTTATCCAGACAAGACCTTGGCGTTGCTACGAGCTGTCGAAGCGAAAGCACTGCAGCGGCAAAATAGAAAACTAACCGACGTGCTCACCACCGAGTTTGAAATTGTTTCTTCCGACGAAGGATTTGAAATCCAGATTAAGGCGATCAATTTTCGTGAGTGAATAGTTTGCGTTGGACCACCGCGCATGTCGCTTTTGACATTTCATGGCAGTGCGATTGTTGACCGGAGCAATGCTAACCAAACCGGGCTCATTGACCTTTGAGTGAGCCTGGGGTTCTGATGACTTCATCGGCCCGCCATCAATGAGCTTGGGCGATCGATGTCAGCAAGGTGAAGGGAAGATCGCGTTGCACTCGTCGGAGTAGCGTCATGTATTCCCGCCGAGAAAAAAACTAGATCGCCATGGTCAACCGTTAATCAGAACTGCCCAGACGAGCGGGGTTTTGAAAACCGAGGTTGTGGGGCTTGGGGTTACTTAAGTGCCATGATTTGGATTTTTGGGTCACGCAATCTTCAATTTAATTTTGCCTATCTTTACATTTTTGCTTTGGTTCCGAATTAGACAAAAAAAGGCTTGTTTGGGCTGGTTTTTTTGTTCTGATCAATCCGCTATCATCCCACGACTTAAGTCTTACGGTTTTTCACTTGTAAGACATTTTACCTTCTTTTGTTGATCTCAATGAGATCGTTAATTAGACCCAGTTAGTTAAAGGAGTTTTGTATGTCGCAGCGAATGTTCGGCATATTGGCAGCGCTTGTGTTTGCAGTCGCAACACCGCTTGCCAATGCTGGTACTCAATGCGGATGCAGCCAAACGGTTGCACCTTGCGGAGATTGTTATGGAGGATCGGTTATCAGTGGACTTGGTGGAATGTCTTACCAAGGCGGAATCGTTAGCAACGGTTACACTGGTGGAATTGTCGACGGCGGCATGGTTGGTGGCGGTGTCATCAGCGGTGGTATTGTTGATGGTGGAATGGTCAGCGGCGGCGTCGTTAATGGCGGCATCGTTGGCGGTCAGATGATTAGTTCTGGCTCAGTTGGTGGTGGATGCGGCAGTTGCTGCGGTTCGTCTGTTCGTTACGAAACACGAACAGTTTACGAAAGCCAGTCTCAGACACGGATGCGTACCGTTACACGAACTCGCATGCGTCAAGAGCAGCGTACTCGAAATTACACGGACTACGTTCAGGTTCCAACGACTCAGACTCAGAACTACACAGTGATGGTTCCTCAGCAGCAAATGCGTACTGAGAATTATACTGTTCAAGTTCCTTACACTGAGAACGTTACGCAGCAGTACCAAGTTTCTGTTCCTGTTCAGCAGACTCGGACCGAGACCTACCAAGTTTCAGTTCCTTACACTGAGATGCAAACACAGAACTACACAGTTCAGGTTCCTTACACTGAGAACACAACACGTCAGTACACCGTTCAGGTTCCAGTTCA
>CAZQQR010000039.1:8132-9693 GCA_964595515.1 uncultured Pirellulaceae bacterium
GTTCAGGTTCCAGTTCAGGAAATGCGAACAGAGAACTTCACCGTTCAAGTTCCTTACACTGAGAACATTCAGCAGACTTACACAGTTCAGGTTCCTGTAACGACTCAAGTTCAGCAGCAGTACCAAGTCACTGTTCCTTACACTGAGAACACAACTCAGCAGTACACAGTTCAAGTGCCTTACACTGAAATGCAGACTCAGAACTACACAGTTCAGGTTCCTTACACTGAAAATGTTACTTCGAATTACCAAGTTTCAGTTCCTTACACTGAACAAGTCGCTCAGCAGTACACAGTTCAAGTTCCTGTAACAACTCAGGTTGCTCAGTCTTACACTGTGATGGTTCCAACGACTCAGCAGCGAACTGGAACACGTATGGTATGCCAGCCTTACACCGCGACTCGATACCGCACACAGTGCGTCGATTCAGGTAGCTGGCAAACTGTTTCAAACGTTGTTCCTGTTTACGGCAACAATGTTGTTTCAAGTGGCTACTCAAATGGCGGAATGCTAAGTGGTGCTGTTCTTGGTGGATCAAGTTGCTCATCACTTGGCGGAAGCTGTGGTGGTGGATGTAACTCTTGTGGCGTTAGTTCTTGCGGATGCAGCTCATGTGGCGGATGCAGTTCTTGTGGCATGAGTGGTGGATTGGTTTCTGGCGGAGTTGTTTCTGGCGGCTACGGAACTTACGCTTCTGCGGCACCTTCAGGTGGTTGCGGTTGTGGTCCTAGCTACCAAACTGTTCAGTCTCGCGTTTGGGTTCCAAGCCGTCGTCAGCAGCAAGTCCCTTACCAGGTGACAATGAACCGACAGGTTGCACAGAACTACACTTACAACGTTACAGTTAATGTTCCTCGTCAGCAGACTCGCATGGTTCCACAAACAACCATGACAACTCAGACGAAAACACGAATGGTTGCTGTTCAGCGTACACGAATGGAAACACGAACTCGTACAACTCCAGTTCAGCGTATGCGAACTGAGACACGTACTCGTCAGGTTCCTGTTCAGCGTATGCGAACTGAGACCAAGACTCGTACCGTTCCAGTTCAGCGTACTCGCTTGGAAACAAAGACTCGCATGGTTCCTCAAACAACCATGACGTCTCAAACCAAGACGCGAACTGTTCCAGTTCAGCGTACAAAGACTGAAACACGTACACGTCAGGTTCCGTTCACTACAATGCGAACAGAAACCAAGACACGTACCGTTCCAGTTCAGAAGATGCGAACTGAAACACGTACTCGTATGGTTCCTGTTCAGCGTACTCGTTTGGAAACAAAGACTCGCACGGTTCCTCAAACAACCATGACGACTCAAACGAAGACACGAACTGTTCCAGTTCAGCGTATGAAGACTGAAACACGTACACGTCAGGTTCCGTTCACAACAATGCGAACAGAAACGAAGACACGTACCGTTCCAGTTCAGAAGATGCGAACCGAAACACGTACTCGTATGGTTCCAGTCCAGAAGACTCGACAGGAAACAAAGACTCGTACAACACCAGTTCAGCGTATGAAGACTGAAACACGTACACGTCAGGTTCCGTTCACAACAA
>CAZQQR010000039.1:9793-23882 GCA_964595515.1 uncultured Pirellulaceae bacterium
CCAGTTCAGCGTATGAAGACTGAAACACGTACACGTCAGGTTCCGTTCACAACAATGCGAACAGAAACGAAGACACGTACTGTTCCAGTTCAGAAGATGCGAACTGAAACTCGTACTCGTCAGGTCCCTGTTCAGAAGACTCGCGTTGAGAACAAGACTCGTGAAGTTCCGTTTACCACCACACGGATGGAAACGAAAACACGAACCGTTCCTGTTCAGCGTATGCGAACAGAGCAGCGAACACGTCAGGTTCCTTACACGACTCAAGTTGCTCAGACTCGTACACGTCAGGTTACTGTCATGACTAGTCAGCCACGGACTCGTACGCAGGCTTACACTGTAAACGTTCCTGAGACTTACACTGAGCAAGTGCCTTACCAGGTCTGCGTTCGTGTCCCAAAAACGATTCAGGTTCCAGTTGTTTCTAACTCAGGATGTTGCGGTGCTTCAACAGGCGTCGGAATCGGAATGGGTTCAGGAGCTATCTACGGTACACCTGTAATGGATTCTGGTTCAATGATTGGAACTCCTGTTATGGGTACTCCGATTCAGGGCGGAATTCAAATGGGAACAGAGATTCCAATGGGATCTTCAATTCCAATGAGTTCTGGGATTCCAATGGGATCAGCGATTCCAATGATTGACAATGGATCAGTTATCTCTGGTGGTGAAACAATCATCCAGGGTTCTTCTGCTCCTGTTGAAGTTCAGCAAGGTGTTGTTTCTCCTGTTGAGGACAACACAGCTCCACCAGAAGGCACTTAGTCTTTGAGGTGAATGAACCCAGTTTTAAAAACTGGAATTTAAAAATGATGAAGGCTCGGGCAATTTGCTCGAGCCTTCTTTTTTTTGTTGCTGCTGTTCGTGATGAGCCGGGAAGATCGAAACCGTATTGCTCGCCCGCCTATTGAACTCCCGGACGCTTTTGATAGTTCCGGAGGAACGGAATTAAAAGTTGAGTGTGCCGTCCCGTCCGGGACTTTCACGGTTGGGGCTCTGGCGGGACCCCGGAATAAATTCCGGGGCTAGGCAATGCCGTTCCTCCGGAACTCTCAAGACCGCCGCCCTGGGAAATACCTTCGAATCGACATCGGTATAGGTCGCTGCTTAGATCAAGGTGACTGCTGCATTGTCGGACTCGCTTGTTGTTTACTGGACATAAAAACTTGGGGCATCGCATGCACCACCGCTCTTGCAAACGCAAGACTAGAGTTTAGGTGTCACTTCGGCTCGGACTGACATTGCGAAGTGATCCGATAGGTAAAATCGTTTGCCTTCTTCAACAATCGGTTTGTCCCAAACAACGACGTTTTTGACTTGTACCTTGTCGTTGTGAAAATATCGCGTGTAGTAGGCCGTGTAGGCCCGGCCATCGTCTCGGAATTTGTTTTTGCGCGTATCCCAAGTTGGTCTTGTTGGTCTCGTTCCAGCTAAATCAATTTTTCCAATGGGTTCCTCTTCTTCGACTCGCGTGTTTGTGTCGCCGATAATCAGGAGTGCCGGCGTCGAGCAAGCGTTACAGATGTCGTGAAACATTTGAATCCGTTTGAACGTGCCGTGGCTTCCCGGTTCAAGGTGTACGTTGGCGATTGTGAGTCCGGCGGATTTGATAGTTGTCAAAACAGCGAATCGTCCCAACGCTTGACTTTCCAAGTCGTCCATCCATTCGTGCTTTGCCAGCGTCGCGATTGTTCCCGAGTGGCTCATCGTGTGAGCGGGAATTAAGTCATGGGTTTCAACGTATGGGACAAGGCCGGGAAGTTCCTGGAAGCAGACAAAATCGGGTGATGTATCGAGGACGTGCTCTCGGATCTTTGCTTCGGTCAAGTCCATCCGCCAGTTGGGCGGGGCTTGGAAAGACTGATTCAAAAGGCAAAGGTTCCAGGTGAGAACTGTAAATGATTTAGGTGCGTCTTTTGCATCGGCTGAGGTTGTTGGTGTGGCGATGTGTTTGTCCGTGGGTAAGGTTGAGTGAGGGGTGAGTTGGGCTTGCATGCCGTAAGGCCTTGCGGCAGATAAAATTGTAACATCTCGGTTTACGTTTGCCGGTGTTGTTGCCAAGCAGCACTATCGGCAGGATCGCATTTTGCTCGCAATCAACATTCGTCTTGTCACGTTGGTGGCTTGTGTTCTAATCTTTTGCATGTCAAGCGTGCCGGAAAATGAAAGCCAGGATTCCGAAGATCCCGAATCATCGGATAACGATGAAGTTGAGGACGAAGAATTTTCGCTTGACCAATTGAGTCAAGCCTACGCAGAAGTTCTCAAGAGTCGGAATGACGGTCCTGACTTAGACGAAGAGGATGAAGCGACTGGTGGCTCGGGTTCCGATGACTTGGACTCCGATGATGCCGCCGAGGATCCTGTCGGCAAAGGCGAAGGTCAAGCAGATCTGGTCGCCTGTCCGATTTCACCTGAGTCGATTGTCGAGTCGATATTGTTCGTCGGGGCTCCCAAAGGTGAAAAGCTTACCAGCCGGAAAATCGCGGCGCTGCTTCGTGATGTCAGCCCAAAAGAAGTCACCAAAATCGTGCGCGACCTGAATCAGCGATACGAGAAGGAAAATGCTGCTTATCGGCTTGAGTCGGATGGTGGTGTTTTCAAAATGATACTTGATCCAGCTTTGGTCGGGTTTCAGCAAGAGTTTTTTGGACGCAATAAAGAAGTACGCCTCAGCCAGTCGGCAATCGATGTGATGGCTGTGGTTGCCTACAACCAACCTGTAACGCGAGATCAAGTCGATACGATTCGCGGCAAACCAAGCGGAGGCGTGTTGTCGCAGTTGGTCCGCCGGGAGTTGTTGAAGGTTGAGCCCGGCAAGACGGATTCAAAAGTTCGCTATTACTCCACGACCGAGCGATTTCTGGATATTTTTCAGTTGGAAGAGATCGCTGATTTGCCTCAAAGTCACGAAGTCTCTGATATTGAAGAGTTGGCGGACTAGTTGGCGACTTGATTCTAGACACCGGAGCTTTCAGCGTAATCTGTTTGTCATTTTCGACGTTTTCAATCGCCTGTGTCTCGACATTCTTGAGCCGATTCTTTAACGTTATGGGCTGAGATTTGGTTACCACCGAGGCGGTTTGACGCAGGCGAGACGAGCATGTTAACGACACTTTATCAATGGATGTTTCGGTTTATCCGAGTCCGAGGTCTGTATAAAAAAGTCGTTGAGGAAGATCGGCTAACCAATATTCGTCCTCAGATCCGAGCCGACATTGAAGCTCTACTCAATCACGCGAATCAACAAAGTGAATTCTTTAGGGGAAAGTTCACAACGTTTCTTGAAACAACCAATGGTGTTTCGGACGAAGAGTTTTTTGTTGAGTACGCGAAACTGCCCGCATTGACGAAACAGGATTATGCGGAGGCAGGCCAGTCGGTGATGAGTGACGAATGGGCCAGCGTTGACCCGGCCAAGGCGGCTTTTTCTGTCGCTGGAAAACCAATCGAATCCATCCGACGTTTGAGAGGTGACAAGTATTTGATGCAAATGGCCACAGGCGGATCAACGTCGATGCCGCTTTCGGTCACCATGACCAAGCACCACATGTTTTCGATGCTGTTCACGTTCTTCAAGTGTTGGTATCGCATGGGCTGGCGCCCCGGGCAGCGAATGCTCGTGTTCTATCCCAAGAATACTTACAACATCGACGAGATGGTCCAGTTCAATCCGTACAGCAAATGGCTTGGATTTAAGTATCACTTGTTTGACAAAATAGATGAGCAGACGGTTCGTGGTTTAGTCGCAGATATTAACGAGTTCAAACCTGAGCTGTTGTTGGTGTTTCCTTCTCCGATGAACATGATCGCGGACACGATTCGTCGTTACGACTTGGAGCTAAAGCATCATCCAAGGTTGATCAACGTGAGTGGAGAAACGTTTTTTGATTGCCAGCGAAAGAACATCGAATCAGTATTCTCTCGATCAAGCGTAGAGGATTCTTACGGCTCTGTTGAACTGGGAGAATTGGCCCATGAGACAGAAGGTGGTTTGGAGATTTTTGCCAACGTCGCTTACGTTGAAACTGCTCCTAATGACGCCGGTCAGCCTGAGATGATTATCACTCGGCTTAAGCTTCATGACTTTCCCTTTATTCGGTACAAGATGAAAGACATCGCAGACGTGAAATTTGTTCAGTACCCCGATGGCACGGAGAAGTACGTCATTACGAAGATCGAGGGGAAAGATTCGAATTTCATTATGTCGGATCAAGGAGAACGGTTTTATCCTTCGTTTTTTAATGCCTTCGTCAACGAATTGAATGAAAATGTCGGTGACTGTGTTATCGAGATTAAGGTTTACGAACGCGGTCAGAAAGAGCTTGAAATTCAATACATCCTCAATGACTCGGCGCTGGAAGATCAAGTCGAGACGGAGACGCTGCGTTTGCTTCGCGAGAATATGTCCGATCAAATGGACTATCGTGTCCGGTTCGTAGATTTTATCGATCACGATTACCGTCGGAAGTATCGAGTGATTGAACGCATTGGTGATATTGAGTTTGCCGGTGGGATGGTGGGTGACTCTGCCAAAGACAATGCGGTACGAGAAATTGTCAGCAGTGCCGAGTCTCCGGAAAAAGTTGAGTCGACTTAAGTCGTGAGGGTTTGTCTTGTCGTGGGACATCGTAAGAGAGCATTTTGATTTTCTCGAAATTCAGATGACGATAGTAGTCAGTAATCTCAATGAAGCTTCTCTCTGAATCGGAACTCGAGTCATCGTGCATTGTCGCTAACAACCGAATGAATCGCGAACGGGTCGCGCTGGGTTCCAACGGCTATGAAACGGATCTCGGTTTCGATCCGATTGCCTACTTGACTGAACAGCTTGAGCGTCACGGGAGTGTTGCCTGGTTAGATCTTTGCTGCGGTCGAGGCAAAGCGGTAATCCAGGCAGGCGAAACGTTTCTTGAGCAAGGGATAACCGCCAACGTGAGTTTTGTTGGCGTTGATCTGGTCGGTATGTTTGATCCAATTCCAGACGATTTGGATTTTGTAATTCTGATAGAAGCATCATTGTCGGGCTGGAATACCACTCAAGATTTTGATTTGGTTACCTGTGTCCATGGATTGCATTACATCGGTGACAAAGTTGGCTTGATAAAGCGAGCCACTTCAAAGCTGCGCCCGCATGGAAAATTCGTTGCAAACTTGGATCCGAATAATTTGAGGATGCTTGACTCAAATGCGCATTCCGATGTGCCGGTTGAAACCGAGTTCGATTTTTTAGATGCGTTTCGTGAATATGGTTTTCGTTTTGATGGTGACTTGAATTTGCTTGAGATGGCAGCTGGTGATAGACCATTGGATTCTTCAGGTTTGGCTTCTCCTGATTTGGATTCGGGAAATTGTAAATCGCACATTGGATCGTTCTCACGCCTGGAATTCGCGGGCGCTGATGACACTGCCGGCCCCAATTACACCGGCCAGGAGGCGGTTGATTCTTACTATTACCTCAGTGGTTCTGACGCCGTCTGATGACCCAGTTTGTTGGAAAATGTGGTTCCTCGATTGGTAAAAGCAGATTGGATTCAAACTGGCTTTGTTGAGATAGGAAAAGTTCGAGCGTGTCCCAGGAGAGGCCTGATCTACTCCGTGGCATGGTTGGCTTGTTCATTGCGTAAATCTCAAGCAAGGATTCACCAACTCTAGCTGCGATCGAAGCAGTCCCGTCGAGTAAAGCTCGAGCAAAGCTAATCCAAAGCTATCCCTCAAGCGTCTGAACGTTGTTGTTTGATAAATGGATGAATGCGTTTTCGCATGAATATTGCGGTGAAGCCCCTCCTTTGGTCTGCTTCACTTTGACGTCTTTTCTGGTTGTCTTTAAGATAGGTGAAGCTTCCACTCAACGATGAACCTTGGATACCGATTTCAAACGGTGCCTTGTTTCCGTCGATTCGATTCTGTATTTGCTTGGTGTGACTGGCCCGAATTCGCATTTCTGGCAGAATTGATTTTTGAAGGTGTGGCAGAAGCCTTTCGTCATAGCTCTATAGCAAACTAAAACCTGCAGATGATTTACATGAAGTATTACTTCTCTCTTAGTTTCATCGTCGTTCTCGGGTTGTTGGGTTGCCTTCCGAATCTGACGGTGGCTCAAGAAGCTAAGCCTGATTTTGATGATCAGCAGCTCGAGTTCTTTGAATCAAAGGTTCGCCCAATCTTGGTAGAACGCTGTTACGAGTGTCATGGTCCGGATTCGGCTCCGATCGAGGGCAGCCTGAGCTTGGGCTCTCGAAAAGCGATTCTTGCTGGCGGTGATACGGGGCCGGGAATGGTTCCGAAGCATCCTGAGAAGAGTTTGATCATTGATGCGATCAATTACGGCGAAGTTTATGAAATGCCGCCGGATACAAAAATGCCGCCTGAAGAAATTAAAATTCTGACAGACTGGGTCAGGATGGGGGCGCCTTGGCCAGCCGACTCGGATGTGGAAATCGAGGTTGGCGAAGAATTCGATATTGAAAAACGGAAATCGGAGCATTGGTGTTGGCAACCGATCCGTCGGACATCACCGCCGTCGGTTAAAAACCAAGCTTGGTCAAACAATCCTATCGATCAGTTCGTGCTTTCAAAGCTTGAATCGGAAGGCTTAAAACCTGCGAAGTCCGCTGACAAACGGACTTTGATTCGAAGGTTGTATTTTGACGTTATCGGTCTTCCGCCTTCGCCAAAACAAGTCGAATCATTTCTTCAAGACGGCTCCAGTGATGCTTATGAGAAAGTGGTCGACGAGTTATTGAGTTCTCCACATTTTGGCGAGAGGTGGGCAAGGCACTGGATGGATATGGTTCGTTACGCGGAAAGTGGCGGTCACGAATTCGACTACGACATTCCTTATGCGTTTCAGTATCGCGATTATTTGATTCGCTCGTTCAACCAAGACGTTTCGTACCGACAATTTATTCACGAGCACATCGCGGGTGATTTGTTGAAACAGCCGCGGCGTCACAAAACTGAAAAGTATAACGAGTCGATTTTGGGAACCGGATTTTGGTTCTTGGGAGAAGCCAAGCATGGTGCTGTCGATTCGCGGTTGGAAGAGGCGCGAACCGTCGACAACCAAATCGATGTGATGACGAAGTCGTTTTTAGGTTTGACAGTCGCATGTGCTCGCTGTCACGACCACAAGTTTGATGCAATTTCAACGGAAGATTACTACGCGCTTTCTGGTTTTCTGCAAAGTTCTCGACGGCAAGACGCGATGTTGGATCCAGGTCTGAAAATTGAAAAGAAATTCATGCAAGCCCAGCAGTTGCAGCGAAAAGGCGATGTCATTGTTGAAGAGTTGTTGAAGAATCTAAAAAGTTCGGATCCAAAATCACTTTCGAAGTATCTGGATGTTGCTCTAACGCTGATGAGAGAGCAAAAGAAAAAAGCCAAGAAGGCGTTGGTAATTGAAGGCGAAGACTTAAAAATTCTGTCGGTGTCCAAAGGTGAGGCTCTCGTTCAGACGATTCCCCCCAGAGACAATTTTAAATGGAGTGGCGACAAACAGCTTTGGTGGAAACACGGTAAGAACAAGTCGGAGCTTAGGTTGGAGTTTGAGCTTCCCGCCGCCTATCAACCCGGCGAGTATTCCTTGAGCGGCGTGTTCACAGTGGCTCATGACTATGGGGCAGCGGGGGTTTTCGTTAACAAAAAACCGGTCAAGCAGTCCCATGATTTTTACGCTGCAGATCTTTCAACGATCGAGCTAAGAGTTGGAAACGTTGAACTCACGCCAGGCGCAAACGAATTAAAGATCGTTCTTCGAAAACGAAATAAGGCGGCAGCCCCTAGCGATATGTTCGGGATAGATTTCGTGAAACTGGTTCCAGTACGGTCGGTAGTTGACTCAGAAGACGAGAAGTTTTTAGAAGCTGTTGCGGAGAACAATCTTGACCGACACCGACTGAAAAAAGTTGTAGAGTTGTTTTCGGATCGCCGACTCGAACGTTCATCCCATGTTCTTAACCCGTTCATTCAGGCACTTCAATTCAAAGAAAAAGTTGACTCTGGTTTTGCGGATGCTTTGGCGCGGAAACTGGATCAAGAAGTAAACGCGCACGAAAAGTGGTTGGAACAGACTACTTTGTTCGCAGATTTTTCCGATGGGACGCCAGAAGATTGGTTCGAAACGGGATACGCGTTCGGTAGATCCAATGAGTCGTCGAAGTTTTCGGCGGAAGGCGAAGCAATTGAAAAACACAGCGTGATTTCCAGCGGTCGGTTGGGGCGAAAGTTTCGCGGGGTTCTGCGGTCTCCGACTTTTGAGATTCAAGACGGGTTTATCTACCACCGGCACAAAGGTGCAGACTGTGATGCCCGTTTGGTTATCAATGGCTTTCGGATGGATGAGTATAGTGCTTTGCTTTACAAGGGCTGTATTACGCGGTTGAAAACTAGCGACGATTTTGTGTGGCAACTGCAGTCACAGGACATTCCAAATTACATTGGCCAACGAGCGCATTTCGAAATCATTGATCATGGTGATGGATATGTCGCTTTGGATGAAATTCGGTTTGCTAAAAAGAAGTTGAAACCCGTTGATGCTCCAAGTCCTTTGGTTCAGCATCTAGTGAATGCCGGGTTTCATAACCAGCAAGAATTTTGCGATCAGGTCGCAGAGTTTGTCTGCCAAACACTTGATTCTCAAGATTCCGAACAAGCGGTTCAGCTTGCGAGCGAGTTTTTCAAGCACAAATTGGCCGGTGAGTTTTCAAGCTCGAAAAAAGTGTCCACGGCCACATCGTTGTCGGCAAACCATGTTGCAATCAAGACTGCTCGAACATCGTCTTCTTCGTTGATGGCAGATTTCGATTCGGTGCGACGGCAACTTCGAAAACTCAGTCAAGATGTGCCAGCGCCGATGTTTGCCCACGGGATGACTGATGGGAATGGCGAGGAAGAATTTGTTTTCATTCGTGGGAATCACAAGGCGCTTGGGCAAGTCGCGACACGGCGATTTCTGTCTGCACTTTCTTCGCGCACGCTGAATCCAGAAAATGGAAGTGGTCGATTGCTGCTTGCTCAAAAAATCACAGCACCAAATAACCCGTTGACCTCGCGGGTTGCTGTGAATCGCGTATGGCACCACATGTTTGGGAAAGGAATTGTGAGTTCTGTTGATAATTTTGGCGTGCTTGGAAACAAACCGACTCATCCTGATTTGTTGGATTTTCTAGCGGCGGGATTTGTCAAAGATGGATGGTCCATTAAGCGTTTGATAAAACGGATTGCAATGTCGAAGACCTATCAAATGTCCAGTGAAACCAATGTTGAGTTTGCAAAAGTCGATCCTGACAATAAGTGGTTGCATCGTGCGAGGATCAAAAGGTTGCAAGGAGAGGCGATTCGAGATTCAATGTTGGCTGTTTCGGGGCGGCTGGATAACAAAATGTACGGACAGCCTGTTCCTGTGCATTTGACCAAATTCATGAGTGGCCGTGGTCGACCGAAATCGAGTGGAGCGGTTGACGGTGACGGGCGTCGTTCAGTCTATGTTTCCGTTCGTCGAAATTTTCTTTCGCCCATGATGTTGGCGTTTGACACTCCGATTCCCTTCAACGCAATTGGCAGTCGGAATCAATCGAACGTGCCGGCGCAGGCTTTGATACTGATGAACGATCCGTTCGTGATCGGGCAAGCGAAACACTGGGCCGAGCAATTGACGAAATTAGATGACTCTGTAGAGGAGCGAGTTGTCAGAGTCTATGAATCGGCGATCGGACGTAAACCAAGCAAAGACGAGATAGACAATGCGTCCAGTTTTATTGACCTTCAGGCACAAGAATTGAACGTTGCAGAGAAAGACGTATTGAAGAGCGTTGAATTGTGGCAAGACTTTTGTCACGTCGTGTTCAACTTGAAAGAATTTATCTACATCAACTGAATGCAGAAATTTATGAAACGTAAATCGAGCCATTGTGGTCGGTTCCGAAGCCCGGGAATGACACGACGAAGTGTGCTGAAGAACGCGGCGTGCGGATTCGGTTCCGTTGCGCTGGCAGGATTGTTGGCAGACAAGAATTACGCCGGGTTGTTGGGCGGGCACAATGGACTTGAAGACGATAGCCGAAGTTCTGATCCACTTTCGCCTCGCGATTCGCACTTCGCGCCCAAAGCCAAAAATATCATTTATCTCTACATGGATGGCGGGCCGTCTCAGATCGATACGTTTGATCCCAAGCCGTTGCTGGCCAAAGAGCATGGCAATCCATTTAAAATGAAGATTGAACCGACGCAGTTCAATGCAATCGGAAATACGCTTAAGTCGCCATGGGATTTTAAAAAATATGGCGAATCAGGAATCCCCGTCAGCGAGTTGTTTCCTCATGTTGCCAAACACGTTGACGACATGGCGATCATTCGTTCGATGACGAGTGATTTTTCAGAACACACTAATGCAAATTATTTTTTGCATACCGGTAACGGGTTTCAGGGACGTCCGAGTATGGGGGCTTGGGTCGGTTACGGTTTGGGAAGTGAATGTCGTGATTTGCCTGGTTTTGTTGTGCTCAACGGTGGGCTGATTCCGCCTGGCGGACTTGATTGTTTCAACAGTGGTTTTCTTCCGGCAAGTTATCAGGGTTCGGTGTTCAATCCTGGTGCGGCGCCGCTTGCGAATATTCGACGATCCGAAAACAGTGATGCGCTTCAAAGGAACAAGCTTGACCTGCTTCAACGACTTGACCAATCCAACCTCTCTAATGTGGGTGGGGATGACCAGTTGGAGTCCGCGATCGCGAACTACGAGTTGGCTTATCGGATGCAATCAGTAGTTCCTGACCTGGCGAGTCTCGACGGTGAAACGGAAGCCACGAGAGAGATGTATGGCATCAACGAAAAATCCAAAGGCACCTCCACGTTTGGTCGTCAGTGTCTGTTGGCAAGACGACTGATCGAAAAGGGAGTCCGTTTCATTGAGTTGACTTGTCCTGCTGTCGGGCATGATCGGTGGGATCAGCATCAAAATCTAGCCAAGGGCCATGCGGACAATTCGTTGTGTGTTGACCAACCGATTGGGGCGCTGTTGACCGATTTGAAACAACGCGGACTGATGGAAGACACTCTGGTTGTCTGGTCAGGAGAATTCGGGCGTACTCCGTTTGCGCAAGGATCCAACGGCCGTGATCATAACCCGTTTGGTTTTAGCCTTTGGATGTGGGGTGCGGGAATAAAGGGCGGCACGATTCATGGTGCGACGGATGAGTACGGATACAAAGTGGTCGAGAACAAGCTCAAAATTCATGACCTCCATTGCACCATGCTGCATCTGCTTGGCATGGATCACGAGAAACTCACATACCGTTGGTCAGGACGCGATATGCGATTAACCGACGTACACGGGGATCTTATCGAAGAAATTCTTGCGTAGCTGCTGGGTTTTGCAGGGTGCCCGGTAAATTTTCGTTTAGGCATGCTAAGATTGTAGGTGCTCCTCTACCCTGCCCTTGTTCGTTTAGTGAATACCCAAGTATCAGCACCATGACTTTCAAACGAAGAAAAAAAACAAATCGGTACAACTACAACCAGCTTGAGCCTCGCAAAATGTTGGCTGGCGATGTTCAAGTGATTGTCAGTGATGCGATTCTATTGGTGGTTGGTGACGACGCGGCCAACGAAGTTCAAGTGACGCAGAGCGGTGGAAACTACACCGTCACTGGAGTGGACACGACGATCAATGGAGGTTCGACTCCTGCTGTCGTCAGCGGTATCAATTTCGTCACGATTTCGATGGCCGGTGGCAACGACATCGCCACGATCACCGATCTGAACGTGGCTCGTAATTTGAGTTTTTATGGTGGTGATGGCAACGACGAGTTTGTGGCAGTGAATTCTGTTGCCCGCCATTTGCATTCCGAGGGCAACGCGGGCGACGATGTTTTTCAGCTTGATTTGACGACTCGAAAATCGGCGTACATTTATCTGGGAACGGGAAACGACGTTGTCTCTTCGCAGTCTCTATTTGCCGGTCGTAATCTGAAGGTATTCGCGGATGACGGCAACGATACGATTTCTGCCGAGCAAGTTAGCGCCGGTCGCCGACTAGAAGTTCGAACTGGTAATGGAGACGATCAGGTCTTGATTTCCGGTAGCGTTCGTGTCGCCAAAGAAACTCGGTTCGAGCTCGGAAGTGGAAACGACTTTTTGGGTGTCTTGCCTCAGCAAACAAGTGGGAACGCGAACTTTGGCGAAAAAGTTGTCGTGAGTGGTGGTGATGGCGATGACTCAATGGCGTTTGATGAATCGGTTCGGCTCAATGAAGCATCTTCCATTAACGGTGATGCAGGAAATGACTCCGCTCAACGCAATTCAGTTGGGCGTGGGTTCAATTTAAGCAATGTCGAAGTCAGCGAAGTGGCCGACCTGACTGCGTTAGTCAATTCAGTTGAGACTAGACTGTCCGAAGTTGGAATTGGTGAGACCGACCCTGGTGAACCCGATGTTGATCCGGTCCCGCTTGAACTCGTTGCCTCTACGGATGAACTTAGCTACGTCGAGAACAGTCCCGCGGAAGCAGTCGATCTGGGAATTGCTTTGACGGGAGACGGTGAAGTCACGGTTGCCGAAGTCTCAATCAGTAACTTTATCGCCGGCGAAGTTCTGTCATTTATTGATACTGATAAAATCACTGGGGAGTTCAGTCCGTCCAATGGCGTGCTGACTTTGACAGGCGCAGCGACGACGGCGGAGTATCAAGCGGCGCTGCAAAGTGTGTTGTATGAAAACACAAGTGAAAATCCGGTCGTCGACCAACGCGTGATCAATTTCTCCGTTGTGTCGGGGGATACAACGGTTCGGGCTGAACGGAACTTTACCATTCTTGCTGTTAACGATGCTCCGACGGTAGTTGTTTCCAATTCTAGTCGCACAGTGCTATTGGAAAACTCTCCCGTGGTGGTTGATGCGGGAGTCACACTCAACGACGTTGATACGACTAACCTTCAGTCGGTCATTGTTCGTATTTCCGATGGTTATGTTTCTGGCGATGACGTTCTATCCGGATCAAATGTCGACGGCATTACTTACTCCTTCGATGATGCAACTGGTGAGTTGACATTGACGGGCGATGTTTCCGCTGCGGTTTATCAACAGGCTGTGCGAACCGTCTCATTGAGTTCCGTTGGTGCGGGTGCAAAGACGATTTTGATTACGGCTTTTGATGGAACGGATTCAACGTCGGCCGAAGCAGAGATCACTTATATCCAATCGCAGAGTTTCGAATTTAGTGTCAGTGAGTCGGCGGCCAACGGAACGCTTGTCGGTCAAGTGTCACCTCAATCAAGCATTGGAACGCCACTTGTTTATCAGCTGGCGGGACAGTCGATCCCAGATAATCTTTTATTGAACGCGGATGATCATCGGTCAGGGACTGAGAGCGGGCCGGTTGTGTTGATCGAGTATCTCGATTTCGAGTGCCCGGCTTGTGCGGCTTTTCATCCGATTATTCAGCAGATAGAAGACGATTTTGCTGGAGACCTTTTGGTTGTTCGGCGCCATCTACCGCTTGAATCGATTCATGAAAATGCTCGAGCAGCAGCGATCGCTTCGGAAGCTGCGGCACGGCAAGGCATGTTTGATGAGATGGCTGATATCTTGTTTGAAAATCAAGGCGAATGGAATGATGTTGCCGATCCTTCCGCGTTGTTCCAAGGTTACGCAGGAACGATTGGATTGGATGTAAGCCAGTTCATTAGTGATTCAAGAGACAACGATTTGAACTTGCGGGTCAATCGCGACGCATCCGAGGCGAACGATTTGGGCGCTACTGGCACTCCGTCATTTTTCCTTGACGGCGAGTCCATTGGAAACCCGGGGTCAGGGGAAGCTCTTTCTTCGGCGATTCAAGATGTGATCGACGCGAATACTCAACCTTTTACGATCGATCGTGGTACTGGCCAAATTACTGTCTATGACACATCATTGTTGGACGCAGCGACAGCTTCATCTGTCGAGTTGCCCATTCTCGTGACCGATACGAATGGCAACACAGAAACGATCAACGTAACGATTGATGTTACTGCTTAATGTTGATGGTAGTGGTTGGCGGCGGCGGTTGCCGTAGCGTTTTGTCATTAGCGACTGGTATCATGAACCTTTT
>CAZQQR010000039.1:23982-25155 GCA_964595515.1 uncultured Pirellulaceae bacterium
TTCTTGTTTTCTTCTTTGACAATTGAGTTCTTCTAGAGGTCGAAATGGATCGCATTTACCTCGACAATGCCGCGACGAGCTGGCCCAAACCAGAATCGGTTTACGCGGCGGTCGATCATGCGCAGCGAGTTATCGGTGCAGCTGCAGGGCGCGGGAATTACAAACATGTTATCGATGCACTTCGTCTGGTTGAGCAAACCCGAGGTCAGATCGCAAGATTCATTAATGCTCCCAATCGGCGAAACATTTCCTTTTCTTTTAATGGGACAGATTCGCTTTCGACCGCTTTGTTTGGTTTGCTTCGGCCTGGAGATCACGTGGTCACGAGCGTAGTCGAGCACAACTCAGTGCTGAGGCCGTTAAAAGAGCTAGAGTCCAACGGCTCTCTTGAGGTCACGTTTTTGGATTGTGACGAGTATGGAAGATTCGATGAAAGCGAAGTACTCAAAGCCGTTCGCAAGAACACACGATTAGTCAGTCTGATTCACGTTAGCAATGTTACCGGTGCTGTTCAGCCAGTCGAAAATATTAAGCGATTGCTGGTTGAAGCGGGGCATGACAAAAAAACACGATTTCTTTTGGATGCCGCCCAGTCGCTTGGCCATGTACCTGTCGATGTTCAATCGATCGGTTGTGATATTCTTGCTGCTCCGGGGCACAAGGGATTGCTTGGTCCGCTGGGAACCGGATTGTTATTTGTTTCAGACGACGTAGCCGACGAGATTCGGCCTCTTCGGTTTGGTGGAACGGGAACGGACGGAAGCGTCGAAGTTCAACCAGTTAAAGTGCCCGACAAGTTTGAATCGGGGAATCTCAATTTGCCGGGCATCGCGGGCTTGAATGCCGGCGTCAAATTCTTGGTCAGCGACGAAGGAAAAATCGCACATGAAAAATGGATGACTAACTCACGATTGCTGTTAGACGGTATCAACAGCATCGACGGTCTGGAGCTACAAGGGCTTACCAAGATGGAAGGCCGTATCGGCGTGTTCAGCATTTCGTTCGATGGAATGGACTGTCGCGAAGCCGCAGGATTGCTTGATGTGAATTGGTCGGTGCAAACTCGAGCGGGACTGCATTGTGCGCCGCTCATTCATCGAGCACTTGGTTCTGAAGATCAGGGCGGAACGATTCGAATGAGCGTTGGGTTGTTTAATACACGTGAAGAAATTA
>CAZQQR010000040.1:0-8075 GCA_964595515.1 uncultured Pirellulaceae bacterium
TTGCCCGCGTTTGCCCGCGCTTGCCGTTCTGACGCATGAAAAAAGCCGGCCACGTTGTGACCGGCTTTTGCTGTTATGGCAACTCTCGATTGCGATAAAATCGCTTTGGTCTTTCCAGAGCTGGCTATTTTCCGAGGTCACGCGTTGGGATTTTGTAGCTAGGATTCGTGACTGTCGGTGAACTCAATGTTCTTTTGTTGATTGTCTTAACGGATGTCGCGGATGTTGTGGCTCGCCAGGGAAGCGAAGTTGAATCACCCGATGAAATCGGTGCTGGAGGAACCTGTTCAGGATAATAAATCGATTCACCTGCTGGTTGTAAATCGACTGGTTGGGCCTCTATGGATTGGGCCTCAATCGGTTGCATTTCAGTCGGTTGCATTTCAATCGGTTGCATTTCAGGGGCTACCTGATACGACTGCATTTCGACGGGGGCGGCTTGCTGGCAAGCCGGTGGTGCAGCAACCTTTGCTTCTTCGACTTTCCATTGATACGAGCAGCTTGGGCATTCGTACTTGTGAACACTCAGTTGGTTAACAATTCGCGTTTTCGAGGTTCCTGGTGGGCAACATTTTTGCCAAGGGAAACGAACGGGCGGAATGCAGATGGTTTTCTGCTTCACCTTAAAGCACGATTTTTCGACGTCACTTTTGTCGAGTTCGAGGCGACAAATGTCTTCGTCGCAACTTGGACATTGAACGCCACCACACGAGCTCTCGCACTGGCCGCAAGCACGTCCTGCCCGAACACGATTTGGGCGAACCGTTTTTGGGCGGCAAGATCGACAGGATTGTTTTCCACAGCGGCATCGAATCTTGGATACGGTCGAAACTGCTACGTTGCGGACGCGGCTAAGGCAGCTGTTACAATTTGATTGCCTGCACTGGCAGATGATCGCTGGCGCTGGAGCGGAGCACGGTGCACAGCTAGGTTGGGCACATGCCGAATCGTTGCACCCTTGCGAGCCACAACTGCCTTGCTGTATCGTCGCAGAAATCGCCTGATTCGTTGTTGCGGCTGTCGTGATCATCGCTGCAATTACGAGGAATCCAGTCAGCGAAAGTTTTTGAAAGTTATTCATGAGATCACCTGTTCGGTTTCGATCCTTGTTGTCTTGTTTGAGTTCTGAGCGAGCAACGGTCATGGACTTAGAAGTCGACCATCATTCTGGCACCAACAATTTGGTAGTCGCCAAACCCACCGTTTGGACCATTTCGAACTTCACCGACGATATAATTGAGCTGCATTCGGGCGTAAGGGTTCCAATACCAGTTCATCCCGAATGTCCATGAAGCGGCTTCGCCACCGGTAATATCAAAGTCATTCAAGTCAGCCCACGAGTATCGAAGCACGCCTTCCCAGGCACCCCAACCACTTTGGGTGTTACACTCACAGTCGCGGACCAGGAAGAAGTTTTCGAAAGGCTTAAGTCGACCAAGCGTTCCGCGTTTTCGTTCCCAAGGATGGTGTTCACCGGTGAACAGGTACGATCCTTGAACATATCCACCCGTGAAAGCGACGTCTTCGCCGATCGCGTCAATTCGATCAACGTTGTTTCGCATGTATTCACTTGCGATTTGAAATGCTCCAACGTTGATCACAGATTCGATACCGATAAGAGCCGTTTCGTCGGCACCGGCAATCGCTCCGGTGTCTAGCCAACGATTGGATGAACGTGCTTCTGGACGCGTTCGATAACGGGCTTGGTTATTGTTATTTCCGTCAACGGCACCGACAGAACCGCTGACTGCAAAGTGGCCATAGCCACGTCCACCAGAAGACTCGTCGTACCAATACGTACGTGCAACACGGGCTGCGAATTCCGTTTGGTAGTGGTCGCCGATGTATCCAGATTGGTTTTGAGTTAGTTGCTGATTCCAAAGGCCATATCGCCAGTTCCAGCCTAGATCTTCCGAAAAGCCATTACTTGAAATACCGAGTCTTCGAGAGTCTTGGTTGAAAGCCTCAACAATAAACGGTCGTTCGATCGTCTGGTTGTAACGGCTACTGTTAAGGTGGTCGTAACCATAGGGTCGCTTGTGGTTACCCATGATGACGGTGTTGAACAACGGCACGTCTTTGAATCCGATATACACATCGCGATACGAAGGATTGTTTCCGCCGGCGAATTCGCCTTCGTATTTGTAAAACATGTTGTCGGTCAAATCTCCTTTGACCCCGATTCGCATTCGTCGAAAGTTGATTCGGTCCTGCGGGTTGGCTTCGATTGGGTCAAGTGTTCCAGCAACTTCCGGAAATGCCCACCAGTCGAGGTGGATTCGGCCAAAGAAAGACATCTTTGGATTTTTGTGGCCGTGGTAAACCAAGCCTCCCAATCCGCCTTTGATTTTGTCGACGGCCTTGCCAGTTTTTTCATGGCTCTTCTCAAGCTCGGCAAGGCGCTTTTCAAGATCCGAGTCTTTGTCGTCTTCTCTCTCTTCTACTTTTTGATCTTTAAGCTTGTTTTCAAGATCGTCTTCGAGCTCACGCAAGCGAATTTCCATCCGCTTGATTTGGTCTTGAAGATCGACTTCTTCTTCCTCGTCTTCGTCTTGTGACGAGTAGCTGACAAGTCGAACAGCGTTCGGGCTCGAATTGAAAAATTCTTGAGCTTCGGTCTGTGCAATGTTCGTAAGACAGAGACAGATGAAAACACCCGAGATGGTGATCTTGGCTAGCATGCGAGTTTCCAAAAAAATAGCTTTTACTCTCCGTTTTGAAAATATCGGAACGATACGCACTGCTTTGCAAAGAGATAGGATCGAATCTTCCAAATCCTTCAAACACGATTGAAACAATCGGTAGAACCCGAAAAGTCTGTCATCAATCGCGCAGATTTGTTTCGCTGATCGTTAAGGTTTAACGCGAGTGATCCAGAGAATAGTTTTCTTGCGAACGACCATTGGAATCCGAGTCAAGCAAAGGGTTTGCCCTTTGCTGATAACGGTCGTGAGTGGCGCAACCCGGGAATTGGAAGGGGCAGCCCGATTGTTAAGGTTTGTTAACAGAGCGTCAGTTGACGAAAGAGAGCATCGGTTGGCGAAGGCGCCAAAATTCACTGTTTAAACTTGTTTAAGCCGTTGAGCGATCTTATCGGCTAAGGCATCAAGATCTTTCGGATCCAACTGCAGTGCGATTGGGTCTTGAGCTATTTCATTGCTGACAGACGGATGGCTGGGAAAGGCACGTTGAGCAATATTGGCATTGGGCCAAGTTGATTTGAACGAGGCAAAATCTGCGATGTTCTCATTGGCGTCAGGACTGAAAGATCTTGAATCCTGAAATCCCCACTCTTTTCGCAGTGCCAGCAGCTCCCTGACTTTTTCAATAGGAAGATATTCGATTCGTCCGAGTTGCTTGGCCAGAATCAATGTCCGGCAATAGGCATCAAGTATCTCAGTATACCAATACGCTTGCTCAAGGTCCGCGTCAAAACTGACGGTCCCGTGATTGGCCAGCACAATGATGTTAGTCTCGTTGATAAACGGCAAAATTGTCTCGGCAAAATTTTGATTGCCGGGCGTTTCGTAGGCGGCGATTGGGACTTCGCCAAGAAAGATGTCGGGTTCGGGCAATATTCCATTGGGAATCGGTTCGCGGGCAATCGCGAAGGCCGTCGCATGTGGCGGGTGGCAATGAACGATGTGTTTGATGTCAGGACGTTGTTTATAGATTTCGAGATGAAGGAAGACTTCACTCGTGCGTTTTCGTTTTCCCGCTAATTGATGGCCTGAAAAATCAACCTGACAAATGTCGTCTGGTTCCATGAACCCTTTGCAATGAAGTGTTGGCGTGCAAAGGACCGTTTGTTCGTCGACGCGAGTCGAGATGTTTCCTTCATTGGCAGCCACGAAATTCTTGGCGTATACTCGGCGACCAATCTCGCAAATTCGTTCTTTGAGCTGTTGAATGTCGGGCATGTTCGCAATTCAGTCGGACAGGTAGAAATAGAATTCTTAGTTCAGCTGATCAATCGCGACTTTGCGTCCATCGATGTTGACGGTTCCGTCTGCGATAGCGTTGACGATCTGCGGGTACAGTTCACATTCTTTTTCAAATACTCGAGCCGCCAATGCATCGGGTGTATCGGCTGAAAGCACGGGTACCGTCGCTTGGGCGATAATCGGGCCGTGATCATACTGGTCGTCTACAAAATGGACGGTACAACCGCTTAACTTTGCACCGTATTCAATGACGTTTTGGTGCACGCGAATTCCGTAATTTCCTTTGCCGCAAAACGACGGAATCAAACTCGGGTGGATGTTGATCACTCGGTTCTCAAAATCATGCGGAATCTTGACTCGTTTGAGAAAGCCTCCCATGACAACGAGGTCGATGTTGGCCGCACGGCACTGTTCAAAGATCGCTTCGCTGAACGAACTCGTATCCTCAAACTCTCGACGAACGATCGTCTTGTTTGGAATTTCGGATGATTCAGCGAATTTCAACCCGCCTGCGGTTGGGGAGCTTGAAATCACGAGGTCAATTTTTGCTCGCAATTTGTTTTGAGATCGCCAGTCGATCAAATTCTTCAGCGTCGTGCCCCCACCAGAGATGAGGATCGCAAGTGAAAATTGAGTTGACATTTGAATTAACTCTCTTGCGTCGCGACGTTCAAGTACATTGAAAGTTTCGTATCGCCAATTTCTCGTTCTACCGATTCCGTGTTCTCTAACGCATTTGGAACCAATGAAACCGCCAACGTCTCATCGCAAATGTAACCGCGATTCTCATCAATGGCTTGATTGAGATCATCGGAGTCGCTGACGATGCCCAGATTAATCCGGTCTGTGAACTGAAGGTCCATCTCTTTTCGGCGATCCTGAACAAGCCGAACGAGGTCACGCGCGAGGCCTTCACGAATCAACTCTGGTGTTAGCTCCGTATTCAAAACGACGACTCCGCAAGCTCCCTGGGCGGCGGCCCAGCCTTCTTTTGCAGCCAATCGAACTTCGATGTCCTCGTCGGTCAACTCGATGGATTGTTCTTCGACCGTGATGTTAACTTTGCCAGAGCTGTTCAGTTCAGCGAGCAACGAAGCCCCGTCCGCCGAAGCCAACGTTTGTTTGACTTTGGGCATCAGCTTGCCAACCTTGGGGCCAAGCCGTTTGAAGTTTGGCACGATCTGATAGGTCACATATTTGTCCGCGTCCGCCGCAAACTCCACATCCTTCACGTTGAGTTCTGTTTTCAAAATCTCTACATGAGTCTCCAGCCATGATTGCATTCCGGTATCGTTCAAGATGACGGTTACACCCGACAGTGGTTGGCGGACCTTTAATTTTGAGGCAGCTCGGGCGGAACGGCCTGACGAAGCGATGTCGCGGAGGCAGTTCATTTGCTCAAGCAAACTGGCATCGATAAGGTCGACGTTGGGTTCAGGGTAATCCGTCAGATGAACGCTTTCGGTCACCCCTTCGAATGGAGTGGCGAGGTTTTGCCAGATTGCTTCGGCCAGGAACGGAACGAACGGAGCGACCATTTTTGTGGTGACGATTAAACACTCAAGCAACGTCCAGTAGGCGTCCAGTTTTTCCGGCGAGTCAGTGTCGCTTGCCCAAAAACGATCGCGACTTCGACGAACGTACCAATTACTGAGCGAGTCAACAAAATCTGAGATTTGCGAGCAAGCCGTATAATTGTCGTAGGCGTCCATGTTCGAGATCACATCGCCAAGCGTTCGATTCAGTTCGCTAGTGATCCAGCGATCCAGTTCTCCTCGCTCCGCCACCGCGCGGTAACCTTTTGCGCCGACGAATTTGTCGGATGTCAATTGATCGCCACTGCCCGTTGTCGTAGGGGAGAAATCGTCGATGTTCGCATAGAGCACAAAGAAGCTATACACGTTCCAGAGTCTCAATAGGAACTCAGGAATGCTCTCCTTGATCTGCCGTTCACTGTATTGAATCGAAGTCCAAGGAGGTTGTTTCGCAAAGAAGTACCACCGGAGCGCGTCGGCTCCGTAGACATCAAAGATTTCTTGAGGAGCACGATAGTTCCTCAGGCTCTTGGACATCTTGCCGACCTTTTGAGAGGTCTTTTCAGGTGCGGCCTTGGCTTCTTCTGGCGACAAATAGATGGTTTTGTTTTTGTCTTCCCACCACTCCGAAAGCATCAGTCCCAGCACGATGCAATTCTTGAACGGGTGAGGATAGGTTTCTGTTTTCTTGGCAACGCCTTTCTTGCCGAACAACATGGTGCTGATCGCAAGCTGGCTATAAAACCATCCGCGGGTTTGATCGAGAGCCTCAGAGATGAAATCTGCTGGAAATTGAGATTCAAACTGCTCAGCTCCCTGATGCGGAAAGCCCCATTGTGCGAATGGCATCGCACCGCTGTCGTACCAACAATCGATGACTTCGGGCACACGAATCATCTTGCCGCCAGATTCAAATGGCGAGTCGTAAGTGATTTCGTCGATGTACGGTTTGTGTACTCGGAGGTCATCAGGAAGCTCTGGATTGGCAGCCTTTGCTTTGTCCCAGACTTCCATTCCAGTCGCACCTGGTTTGGCAATTAACTCGTCGTAGGAAGACATCGCTTCTTTTTTACCTGTCTTGTCGCACACCCAAATTGGCAGCGGCGTTCCCCAATAGCGTTCACGCGAAAGCGCCCAGTCTACGTTTGAATCGAGAAAGTTACCGAATCGCCCGTCTCGAATATGCTCAGGAAGCCAATTGATTTTCTGATTGTTGGCCACCATTTCGTCTTTGAATTCTGTGGTTCGGATGAACCAACTTTTTCGCGGATACTGAATTAGCGGATCGTCGGAGGCCCGCCAGCAGAATGGGTAGTCGTGTTTGTATTGTTCCTGGTGGTAAAGCTTGCCCTCGTCTTTAAGTCGGCGCGCAATTGGTTTGTCCGCGTCCTTGACCCAGACGCCTTGGTAGTCAGGAGCTTCGTCCGTAAATTTTCCGTTGGGGCCAACCGCGCAGATCATTTGTGGCCCTTCGTCATCAACGAAGCGGGATTGTTCTTCGATCAGCAATTCATAATCGACTTCACCGAACGCCGGCGCTTCGTGGACCGCGCCTGAGCCGCTGTCGGTCGTGACAAAGTTGGCGGAAGTCACGCGCCAAGCGACATGTTGCTCGCCGCCGTCTTTGAGTTTACCCGTCTGCTCGCCGAGCGTTTTGTAGTAGTAGTCGAACGGCGGCAGATATCGCTGCCCAACCAACGCACTCCCCTGCTCTGTGGATTTGACCTCAAGCGGACGTTTGACTTTTTCACTGATCTTCTCGACCAAGTCTTTGGCGAAGATGATGTTTTGGCCAAGCTCTTCATCCCAGACCGTTGCGTACTCGATGTCTTCGTTGACGGCGGCGAATTGATTGCTTGGCAATGTCCATGGCGTCGTCGTCCATACCAACAGGCTTGTATTCTCGCGGTCGACCAGAGGAAACAATACATAAACAGAAGGGTCCATGACCTCGCGATAACCCTGCCCGACTTCGCCACTGCTGAGCGCGGTGCCACCTTGAGCCCACCACCAGATGATCTTGTGGCCTTGGTAAAGCATGCCCTCGTCGAACAAACTTTTTAGTGACCACCAAACGGATTCCACGTAGCTTTGGTGATACGTCACGTAAGCGTCATCAAGTTTGACCCAAAATCCGAGCCGTTCCGTCAGTCGTTCCCATTCTTGCATGTACTGCCAGACGCTTTCCTGGCATTTGTGGATGAATGGCTCAACGCCGTGGGCTTCGATTTCTTCTTTGGAGTGAATCCCTAGCTCTTTGCAGACTTCGACCTCGACCGGCAGTCCGTGAGTGTCCCAGCCAGCTTTTCGTTCACAGTAATATCCACGCATCGTTCGATAACGAGGAAACACGTCTTTGATTGCCCGGGTCAGGCAATGACCAGGATGAGGTTTGCCATTGGCAGTTGGTGGGCCCTCGAAAAAGACATACTTGGGTCCGCCCTTTCTTTGAACCAACGATTTGTCATAGATTTCATTCTGCTTCCAGAACTCAAGAATTGATTCTTCTTGTTCTGGGAATCGAACACCGCCTCCAACTGGACGAAACGGTTTTGAATTATCATCAAACTGATCTGACATGTTTGGCTCAAACAAA
>CAZQQR010000040.1:8175-14883 GCA_964595515.1 uncultured Pirellulaceae bacterium
TCAAACTGATCTGACATGTTTGGCTCAAACAAAAAATTTAGCAAAGCGAACTTTTGCAAGTGAACTTTAGCGAAGCGTTAACTTGGGAAATCGTGCAAATGGACTCATGCGAGTTTGGCTGGAATGCTTAGTGGTCCGTCAAGCAGATTCGTTGAATTCACTCTCAGGTTTTCAAACAGCACTCATCAACCCAACGCCATTTCCGACTTCAATTATCGCGAAACGCATGATTTCTGTAAATGAGGCAATCGAACCTCACTAGCCAGATGGCTCCTAGGTGTAAATTCGATTCGGCATCTCTAAGACATTCTACGATCGCGATATTGCCGAAAAATTGGAATCCAGGTTTCTTGATCCTGCGTCAACTCCATTAGTACATCCGACTCATTCAGTTCTTGTCTCAAGGAAGTGAATCTCAGCCAAGACGTTGAGCCGTCTTCGTTTATGTGTGGAAGCGACGTGCCAACGTTTTTATTGGGATCCTCGATGAACGTCCACTGATCGCCTTCTTTGTCGACCGAAATCCAGAGGATTCGTTTCTGGCTTGGTTGAAAGAACCGGTGAGTGACGCTTTTAATGGAAAGTTGAGGCACGTCCATCACAACCAACATGACGCGGTCAGAAATGGCAAAGCTCATGGTTTGAGTCCCGGTGGCTTCCGCCGTAATTTCTCCACTGGGAGAAAGAAATTCCCAACGTGCTTCCCACACGCCAATTTCGTTTCGGAACAATTCGGTTGCCTGCTGTTGAAGCTCCTCGACGGTAAGTTCATGAGAGTTCATTCAAGCTTCCAATCCGAAATTTGGTTTCAAGAGGTCGAGGCCGAACCTGTCAGCCTACCCAATTTCGGAGGTCTACATATTGAAAACTGTAGAGCATCGCGGACATTTGCCATTTCAGAAGAAATAAGTCAGCCATTTGGCGATAAAGGCGTGACCAGACGGTGACGCCAAGTGAAAGACATCGCGTTGATCGGTGTACCATCGCGTGAACTGAGTTGCTGGTGCTATGGTCGCCCTGGCAATTGCGATGACTGGATTGAGAAACAAGTGCAAGATTTCCTCAGGGAGGGCTTGGACGGAGAAGGCTCAATCCGCTGCGAACTAAGATTCCTTTTCGTGCGGAGAGATGTGCCTTACTATTGTTCGTTCGACCCCCTCAGCATCCAAGTAGGTCGCAGTGGCTTCTCCTTGGAGCAATTTGATTTGGGCTTGATGTTCCGATTCAGTGTATACCTCCGTAGTTAAGACTGGTTCTTCAAAACCACACTCAACTACCAAATACTTTGCGAGGAAATCTTCGAACTCTTTTCTGGCAACTGTTTCAGATTCATGAACTTCTGAAACTACCCGATGAATTCGCAAGGTTGGCTTGGATGACCAAATTGATTTTGGCGGTCCAACGAATAATCGAAGGCGAGTGTTGTCAACACCTTCCTTGCCTCCAGCTTTCGCATTCGTTTCGCGTTCTCGACGATCCAACAAATTCCAAACGATAATTGGATTGCGGCGGGTGCCTTTGCGCGCCGTTCGAAACGAAGTTTCTTGTCTCAGCTTTGTCCGGTCGATCCTATCGTTGGAAAAGAACTTGTGTAGCCGTGCCCTCGCTCGATATTGCTGAACTACCGGAACAATCCCACCCAAAAGCAGCAGACCAGCGACAATTATGATGATGTATTTTTCCATTGTGTTTCCAAAAAAAACAGCACCTTCTGTATGCAGAAGGTGCTGCGATTGTTGAACTCATTGTCCTATAGAGCCTTGAAAGCTTGGAAGCTTTGTCAGTTTGAAATTGACCGTCTCCTTCTGTAGCGCCAGTTGGAGCTTCATCGCCAAACGTACCAGTCATTCTGGATGGTGAAACGACTTGCTCTCTAAATTGAGATCACAGATTCAATGTTACTTCTTTTTTTTCTTTTCTGGCTTCTTCTTCGGTTCAGCAGCTTTTTTGGGCGGAGTTCGTGTTGGGTCGGTTAGATGCCCAAACTCTTTGTCGAAAACCTCTCCGTAGGAATCGTCTTGGAGGTTGTACTCCCCTTCGATTTCTTCTTCAAAATCATCGTCGAAGTCTTCGTCGAAATCCTCGGCGTCAAATTCATCGACAAACTCGACATCGAGCTCATCCGAAGGCGGGGCCATGGTGTCTTCGACCGGTTTTTCAACAGGCTCTTCGACTTTGGCTTTTGGAGCGTCGTCACCTGCTGGTGCGCTCAATGGATCGACAAGATCATCTTCAGTCATTTTTTCCCCGGATCGTCCTGCTCAGACTTTTGCCTAAATTTAGTCTTTAAAGGGTATGTAGGTTCTGGCAGATGTCAACCGCGCAAATAACCCATGCGGGTATTTTCAACAAAGGACCGAGGAATGCCAGTCTGGGACAACTTAGGACGCGTTGGGATGGCGCACTGATACTAGATTTCGGCGTTCGTGCCAAACCGCTAAAAGCACGAAAAAAGCGAGGTCGCGAATCATTCGCGACCTCGCCCAACACGGGGTGAGAAAGCCTTGTTGATAGTGGCTTCGGTCAGCCACTGGCGAAACATAGGTTTGGATCATTGATCTGCCGTTTAAGTTACTGCCGAGAAGGGATTTCAACGGAAACCTGGCAAAGTTTTACGGGTTCTTCCGTTTATTCCTTCGGCACTTCGATCGACATGCTGGTGACGCTAAAAAATTCGCAAAAGTCCCGGCAGAAGAACTAAACACGCGTAGTGGTTCGTCAAAACAAAAAATTCGGATTGACCGTAGTGGACGAGGTTACGAATCCATTACTTTGTTGGCTCGAAAGGACTCGTAGCCTCGTCCACTACCTCAAACTCTACCTATAACCGACCACTAGCTAGGTCGTGTACTCGGAATTGAACTGGACATAGTCAACCGTAAGATCGCTGGTCCAATGTGTCGCACTTCCAGGTCCTGTTCCGATTTTTAGATCGACGACCACTTCAAAGTTCGCTTTCATTGAATCGCTCACCGTCGATTCGTCAAAGTCATCTGGTTGGCCCGATTTGAACACCGAGTGGCCGTTGATGGAAAGGTCTGTATCGTCAACCGAGATTGGAATGCCGCTGTATCCTGCGGCGGAAACAATTCGGCCCCAATTCGGATCGTTGCCAGTAAAAGCAGTCTTTACCAAGGCGCTCGCTGCGATCGTGCGAGCGACTTGATCCGCGGCGTCCTCTGATTCTGCACCGGAGACATTTAGAGTCACCAAGTGACTGGCTCCTTCGCCGTCAGAGGGGATTTGTTTCGCCAATTCAATACAGGCTTGAGTAAGATGCTGCCCGAATTCGATAAGCTCCTGCTCTGATTCGAGCTGAACTTCGGATGCACCAGAGCAAATTAAAATTAGCGCATCGTTGGTGCTGGTGTGTCCTTCGACACTAATTCTGTTGAACGATTGGTGGGCCGCTTGGGAGAGCAATCGCTGCGCGTCAGCAGGTGTAAGTTTTGCGTCCGTCATCATGACCGCCAGCATTGTTGCCATGTTGGGGCCGATCATTCCGGCACCTTTGGCCATACCCGATAATTGATACGTGAGATCTTGGTGAGTGATCGAACGAGAAATTGTTTTCGGGCCTTTGTCGGTCGTTAAGATCGCTTTGGCAGCAAGTTGAAAGTCCGCTTCCTCTGCTCCAATTTTTTCAGCAGCGTCAGCGATTCCTGCAGTCACCAGATCCATCGGGAGTTGATGACCAATCACGCCTGTCGACAAAACGCAGACTTGTGCTTTCTCAACACCGATCAGTTTCGCCACCTCAGACGCCATTATTTCGTTGTCTTGGATTCCTTGTGAACCGGTACATGCATTTGCGTTGCCGGAATTAATTACCAACCCGCGAAATGAGTCCGACGGCGTGATCGCGCGATTCCAATCAATGCTTGCCGCCCGAACAAGATTCTGAGTGTAAACACCCGCTGCAACTGCATCGCGATCAGTCGTGATCAGGGAGAGGTCAAGCGTTTTTGAGGGTTTGATTCCACAGGCCACGCCACTGAATCGGATGCCAAGAGGGAGTTTCATCGTAGAGAATCGCGGTTTGTGTTATCGGCAAAGAGACTAAATTTGAGACGGCCAGATTTTAGAACAAAGCCGTAGTTTCAGGCAGTCCGTGCATCAAATTGAAGTTCTGCACTGCCGCCCCCGAAGCACCCTTAATCAGGTTGTCGAGTGCGCTGACGATCACGACCATGTCACGGCTGTTGGAAACAGAAATATCACAGAAATTGGTATGCGACACGGCTTTGACCGAAGGCACTGTATCGGTGATCCGAACAAATGGCTCGTCGGCGTAAAATTTCTTTAAAGCCAATTGGAGCTGTGCCGCATCGTTTCCATTGGTGCCCCGAACATAAATGGTGGAAAGAATTCCGCGATCCATCGAAACAATGTGAGGTGTAAAAATTGATTCGACGGAAGTGCCGGTAAACCTCGCCAGGATTTGATCGACTTCCGGCATGTGACGATGTGTTCCAATTCCGTAAGCCGCAATCGATTCGTTGCATTCTGGGAAATGAAATTTCAGATTTGCTTTGCGCCCTGCGCCCGAAATGCCAGTTTTTGAGTCGATAATGATCGGAGACTTTTCAATCATCTCGTTTTGCAAAAGCGGCGCCAGCGGAAGCAGTGCGCTCGTTGGAAAACAACCTGGATTCGCCACCAGTTTTGCAGATTGAATTCGATCTCTAAAAAGTTCTGGCAGTCCGTAGGGGACGGATCCAATTCGTTCCGGGTCCGGGTGAGTCACGTTGTACCACGACTCAAACGTCTCAACATCATTGAGCCGGTAATCGGCACTAAAATCAACGACCTTGATCCCCGTAGCCAAGAGTTTTGAAATGATCTCGGCGGATGCAGCATGTGGTAGACAGCAAAACGCACAGTCCACGTCTTTCGCAAAGGTTTCGATATCCAGCAAACTGAATCGCACATCAATGCGCTGGCGAAGTTCTGGGTGGACGTCTCCGAGCGTTGGATTTGTTTCATCGCGTGAGGTGAGGCGGGTGACTTTGACGTTTGGGTGTCGAAGAAGAATTTTTAAAAGCTCTAGACCGGTGTACCCGGTCGCACCCACAATACCTACGCGAATCATTGCTGCTTTCGTCTAAAAAAGAACCGTCAGTGAGACGGAATTGTTCCTGCCTGATTAAGGATCGGCAGTTTTTTAAAATTTAGCCAATCACAAAAACGGCTATTGGACAAAGTCTATCGGCGCTTTTTGGGTTGTTCTAATTTTGGATCGGTTACAGCCAACATCAACTGATAGCTGCCCAGTTTTGAATAGACTCGAATCGAAATTGGTTTTCCCCATAGCTTTTCCAAAACGTCTCGATAAAGAAGCAGCAATTCGTTTGCAGAAACGGCTTTGTTAACTTTTGTTTGCCACTCTTTTTTCTTACCTGCATTGTTTTCTTTCGTGGCGACCGCAAGTTGTCCTGCGCTGAACTGCCTTTGTTGGTCCAGCTGATTCGCCAACGTGTTGAAGACACTTAGGTCAGTCACGGGGTTCGCTTGATCCTGAATCAACAAAATCAAGTTAGATTGAAGTCGGATTTTTGATTTGATATCGCCTGCGACTTGAATTCGGAGGAACCCTGTTTTGTCGTTTTTCTTCAAGTAAATTTGGGCGGGTAGTCCCTTCTCGATCCTCGGTCGAACCACAGTTGTTTCAGTATCTTTGACGCGAAGTGGCGTTACTTCGACCACGATCGTTTCAGGATGCGGCATTGCCGGAATGGAAAACTCCAATTTGTTCGTCAAAATTTCTGGCGTTAGTCTGAGGTCGCGGACCTTCATTGGTTTTCGAAGCGAAACAAAGGTTTGCGTTTCGTCCGGTAGAGTTAGCCGCAAAAAGCAGTTCCGAAGAAACTCAGAGTACTTGTTTTTTTCGGCTTCGGGCAACCATTGAAAGTGAAAAGCATCTTCTGATTTTCTGAATACACCAATGTTAGTTGGTTTCTCTGATGCACGTCGTTTGACACCGGCATACCATTTTTGCTTGTTCTCTTTCGACGTGCCGTCGCCCGCTTTGTCACCACGCGTCAATTCAAAAATCAGACGCGTCTTGGACATCCCTTCTTCGCAAACCAATTCTGCTCCAAGCAGGTAGGTTTTCTTAATTGAAAGTGGAGCAATTTTAATTTCTTCAGTATCCGAAACGGCGGGAAGTTCAGTGAGCCGTGGGAATGTCTTGAGCGGTTCATCATTAGTTGCCTGTTTTTTCGGATCAGATTTGGCATCTGGTTTTCCAGAACTAGAACTCGTGGATGCATTAGTTCCAGCGGATGGGTCAAGGTCTTTCATCCCTGCAAATTTTCTTGCATCCGTGACCCATTTTAAAAGATCCTCATCGCTGTTTCGCGACGTGTAAGTTTTCGGAAGCATTTCCTTGATTTGTTCAACGCTTAAGCCGCCCAATTGCTCGAACGTCATGATTTCATTCTCGTAAAATCGTTGTTGCGTTGCGTTACCGATTCCAAAAATTCTCTCAAGTGGCTCGGGGATAACTGGCTTTGTTTCTTTTGACGCGTCCATCGAAGCGTTGTTGATGGAAGGGCCATCGTCGTTTTCGACTGATGGAGTGTGAGAAACGGGCGTCGTCGAGTTGGTGTTCTCTGGAGCGCCAGCCTCATTTTTCGCGACCGTATTTTTTTCGACCGCATTTGTTGCGACCGCATCTTTGGGAGCCTGGTCTTTGTTAGGTTTGGG
>CAZQQR010000040.1:14983-16780 GCA_964595515.1 uncultured Pirellulaceae bacterium
TTGCGACCGCATCTTTGGGAGCCTGGTCTTTGTTAGGTTTGGGACCTTGGTTCTTCTTGCCTCGCCGTTTTGGTTTCTTCTCTTCGGCAAGAACGATGTTCGCAATTTGAGCTTCCATTGCTTTTGTGTCGGCGAAGTCTGGTTGTCCGTTGCCTTTGCCAAGTTCAGGGATCTTGGTTTCAACCTTTGGTTGTTTGACAGCGATCTGGTTGCCTGAATTTTTGATCGGTGTTTTTACGACCGGATCATCCTTGCCGAGCATCGACATTACGCCGAAGGCGGAGCCGCCGATCAAAAGAATTCCGGCAACGACCGCCGTTGCGATGACGGCGACTGGATTGTTTTTCCAAAGGGCGTGAAAAGCTCCTGGTACAGGTTCTTCGACTAGCTCCTCCTCATCCAGCTCTGTTTTTTTCTTTGATGGGCGGGTGGTGGCAGGAAGGATGTTCCCTTCGACGTTCGCCAGTGGGTCTTCGGCAAAAGTACTGTCTGCGGTTTCAATACAAAATTGTGTGAGTGCCGTTTTGGCTTTTTGAATCGCCTCTAATTCCCCACTCTTTATACTTTTAACGATGCCGACAAGCTCTCCAAAATTCGCAGCTCGCGATTCTTCTGGAATCTTCCCAAGCATTGAAATTCCAAGTTTGGAAATCGCTTTAAAGTCATCCTTCGGATTTGGCGCTGCATCTGTTTGGTTTCGAAGCTCAGAAATCGCGATGTGGCTGATCTTGCACTTACCGCTTTTTGAAAACATAACATCGGATGCCATGATCGAACCATGAACCACGCCTTTGTCATGGGCGTGTTCTAGACCCGTGATGGATTCCTCAACCATTTTCGCAGTAAGCGACTCAGTTATTTCACTCTTTGATTTTTCAGCGAGCGATTCTCCCTCTAAAAATTCAGTGACGAGAAAATACCTTCCGCCTTCTTGATCGATGTCATACACATGGATCAGATTTGGGTGGTCAAGCTTTGCCGCGTCGCTCGCTTTTTTGATGAACCCGCTGAAACTATCTTTGTTCTTGGAAAGCTCAGCTGGCAGTACTTGGATGACAACTTTTCTGGCCAATGAAGTATGAAATCCGAGAAAGCGATCGCCTAGTTCATCTCGTGTAATTCGCTCCAGCAAACGGTAGCTGCCAATGTCCAGACGAGTTCGACCCGACAGCAAGTATTTGGCTTGCCATTTCGTCAACAGTTTGTCTTTTACAAGCGACGTCGCAACCTCCTGAACAGAGTCGAGCTTGCACTTGGCAAGCCATTCCTCAAGTTGAGGTTTTTCAATGACGCCACTCTTCTTGAGGCCATCAATGAAGTCATTTTTTGAAATGGTGGGCATGACTGGTTTCCGGATTCTCGGTCGCTTTTATTCTCGCACCACGTCGCAAAAACTTCAACCTTTGGCAATCGATTAGCGAACCAATAGTGGAACATTTGTGCCACCGAGACCTGCCAAAGTTTGGTGCGTAATTCGCTTTTTTGACTTTGTATGACCGATGATTGTCAGTTGGTGTCGCTGGATTCGCAATTGTCAACTAGCACTTTCAAAAAGCGACACTACCAACTCTAGATTGGTTAATCCAATAATGGGGGATCGAACAACGTAAGCGTGAACGTCATTTAGTTTTGAAACAGGATTGGCCTTCTCGACGTAGCAAAAGTCGTCAAGACTTTTGAAGAACCCTCAGAAAGCAAAAGCTCGTAAGTAATCGTAAGTACGGAACTTTTGGCAAGTTTTGCTGCTTAAGTTCCGCCATGTCAAGTTCGTCACGGCGCTCATTGCCTCGCCAATTG
>CAZQQR010000040.1:16880-18051 GCA_964595515.1 uncultured Pirellulaceae bacterium
GCCAATTGAGACTTAAATGCCAGTGGAGATCTGACGATAGTGTCTGGCCAGAGAGTCTGCGCAAGCTTTTACTCCAAAGGCTCCTTTTGCTCGCTCAACACACAACTTTACCAATCGTTCCTGTTGAGCCGTATTTTCAATCAGCGAAACACCTTGATCAGCAAACGCTACTACATCGTCTTTTGGCAAAAGTAGTTTCTCCAATTCGTCGCCAACAAGAATTTCCGCCGATCCTCCCACGTCGGTAGTAAGCGGAACTAACCCGCTGGCGAGCGATTCTAAGAGGACGCGGCCAAGTGGTTCCTGGCGTGCGGGATGAATTAAAAGATCACAGCCTCGCATGATGTTTGCGACGTCGGTTCGCCGACCAAGCCAATGAACTTGTTCCGAAAAATTCGACTTATCCACCAACTGGTGAAGCGATTGTTCGTATTCGATGGCTTCCTGTTTCTGAGAATTGCGCTCGCCAACAATCAGCAGTTGAACTCCCGAAACCTTCTGGGCAATTTTCAGAAACGCTTCAATCAATACGTCGACGCCCTTTCGCATTCCTATCTGACCGACGAAAAGTAATACCGGTTTTTCAAAAGGAATTCCAAGTTCAACGCTCAGTTGTTTACGGAAGCTAGAATCGGTTGCCGGGAAAAAGACCTTGTCATCCACGCCGTTGTGAACAACAAACGTTTTGTGCTGCTCGATGCCCTGTTCCAAATGCCAAGTCCGCGTCGCATTGGAAACCGCGATCAACCGGTCGTTCAGGTTGATGTCTGCGATTGCTTTTTTGCTGAGCTTCATGATGTCCCGCAAATAACCCAAGGCCGGGATCTTTAACTCAGCGGAAACTGGCCCAACAAGTCGACTGGTCGCAAGACTGTTGCTGTGGATTAGAACTGGCCGAACCCGAGCGATTAGATCCGCGATGTTTTCACGGATCTCCGATTGCTGTTTCCGCGTTCCAGTTTCGTCCTTGGTTGAAAAGTGATGATTGATGACTCCAATCTCACTTAAACCATTTGCGAATTCAGAATCTGGAATCACGCCTGAATGAAATTCCCAACCGGATTTCACCAACGACGGAAGAACCGACAACAAAGAGTTTTCGCCACCGTTGCGAACGCCAAATTCACCCAAAACCAGGACACGTTTTTTTGAGTTGGATTCGCTGGGCGGG
>CAZQQR010000040.1:18151-25084 GCA_964595515.1 uncultured Pirellulaceae bacterium
AACTAACAATCCCTTCAACTTACAATCTTCTTCGGCGGGACATGCCAGCCAGTCCAAGCATCCCGATAACGACCAACGCAGAAGGTTCGGGTATCGCCGCAATCGCGCTGATGTTTCCAAACGCAAACGCGCCACGTCCTTGGAGGCCAGCCAGCAGAATATCGTCTTGGCTGTTGTATTCAAGATCCCGGACAGGTGCATTGGGAAGATCGCCTAGCAAATTCCAATTGCCCAGTCCCAACAAGCTGGAAGTGAAGTAAACATCGCCTGTACGCAATCCGGCGAACAATACATCAACGCCCGAAATTTCCATCATTTCGACGGACCAGATGTCTTCGCCGCCAAAACTGAACAGATCTCCCGTCACATCAGTAAAGCTTCCACCCGCGTCATCGGTGAAGAAAATATTCGAAATGTCGCTAGCCACCAGGTCCATAAAATCCAACTCGTTCATTGCTAGGTCGACCACCTGTGTTCCACCGTAGGCAGTGACTTCGTTCAAATCTCCACCCGCCGTCGTTCGCAATTCCAGTCGCCCCGCCGTGTTGCCGTAGAACAGGCTGTCTCCACGTCCGACCCAGAGGGCGTTCAAGTTATTCGCAGCGCCAGAATCGAGTGATGAAACGTTTTCGTCTGTTGAGTCGTTGATCGCCACAACATTGTTGCCACCATCGGTCGACATGTAGACGTTGTCAGCGCCGCCAATGTAAAGGTCTCCGTTGAACTGGTTGACTTCGATCGGAGCATAAAATTGGCCGGCACCCATTCCGTTTAGCGAAGCAAAAGAAGTACTGATCACATTGTTGTTCGCATCAACAACACGTCTGCGGAAACCACCCAGATTTTGAAAACTCGTATAACGCGTTGATGTCCCGTCGCCGTTGTCAAACGACGCAACTTTGCCGCCATCACCCTGACTGACTGTTCGGTAGTTGCCGCTGCCAGTCGCCGTTTGCTCTGGTGTCCCAACGTCTTGGGTTCCACCGAAAATGATGTTCGAGTTTTGGTCCCAATCGACACTGTGAAATTCGGTCGTTGTGATGTCTCCGTTCAAAGAAAACCAATCACCGGCGTTATCCACATCTGGGTTGGTCCGGCGATAAATTCCGCCGTCATCCACTTCAATCATGTCTCCGTTGGCATCAAACGTAATTTCGCGCGAGTCAGCGTGTGGCGATGAGTTGCTAAGCGTACTCGTATTGCCCGACGTTCCGCCTCGGTGCGTCAACGGCGAAGCCTGGGAACCGCTTGCCAGTGAAGCATCGATCCTGAATAACCGGCCTGTGTAATTGCTGGCGCCGATAGAGTTTGGCCAACTAGTGATTCCAGCTTCTCCGGGGCCCGGTTGTCGATCGCCGCCGACGTAAACGATATTCGGATTGTTGGGGTCGGCTGCAATCGACATGTGAATGGAGCCTTGCCCACCCGCGATTTCTTCGGGGGTTCCGTCTTGTGGGCCTTTTCCTCCGCCGGGGTTCGTGCCAACATCACCGCCCGGCTCGGATGTGACCGGAGTATCCAATTGAGTCCAAGTCGCACCGCCGTCGCCCGATCGAAAAATTCCTTCCAAGCGACCGCCGTTTGTGATGCCTGCGAACACTTGTCCGGCGTTACCAACACTCATTTCTACATTGCTGGTGCTGTTGGTGATTAACGCATCCATGGCCGCGTTGCTGACTTTGGTCCAGGACGAACCCGTGTCATCTGTTTTGTAAACTCCGTTTGCTCCCCCCACGTTTTCGGCAAAGATCGCGGACGTGTACATCGTCGCATTATTGGTCGGATCCGACGCCAAGTCGTAGCTGACTCCACCGGGAAGTCCGGTCGCGGATCCATTACCCATTGAAATTTGAGTGAAGTTTGCTCCGCCGTCGGTGCTTCGGAAAATCCCAATGTTGCCAAACGTAAACGAGTCAGCAACGTTTACCGAAGCCACAATTGTGTTTCCGCGAACGGCCAATCCCGAAATGTTTTTACCCGACATTGTTCCGCCGATTCGGTTCCAATTCGAACCTCCGTCAGTGGAAAGCAAGATACCGTCGCGTCTTCCGCCGGTTCGGCCAAGCGAACCGTAACGCCCGTTTCCAGCAATGATCGTGTTGCCAGTAAGGTCGGTTGGATCAAAGGCCAACGCTCCGATCGAAAGTGAAGATTGGTCGTCAATGAGACTGGTCCAATTCGGATTCCCAGAAGTCGCATTGGTTGTTTTCCAAAGCCCGCCATTGGTTCCACCGGCGTAGAGAATGTCTGCGTCGGTAGCATGGGCGATTACTGTGTGCATCGCGCCGCTAACTGGTCGGTCCGTAATCCCTTCGACTTGGCCGCCTGTAATTTCCGACGGCCCATTAGCAACCCAAGACTGCGCATGGGTCTGGCTGATCAACAGCAAAGAGAGAAGAGAAAATGCAAAAATGCGAAACGAGTTACAACGAACTTGAGAATAGCAACGAACTTGAACCACGATCGCCTCCGAATGAATTACAGCACTGGAATGGGTCGATTCCTGTCTGAAAGCCCCCAATCAAACTGCGGTAATTCTGATCGGTGCCAACGGAGATTGCAAGTAAATGAAGAGGTTTGTAAAGGCGAGGGTGCTCAAAATCGTTTAACGGCAAGCCGAAGGCGACTGCGTTTCGGAGAACGGTCAAAACTACCTTCTACGGTTGTGCAAATAGAGAGGTTTTTGGAAGTGTTCGACCAGCTTTTCGGAGGCGAGGATTCTCAAGATCGTTTAACGGCAAGCCGAAGGCGACTGCGTTTTCTGCGAACGCTCAAAACGACTTTTCTACGGTCGTGAAATTAGTGGGCGTGAAATGGGGTTGGTTGTATCCGCCGTCAAGCCTTCTCGGTCGTTAAACCCTCTCCGCCGTTAAGCCCTCTCCGGGCCTGAGAGCCCGACTCTCCCGCAAGCGGGAGAGTGTTGTTGAGGTGATGCGCGACTTTTTAAGAGTTCATCGCGGACGGGCGAGTGTCTCATCACGGTCCGCCCAACTTTGACGAATTTCATCCAACAGTTGAAAAACAATAACCACCCAGACTAGCTCGGGCTATTTCGAGGCGGGCAAAGGTGGCTGGCCCCTGCCCGTTCAGGCTATCGACCAACATGCCTATGTCCGTGAGTCGCTCTTGAGCCTGGTATGGCCCAAGCGGGCGGATCTAACCCCGAAGGCGCACGGGCTAAGCCGTTACTTTCCAAGTGTCGCCACTGGTAAATAGCTTCGTCAAATCTCCGTCGCCTTTTTCAGCTTTCGCATCGGCGACTTGGCCGTTGATCATCTCATCATAAGTCGGACGCTCGGACGCTCGGAAGACACCGATCGGCTCGGGGAATTCCGGATGACGCATGCGGCTAAGAAGAAACGCCAATTGCGAATTGGGCGCTTTTTCATCGTGGAACAAAAGATCGTCCTGAGCCACTTTGTCGAGATCGACGACCTCTGGAGTGAACCCGTTCAGTCGAATTCCTTTTTTGCCGCCACTGAAAATAAGTGGTTTGCCGTGCTCAAGCACAACAGTCGAATCTTCCTTGGTCGCTTTGTTTTTCGCGTAATCCCAAGTCCCATCGTTAAAGACGTTGCAGTTTTGGTAGACCTCGATGATCGAAGTTCCCTTGTGCTCTGACGCTCGTTTCAGCATCGCAACCAAGTGCTTGATGTTGGTGTCAATCGAACGCGCGACGAAGGATGCTTCGGCGGCGATCGCAACCGAAAGCGGATTGAGTGGATGATCGATTGAACCACGCGGGGTACTTTTGGTTACGGAACCGACCTTAGACGTGGGAGAATACTGCCCTTTGGTGAGACCGTAGATCGCGTTGTTGAACAATACGATGTTGAGATCAACATTTCGGCGAAGCACGTGCATGAAGTGGTTTCCGCCAATGCTCAAACCATCGCCGTCACCTGTGATGACCCAAATATCAAGCTCCGGTCGAGTTGATTTAAGGCCAGTCGCGAACGCAGGTGCACGACCGTGGATGCTGTGCATGCCATAAGTGTTCATGTAATACGGAAATCGACTTGAACAACCGATTCCGGAAATGAAGACAGTGCTTTCGGGAGCCGCGCCAGTTTCGGCAAGGACTTTCTTCATCTGGGCAAGAATCGAATAGTCACCGCAACCTGGGCACCATCGAACGTCTTGATCCGAAGCGTAATCAGCAGGTTTTAATACAGGTAAATCTGTGCTCATTGTGTCGTCAAAATTTAAAAGTAGTTTTTGTTTTGTGAGGCAGCCGAATGTGAGTTGGTCTAGCTGATCGCTTTGATCGCGTCGACAATTTCACTAACGTGGAACGGTTTGCCTTTGATCTTGTTCAAGCCTTTAGCGTCAACCAAGTACTGTTGTTTCAGCAGCGTTCTCAGTTGGCCCATGTTGAGTTCAGGAACGAGTACTTTGTCGTACTTTTTAATCACGTCACCAAGATTGCGCGGGAACGGGCTGATCCAGCGGCAGTGAACGTGACCAACGCTTAAGCCGTCGGCGATACAACGTTTGACCGCCGTGTGACAGGCACCATACGTCCCGCCCCAGCTGATGATCAGCGTTCCGCTGTCGGATCCCTCGACCTCGATTTCATCGACAAACTCAGCCACCATGTCGACTTTGCGAGCTCGCGTTTCCACCATGTATTGGTGATTGTCTGGGTCGTAGCTGACGTTGCCGGTGCCGTCTTGTTTTTCAAGTCCACCCACTCGGTGCATGAGGCCAGGCGTGCCCGGGACAGCCCATGGCCGGGCCAAGTCTTCATTTCGCTTGTAAGGCAAAAAGTTCTCGCCGTCATTAGGCTCGGTTGGGTGTGTGATCGTGATTTTCTCAAGTGCTGAAGCATCCGGGATCTCCCAAGGCTCAGCTCCGTTTGCGATGTATCCGTCAGACATGATAATCACGGGCGTCATGAACTTTGCCGCCACTCGCCAAGCTTCGATCGCGACGTCGAAACAGTCGCCCGGGCTGCTGGCTGCAATGATTGGCAGTGGCGATTCGCCATTGCGACCGTACATCGCCATCATCAGATCAGACTGTTCCGTTTTTGTTGGCAGGCCGGTACTTGGACCGCCTCGTTGAATGTCGATCACGATCATCGGAAGTTCAAGAATCAGGCCAAGCCCCATTCCCTCGCCCTTGAGCGCGATTCCGGGGCCGCTGCTCGTGGTGACAGCCATGCTTCCGCCGAAGGCAGCACCAACGGCAGAGCAAACCGCGGCGATTTCGTCTTCGGCTTGAAATGTGCGAACGCCAAAATTTTTGTGCTTACTTAATTCGTGAAGGATGTCACTGGCAGGAGTGATTGGGTACGAACCGAGAAACAGTTCTTTGTCACTGAGTTTGGCTGCCGTGATTAGTCCCCAAGCCAACGCTTGGTTGCCCATGACGTTGCGGTAAGTTCCCGCCGGTAGGTTGGCAGCAGGGACTTGATAAGTGGAAGCGAAATCTTCCGTGGTCTCGCCGTAGTGCCAACCGGCTTTTAGGGCCAATCGGTTTGCTTCGGCGATGTCAGGTTTAGAAGAAAATTTCGCGTCGATAAACCGAAGGGTTGGTTCGACGTCGCGGCCGTACAGCCAGAACACCAATCCCATTGCGAAAAAGTTCTTGCATCGGTCGGCAAGCTTGACTGATAGTCCGGTCGGCTCGACGGCACCACGGGTCAAACTGGTCATTGAGACTTTGATTAATCGATAAGGCTCAACCGTTCCGTCATCGAGTGGGCTGTTTTCAAGTTTCGCCAGTTTGAGATCTTTGGCTTCGAAACTGTCTGAGTTGACGATCAGAATTCCCGAACGTTTTAGGTCACTGAGGTTGGTGACGAGCGCCGCTGGATTCATCGCGACGAGAGCATCCAGTCCGTCGCCGGGAGTGAAAATCTCTTCGGCGGAAAACTGAACCTGGAATCCACTGACTCCAGCTCGCGTTCCGCGCGGGGCGCGAATCTCGGCAGGGAAATCAGGAAACGTTGCAACGTCGTTTCCAGCCAGAGCTGATGTGTTTGTAAGTTGAGTTCCCAGCAGTTGCATTCCGTCGCCAGAGTCACCGGCTAACCGGACTGTTACCCCGGGAAGCGATTCAGAGGGTTTGTTTGTTGGCGGAAACTGATCAGTAGCGCTTATCATGGCAGTTTGCTTATCATGGCAGTTTTGAAGGGTCCCCGATCTCGAATCCGGGTTCACCTGAGGAAGGTCGACTTTGGACAGAATTTAAACAATCAATCCTAAACAATCTTGGTCGACGAATGAATGAAACGAGACAAAGAATTTGAGGGTCCGATTTCAGAGTTAATCGGCTGCTGAAACTGGTTTATGAGTCCCTCGACGTAGCGGAAAGTTTCCCAGATATCTCCCGTTTTCGAAAGGGGGAATTCTCTGATAGAATCCCGATCCTCGTGGGGCGATCGATGACCGAGAGCCCCAAATATGACCGTTTAATCTCCAAATGAAGGCAAGCAAATCGCGATGGAAAGATCACTAATCCTACTTAAACCTGACTGTGTTCAACGACGATTGGTTGGGCAGATCATCACAAGATTTGAGGAAAAAGCGATCAACATTATCGCCATGAAACTCATCCAGGTGACGCCTGAACTCTCAAAACAGCACTATGCCGAGCACGTTGAGAAACCTTTTTATCCGGGCTTGGAATCATTTATCACAGGGGCTCCGGTCGTGGCGATGGTCCTGGAAGGCCTAGAGGTCATCCGCGTCGTCCGTGACATGCTGGGAGCCACCAACGGATTAAAAGCCGCAGCAGGAACCATTCGCGGTGATTTTAGCAGTAGCCGTCAAATGAATCTTGTTCACGCTTCGGACGGCCCAGAAGCTTCTGAGCGAGAGATCAATCTTTACTTCTCAGAGTCTGAGCTTTGTTCCTACGAGCCGACTTTGACTCCATGGCTCAAGGCGGGCGACGAGTAAGAGACTAGGACTCGCGCGTTTTTGG
>CAZQQR010000041.1:0-6140 GCA_964595515.1 uncultured Pirellulaceae bacterium
CATTGGTCCATTATTCTTGGACGAACGGGCGAGCGAGAAAAGGCGGAACAAATTCTTGATCGCCTCGCGCCCGATGACCGAGTGGGCTATAAGCCAGGGCACCGAACGAAAGCCATTAATTTGGTTTCCAAATATCAAGAAGATAGCCAACCGCTGGACACAGAACAGCTAAAATTTCATTTGGAAAACTCCGGAACACCGGACTCAGAGATCAAGCAAGCTTGGGCAGCGTACTACGAAGTTTGCGGCCAACCTGAAAAGGCGATTCAGCTACTCAACGAAGCAGCCGAGTCTTATCCGGCGCTTTATCTTTCAGTAGCAAAATTGGCTGAGCGGACCAAGCAGGACGAAGTTAGAGAGGATGCCCTAACCAACGCGAGATTGGAGTTTAAGAGACGCTTGGTCAGTCAGCCCCTGGACATTTCCAGTCGTGTGATGCTGACTCGAGTGTTGCTTGAAATGGAAAATTACGCCGAGGCCCAGCGGGTATTGCAGGTCGGGCTCAGGCTTCAACCGTCACCTGTTCTCAAGCGATCACTTTCCAACCTCTATGTGATTCTGTATGAAAAAGGCGTGGTCAAGAATGAAATCGAATTGCAAGTTGGGTTGCTGAAACAAGCGATCAATGCGGATCTTGAGTCACCTGCTCCTTATGAGCGACTGGTTCAAATGACTCAACTCAATTCGACCGGATCAAATTTTGACGAACTGGAATCGAAGTTTCAGGAAATCCTTTCTGGTTTGAACTCGAGCGCGATTGATCACGTCAATCTTGCACATCTTTATCATCAGAAAAGCGATCCAGATCAGGCTAACTGGCACCTTGGTCAGGCTTGGCGAATTGATCCTCAGTTTGGTTCCAAAGCCTATCGTTTGGGGTTAGGTTTTGCGAAGTCTAAAACGAATGCCGATTCCGATTGGGCTTTGATTTTAAATCAAGAAGCGATCAAAAACGCGCCAAAGGAGCCCGCCTACAAAGAGTCTTTGGCGGAGATCTATTTGATTCGCAAAGAATTCGGCGACGCCATCAAGACTTTAGAATCAGTTTTGGATCAATCAGACAATTCAACTGGCGTCCACGAACGCCTCGCATATGCCTACCGTGAAATCGGAGAATTTGGAAAGTCTGATATGCATGCACGATTGGCCAACACTCGGTACGAATTGGCCACCCAAGAGTAGTCAATTTTTACAACTTAACAGCTGAACGAAGTCTGCCAGCATCAATGATTGATTGGGAGGCGCAGAAGTGTCCCCAATGGCATCCTTAAGGGGAGAGAGGGGAAAGAACTTGTTGGCTTTGGGGATTCTTTTGGTTATCTGGCGTTCAACCCTTCCCAAGCCATACGCCTTTACCCGGTAGCTCTGGATTTCAGGGATTTCTTGGGTAGACTGGAGCCTGAGCTTCCTGTCAGTAGTAACGCCTCGTTCCGTATTTTTCACCATGAAAATCTGCTTCACCGCCAATACGGCTTGGAATCTAGCGCATTTTCGAAAGAACCATTTATTGGCTCTTTTGGAGATGGGTGCGGAGGTTCATGCGGTCGCTCCACCAGATGAATTTGTTGACGATCTTGTCGCGATGGGAATCAAATATCACCCATGGAAGATCGAGCGTCGAAGTCTTAATCCCACGACTGAGATGGCCTCCGTTCATCGGTTACGCAAAATCTATAAACAGATCAAACCAGATCTGGTTCATCACTACACGGTCAAAGCAGTTCTGTATGGAACGACGGCGGCTCGGCTTTCGGGCGTTAAGGGAATTGTTAACTCAGTGACCGGATTGCCATACATCATCGTTTCGCCAAAAAAGGGAATGACAAAACGTTTCGCACGTTGGGTTGCCATGAAATGGTATGCCTGGTGTGTCACCGGGAAAAACACGCATGTTATTCTTCAAAACACAGACGACCTTCGTGAGCTTGAGTCTTTCGCGGGCAAAGTGAGCAAGTGCTCAACGATTACAAACGGCTCTGGTGTGGCTTTGGAATATTTTTCTGAAAAGCCGCTTCCTCAGAACGATCCCATTCACGTCGTTTACGTTGGAAGATTCCTTCGAGAAAAAGGGATCTTTGAATTGATGGAAGCGATTCGCGAGCTTCGATCCAAAAACGTTCCATTTCGAATTTCTATGTGCGGCGATATCGACAATGGTAATTTATCGAGTGCAACCGTTGAGGAGTGTGCGGGTTGGCTAGAGGATGGATTGGTTGATTACATGGGACGCGTCAATGACGTTCGTCAGAAACTGGCGGATTCAGATATTGTCGTGCTGCCAAGTTACCGCGAAGGGACACCGAGATCGCTCTTGGAAGCGATGGCAACTGGCCGGCCAATCATTACAACTGACGTTCCAGGATGTCGAAATGTGGTTGAAGACGGCATCAACGGTTTGATGATTCCCGCACGTTCATCAGATGCACTCGTCCAAGCGATTACGCAGTTGATCGAAGATGAACCGCTTCGTCAAAAAATGAGTTCAGAGAGTCGGCTAAAGGCCGAACGTGAATTCGACGAACGAATCGTCATTGATCAAACACTCAGGGTCTACCATTTGTTGCGGCCTGATGTTGTGCCTACCAAAGACGAGTGGGGAGCCGAGGAGTCTTCATCGATCACCACTCTCGATCCCGTTCCAGCGGCTACTTAAGCTTCGGTTCAAGGCTTGATCTTAGCCAGCTTAACCGTGCGCCCACTTCATTCCAAAAGTTGATTTAATGAGTAACACCGTTTCATCCAAATCTCAACTTCGTCTGGTTGATGGGCTGTTTGTAGCTGCCTTGGCTGCTCATGTTCCAGTTGGAATCGAATACGCGCGACGCATGTGGAATGTTGGCCACTATCAGTTTTTTCCGCTTTTGATGTTGGTCGCTGGTTGGCTAATTTACTCTCGTGTGACTCGGCTGCCGGGCGTTCGCCAGTCATCACAGACGTGTGCGTTGTTAGCGGTTAATATTCTTCTGCTTGCGGTTTCTGTTCTGTCGTATTCGCCGTTTCTCTGGATCATTTCATTTCTCTTCCTGGTTGGAGTCTATGTTTTTGATCGTTGGGGAAAACGGGGGGTCATGGCATCCTTGCCGGCTTGGTTGTTGTTTCTGTTTGTGGTTCCGTTGCCATCCAATCTGGATCTAAAACTTATCAATCAGATGCAGTTTATCGCTAGTCAATTGGCGAGTTGGGTTTTGGACGCTTTTGGGCAGCTACACTTCCGCGAAGGCGTCATTCTGGTAACTGAGAAAAAGCAGTTCTTTACTGAAGAAGCGTGTAGCGGCGTTCGCTCGTTGTTCTCTTCGATGGCAGCGATTTCGATCTATGGAGTAGTAAACAGGTACCCACTCTGGCGCCATCTTTTTAATCTGGTCCAAACGGTTATTTGGGTGATCGTTGGTAATGCGTTGCGAATTGCAATCGTCGTTTATGTTTCTGACAACTGGACAGAGTCAATTGCCACCGGGACAGCGCATGAGATGCTTGGCCTTGGAGTATTCCTGTTCATATTTGCACTGGCATTGAGCACGGACCGAGCGTTAAACGCGTGGCAGTCTGACGGGCTGAATCGAAGCGCCGATGACATTCTTTCGGATCAAGTCGAAGAACCTGTCTTGGAAGGTTCGGCCATCAATAAATCGGTCCATCAACGAGGTTCCAGTGAAGCAAACCCAGTTTTCCGATTGGCACTCATTGGGTTGTTTACTTTGCTTGCTTTGTTTGCGGTTCGATTGACTTGGGTCAAGATTTCTGGTGACATTCTGAGTTACCATTCAGAAAGCGACCTTTTGGAATCTTTGGAGGCAGACCTTCCCAAGACATTAAACGGCTGGGAACGAGTCGATTTTGAGCATCAGATGCGTGACGATACACGTTTGTTGGCACCAGAGTCGTATCTTTGGACTTATACAAAAGGTGGTCGGCAGGTCAAGATTTCGATCGATAGTCCCTACTACGATTTCCATAACCTCAATGATTGCTACGCAGGGTTTGGATGGGATGTAGATTTTAATCACGATTATCGTATCGACGAAAAGACCGCTAACGCGAAGAATTTGACGACGCTCAAGATGAAAAAGAAAAACGAGGCTGGCGTCGTCTATTTTTCGGCCTACGACAGAAATGGAAAGCTGGCGATTCCTCGGAATGATCGAAACTACTCTCCCACTAGCTGGATGAAGCTTCGAAGAAATATCAGGTTGGCCTTGGGGATGCTGACTCAAGAGAATGATCCTCGAATGTCAAAGCAGCCTTTGCCAATCACACAGGTCCAGGCAATTTATCGCTCGGGGGGTGAACTTGCTGATCTCGACGATGTCGAAAAACTTTTCACAGAAGCTCGTGAGCTTTTGCGCAAAACAGAACGATTCAATCGAACCACGAACTAAGCCCGCTTCTCTCCCCTCCTCCACCAACCACAAGTCAACCAAATGGGTTTTTTGAAATCTTTGTCGATACGATTCAAACAGTTTTTGGGGCGCGCGCCAGAAGATGATTATGAAGACTACGACTATGACGAGGGGCAAAAAGGCGTAGGCGATTTCCTGGTTGGCGTTTTGTTGCTCCCGCTCAAAATCTTGTTTTCCCCGTTTCGCCTGCTTGTAGGAATGTTTCACGACACAGGCGTATCGACTGAATATTTGGAAGGTGACGCTACTTGGAAATCTCGACTACTGAGAATTGGTCGAGCTATTTTGATGATTCCACTGCGAATTGTTACGGCTCCGCAGCAACTTTTTCGCGATCTGTTCGAAGGGAACTTGAAGGACGCTCTATTTGTTCTGCCGGCGCTGGCCATGGTGTTGCTGTTTGCTTTTGTCTTTTTACAAGTCTTCGCTCGTCATCAGGTTATTGAAAACCGGTATAAACGAGCAATTGACTCGTGCTACAAAGGTAAAGAATTCGAAAAGGCCAAAACGTATTTCCATCGACTGATGGAAACGACAGAGTTGACGTTGCCTCAGCGATATCAGTATGCCCTCACATTAATTCAATCAGGTGAGATTGAAAAAGGGGTCGTGATACTTGATGAGCTTGCGCCTGACGACCGATTTGTATACGCACCGGCTCACACCGCAAGAGCGATCGATCTTTCGACGCGGTTGGGGAATACGAACGACCCCGAAATTCTCAAAAAGCTTCGATGGCATCTGCAAAATTCCCGAAGCGTGTCGGTCGAGACTCAGCTCGCTTGGGCCAAATACCATGTTGCGTTGGGAGAGCATAGCTTGGCCGTCAAAGCACTGCAAAAGGTCGCGGATGAGTCCCCCCAGATCTACGAAGAAATCGCGATGGTTCAGGCACTTGCCGGACAACATTCTGACAAACGTGCTACGTTGCGAGATGTGGAAAAAATCTATCGCGACAAACTGTCTCGCGACAAACTCAACCGACCCGCGCTGGTTTCATTGGTGAGAGTGTTATCAAAGTTGGAAGAGTTGGACGAAGCGGAATCGCTGTTGCTGGAAAGTCGGCGGATTCAGCCCGACGCTGCGATCAATCGCGTCCTCTCAGACTTTTATGTTGTCCGGCACGATATCAGTGTTCGCGATGAAATGTCTGCGACGAAACAGCTTGATTATTTGATCCGGGCGATTCGAGTTGATCCAAATTTCCCCCCTGTCTATCAGCGAATCATGGCGATGTATGAAGACAGCGCAAAATCCAAGGAAAAGGGAAAGGAAATCTATCAAACGTTGCTTGAGGTGGTAGCGGGAGATGAACCGTCGCCGATGGCGCATTTTGTTCTCAGCAACGTGTTATGGGGAATGGATGAAAAGGTGAAAGCTCAGTTTCACATTGAACGAGCTTACGAAATCAACCCAAGCTTTGTGATCGTTTTGAATAACCTCGCTTGGATGTTGGCACACGCCGAGAACCCAGACCTTGACCGCGCTCTTGAGCTATCGCAAGTTGCAGTAAACCAACGCCCGGCAGATCCCAGGTTTCACGATACGTTGGGAACGATCTTTCTCAAGAAAAACCAGTTCAAATTGGCTTTGAAGGAATTTGAAATCGCGCTTCCAAAAGTACCAGCCAACGAGAAAAAAGAGATTCATAGAAAACTGGCGGTCGTTTATCAAGAACTAGGCATGGACGACCTTTCGATGATTCATCAGAAACAGGGCAACTGATGGTGCAGTTAGATT
>CAZQQR010000041.1:6240-12574 GCA_964595515.1 uncultured Pirellulaceae bacterium
GGACGACCTTTCGATGATTCATCAGAAACAGGGCAACTGATGGTGCAGTTAGATTCCTAGCTAACGGGCATTCGGAGTCCGTTTGTTTAATGGTCGTTAGTTGTTCTCACGTTCCGTGATCAGCGGATAGACTTGCGACATTTCTGCATTTAAGGCAATGTCCTGTTTCCGATCATCAGGAACATCGTCTTCGAAAAAGATCGCATCAGCAGGGCATTCTGGTTCACAGGCTCCGCAGTCAATACAATTGTCCGGATTGATGAATAGCATCTCAGGGCCATTGTGAAAACAATCAGTCGGGCAAACGGTTACACACGCTGTGTCTTTGCATCCGATGCAGGCTTTGGTAACTACATAGGTCATTTCTTTTTCCTTTTTATCTTGGTCAAAAGTTTGTGAAATTGAGCGCATTCAATGCCTGATTTTGTGTGCTTCGAACCTACACCCCGCTGCGGGGTCTAAAATTGAATTGAACAAGCCTCTCAAAGTAGTTCAGTTTTTCGGTCAAATGCCGGACATGAATTTTGCAAATGAATGAGAAAACTTCTGAATCTCTTCTTAACCGGTATCAAAACGGAAGTGAGACCGCCGCTTTCGAAATCCACTCCCGATATGAAACTCGTTTGATTTCACTCGCTAGAAATCGGCTAATGGGTGTTTTGAGTTCCAAGATCGAATCGGAGGATATTGCTCAGGAGACGATGGCGGCCTTTTTTCAGCTTGCCGATCAAAATAACATTCGCTGGGAGAAAGAGGGGGATCTTTGGCGTTTGTTAGCGGGTATTGCGATCAACAAAGTCAAACAAACCTTTCAGCATTTCTCATTTCAAAAACGTGCGATTGGGAAAGAAGTTTCGCTCGCCAATGCGGAAAAACTGGATGTCACATTTTTGGCAGACCGAGAGTCAGCGGAAGAAGCAATCGCAACCCTTCATGAATTGGTGGAGGACATGGTCATCAACGAGAGACCGCTGATGAGAACCGTGCTACTGATGCGTTTGTCAGGCTATTCAAACGAGGAAATAGCAACAAGAGTTGGTCGTTCCGCCCGAACAATTCGTCGGTTGGTCGACACGCTCAAAGCAAAAGTTATTGTCAAAAATGATCTGTTCGATTTGTTTCCAACAAAAATCGGTTTGAAGGACCCGAGAGAATCAACAACCGTTGCATTGACAGTGGATTATGCCAACTATCATCTGCTTCGAATGATCGGTCAGGGGAGCTTCGCAAAAGTCTACCTCGCTCGTCAGATCTCCAGCGGTCAATTGTTTGCTGTCAAAGTCATTCGTAAAAAATGGCTTGGGGATGTTCGCGTTCGAACAACGTTTTTGAAGGAAGTTGAACTACTTTCAAAGCTGAACGATCACAACGTCGTCAAAACGTTTGGTGCTGGTGAGCTTCCCAACGGCGGCATTTTTGTTGTCCTTGAGCGAATTCAAGGGACGTCGCTTTGCAAAGCCGCAAATTTGGCAACGCGTGAACAACGTAGTCAGTGGCGATTGGATCTGGAGAATGTGATAGAGAGGTTGCATAGACTTGGAATCGCACATGGCGATTTGCGACCTGCCAAAACATCATGATCGACTGTGACAACCAAGTCCGCGTCGTTGATTTTGGATTAGGCGCATTGCTTGACTCGGCAGATTTGACAACGGATTCGGGCAAACTGGAAATAGAGTCGGCTGTGGATGCAGACCGAAGAGTGGATGCAGACCGTAGAGTGGATGCAGACCGTAGAGCGCTGGTTGAACTTAAGGAATTCTTGGATGCTGACCCCGTATCAGCAGTTAACCGCGAATAATTTGTGCCATGCACTCTGCCAATTTTTCGGGCGTGCAAACGAGGATGTCCATTCCTGCTTTTTGACATTTTTTGGCGGTGCCTTTGCAATAGTCTGGTCTGGCATCGTAACCAAGTGCGCCCAGTCCGATCATTCGAATGCCTGACTGGGCCATGTCACCGATCTGTTTGACTAGTTTCAGTTCAGATCCGCCTTCGTAGAAATCGGTGATCAGAACAACAATTGTTTTGGAGGGAACGCGGACTAGTTCGTTGGCGTATGTTACGGCTTTGGCGATATTGGTTCCGCCCCCAAGTTGCACATTGAGAAGCACGTCGACCGGTTGGCCAACCATTTCAGTAAGGTCAGCTATGTCTGTGTCAAACAGAAACAAACTAGTTTGCACCGAGGGCAATTCGTAAAAAATCGACGCCATAATTGTAGAAAAAATTGCGGAGTCGAGCATCGATCCGGATTGGTCTACCGCGATTACGATGTGCCACGGTTTCTTTTTTCGTTCCGCGGCGTAGTAGAAAACGCGATCGACCAACAATCGTTTTTCTTTCTGATCGTAATTGGTCAGATTTCGCCGAATCGTCGTGTTCAAATCAAGGTTTCGAAAAACAGGCCTCGGCGAATGACGGTCACGACGAATGGCGCCATTGATAGCCGTTTCGACCTGGATCTGCATTCGGGCTTTCAATTGCTCAACGACTTTTTCAATGATCTTTCTAGCAAGGATTCGTGTCTTGGGCGTTAACAAATCACGATGGGTCATGATTGTTTTGGCCAAATCAACATTGGGCTCGATTTTTTCAAGCAGCTCCGGCGAATCCAAGAGTTGATCGATCCCGCGACGTTTGATCAGCTCCCGTTGCATCACTTCTTTTGCTTCGGCAGGAAACAACTCGTTAACTGCGGTTACCCATTCAGGAACCGTGAGCGGATGCCCGCCGGGTCCACCGCCTTGACGTCCTCTCGATCTACTGGAATTTGAACCGCCACCGCCGCCTTCATCAAATAGAAAACCGACCAGCTCTTCAACTCGTTCGCATTCACCGTCCCCAACACACGAAATCTGATGCTGTTCGGCGTCTTTGCCAAGTACCAATCGCCACCTTGCAAGGTTGTGAGTGTTTTTCGCTTTATTCATTTTGCAAAGCTCCACCGCGACATGATCTCAGCAACTTCGGCATCCAGTTTGACGATTTCTTCTGCCAAGCCGACTGAAACTTCCAACTGCTTTAGAGACTGCGACTCAGCCAAGCCGTAAATCTCTGCCACTCGGCTCGCTAGGTCATCACGCTGTCGACCATGCAACAACTCCATTGCAGCGCGCAGGCGAGGAAGAATAATTGTGAAGACATCCCAGTCGCTGTTTCTCAGCAACTCGTCAATCGCCTCGACCAGCTTTGCCGACCCTGTCATGATCGACGTTCGCGAAACCGAGATGACGCCATGAACAAAATTGCCGGCTTGTGACATGGTTTCCTGGCTTGCTCTGGCCAATCCGGAAATCTCTTTGGCAACGACATCATTGGAGCGAACTTTGGTTTCGACCAGAATCCCTAAGAGAGCTCCTCGCAAAAACGGCACCTCGGTTGCAGCAAAAGCAGACTCGATCGCTTGAATCGCCGTCTGACGTTGATGGTCGTCCGCGTCACCATTCAAGATTACGTCAGCCAATGACATGAGACCATCGACGATGGCACCGTGATTCTCATCAGGTGCAGCAATGATATCTTGCATTGCAAAACAGGATCTCATGTAGGCCCGCTCAAACATCTCTTGAATTTGACCACGTCGCAGTTCGTGATGCAGGGCATATCGGTCAAGGATCTTAATTTGCCCAAGTGCCGACGTGATTGAGACGAAACGGGAGTCTTCTTCGATGGAATCCATGGCTAGATCGAAGACTTGTTCCAGTAGATTGGGAAGGTCCATCTTTGCAGCAGCGACTAGTAGCTTACAGATCTCACCAGCATTGCCTTCGTTCAATTTAATTTGACGTTTAAGTTCGTTGACGGCGACCGTCTCTATTGAGTCACCAAGTAGATTGAGTTCGATCAAACGAGAATCGACAGTCGGGCTCCATTTGAGAATCCACTTTTCACGAAAGATCAAGCCAGTGCCGAATTCAGTTTCAGGCTGCTCTGCCATCTGACAGAACGGAATTTTGGCGAATAGAAGTCGATGGAAAAAGTTGCCAAGGGAAAGTCCTGGGTCCTCCCGGCGATCAATCTCAACATGTTCATTTTTTTCCTGCTCAACATGGGTGCTGAGTCCCAAGCGATCAATTTGGGAGTAGAAATCGGCGACGACCGGCAGGCGAGGAGCATCTTTGGGAACCTTACCGACACTGTTGCCAATATCAATTTCGTCGATCGCTTTTTGAAGTCCCCTGCCCTGCTGGCTGGGATCACCTTTACAGCAACAGGTAAAAATGGCGTCGTGTAAATCATCCAAAATTGGTTTGGGCCGGTTTCGCAGGCTTGCAAGCATTCGAGCATGTTGAGTTACCGAAATAGCATCCGCGGCTGAAACTGCTTCACCGTGTTTTCTGGCTCGCTGTAGAACAGAGACGGTGTACTCGGCGATCGGGTTTTGATTCTTGCCAAGCAACGCGTCCCAATGCGATCCGTAGAATTTTGGTGCCCGATTTCCTGCTCCATACCCTGAAATATCTGAGACGCGGAAAAATGAATAGGGCACGATCGTTGTATAAACCGTGCCGCTCGGGATGTCTGGAGGTGGAGACGGATCGTTTCGGTCCAATGAACAATGGAAACCGCCACAAACGATCATGACTTCTTCGGGGCTTACCCCCGTTTGCTTGATCGCTTCGCGAATCGATTTCAACATAAATCGTTCGCGTTGTATTGTTTCTAAAAAATCAGCGTCGGTCGGCGATGCGGTTTGTCGCGCGGCAGCGCAAAACGTTAACAACTCATGCCGATAGGCTTCGTAGTCAGGAAAGTCTCGAAATTCGAACAACGAATCCCATCCTTCATCCCACGATTTGTAACCGCCAGCGCTGGCGAGCGACTGATAGAAGTTGCTTCCGGAAATTAGCTTTTCCGCCAGGTGGCGTTCGTTCAAGACCTTTTCATGGTCAGTGTCGGAATCGTTCTCAGCTGTTTTCGAATCATCTTCCTCGTCTAAAGCGGAAATGTTTGTAATTCGAGCATAGTGCGGAAGGTCAATGAATCGGACATCTGCGTTTAGCTTGTGAGCCGTCTTGATCGCAACCAGTTCGGGTGAGTATTCAAGAACCGGATACCAACAAGCCCATCGGGCGGGAATTTCTGCACTCGGTGATAGGATGCCCGACCAGCCAAACTGATTCGTGTCATCTTCGAAACTCGAATAGATCGCCACCGGAGGTTTTGTTTTGCTGTTTCGCAAGAGCGGGATCAAATCGTTGGATTGCGATGGGCCTTCGATCAAAACCAATTTTGGCTTGCGAGCAAGCATTGCCGAACGTAAATGCCAAGCTGTGGCAGGTGAATGGTGGCGCACCGGGAACCAGAACCAATCGTCGTTCAGCGTTTCCTCAACAGAAGCCTCAACGTTGGCAATGTTTAGTTGTTCATTGTTTTCCAGTGAAAGATTCATTGCGGAGTATTAGAGAATTCGAGTCATTGTGTCGTGAAACTCACTCCAAGTTTTGTCGTCGCGTCTCCGTTTGGCAATCAAGAGTGCGTATTCTTTTAAGATCTTGACGTCGGCCTGGTCTTCTTTGACCACGCTTCCGCAAATGTTGCGAGCAACGTCACTGGGCGTGACCTTGCCTGATCCAAAGAAATGAGCGTGTAGTGCAGCATCAAGCGTGACACTGATGGCTTCGGCAGTCGACAACGATGTTGACGGCTGTTTGACTTTTACGCCGTCCAACGTTTTGCCGTCTCGCAATTCTCGAAAAGCAGTCGTCACCAGATCAATGACTGGTTTCGGAACTTTCAGTGGTAGATCATAGCGTTTCAGGAGTTCTGCAGAACGCTGCTGGACAATCTGAATCTCAGTTTTGTGATCAGCAACGATCGGAATGTAAACATAGTTGAATCGTCGTTTCAGGGCGGCGCTTAAATCGTTAACGCCTTGGTCACGCGTGTTCGCTGTTGCGATTACATTGAACCCAGATTTCGCTCGAACATTGTTTGCATCTGGAAGTTCCGGAATCGCGATTGTCTTTTCTGAAAGAATCGAAACTAACGAGTCCTGAACGTCCGGGATGCAGCGGGTGATCTCTTCAAAACGGAGCAAGCCACCACATTTCATAGCAACCAATGTTGGCGACGGGATCAGGTTGTTGGGGGTTGGGCCTTCTGCGATCACTCGTGCGACGTTCCAAGAGTATTTGATGTTTTCTTCTGTGGTCCCGGCGGTGCCTTGGATCGTCAATGTTGAATTTCCAGAGATCGCAGCGGTCAAATGCTCGCTCAACCAGCTCTTGCCGGTACCCGGTTCCCCAACCAGCAGCAACGCTCGCTCAGAGGCCAGCGTTACGATTGCTCGTTCGACAATGCCTTCATCGCCAAAGAACTTTTTTGTGAT
>CAZQQR010000041.1:12674-17198 GCA_964595515.1 uncultured Pirellulaceae bacterium
TTGCGAGTTGTTTTTTTTGCCGTTGATTTCTTTTTGGCCATCGTGATTCCTAAGTGAATTTTAGTGCGGACAACAATGCCGCTTTGTTGATGGAGTCTTTTGATAGTGAGATGTAGTCGAGCCGATTCTCTTTCTCAATGAAAATCGAAAGAGGCTGCATGACAAGTTCTCCAACTGAATAGTGCACCAAGCCAAACATGGGGCGATTTGGTTTTTTTTGTTTGGCTTCCTTTCGGATCGCGGTTGCTGCCGGTTGGCTGTCTTTTGAGTTGGTCAGTGTTGCTGAGAACTCCAGTTGGCCGCAAGCGATGGGCCAGATTTGCCGAGGTGGTTCGGCTGTGGTACGCGATTCGCCAATCGAATATTCGTTCAGCCAAACTTCTTCTTGAAGCTCAACATCGACATCGAAAGGGCTTGTTGAATGGTCTTTAATCCGCTTGATCGCCGCCTGAGTGTCCCAAGCGATTAGCGACTGCCAGTTTTCAAAAGGCTGTGTAACATTGACGGTGCTTTTTTCTTCAAGCCTGATTCTGGTGGCACCTGTTTCGGATTCCGTGATTGAAAAATTCTTAAACTCAATCAATTTTCCTTCGACCAAGATGCTGGGAGCGAATTTTTGTTTCTGTGGAAGGTGCAGAAAGCCTTCTGCCGGAACTTGAGTATTTTTTCGCAATGGGAAAACGCATGACCAGGTGTAAGGCGTATTCTTTTTAGGGTCTCGCAGTCGAAATTCGAACGCGCAAAAGTTGTTAGCGGAGACTTTCTTGACGATCCCCAGGCAAACCAGTGTCAGGCTCTTTTTCTTTTTCGTGCCTGCAGTCCAAAGTAGCTGGTCAAGTTGTTTGGAATCCGATCGCTGGATGGCAGCTTCCATTCCTTTACATAGCAACCAGGAACGATTTAAAAAAAAGACCAAGCGAGACTGGGAAAACGAATCATCATTTTCAACGTAGCGAGTGATTTCTTGATGAGTGTTTCGTAGTGTACTGCCAAGCCGAAGAAGCTTCATCCGAGAAGCTTCCTGGAACGTAACGCCCAATGCTTGAGTCGTGGTTTCGCTGGCTGTGGTTAATCCGCTGTGCAGTATCTCTTCGATCGCATCTACGGTTCGTCTGAGGTGAGGAAGGATCGTTTTCTGATCAGCGACTTTCATGCTTTGGCCTCGGCCAAAAACGTCGACAGTTTATCAGCAGTGATTTTGAGCGTCAGAGTTCTTTCAAATACTCGGACAGTGGTTAGAAGGTCCAGCAATCGCGAGGGTGCGTTTTTCTCGTCAGAGTCAATTGAACTAAGCAATCTGGAAATTTTTTCCGCCAGGAATTCTGCTCCCAATTCACGAAGACGATCTCTAGAATTTCGGAGCCAATTCAATTGCTCGGATGTGATGGCACGGATTCCGCGAATGCAAAGAGCTTCGATTTCTTTTTGAAGCTGCACGATCAATTGCATTAGCGAGTCGTTCACAACCAGTCCTTGATGTTACGTGATTTTCTGGTTCCAGTTTTGTTGGAAGTCGTTCCAGAAACAGGTAATATACGTCAACGTTGGACTGATTTAAATATCGAGGCGATGGAGTTCAGATGGCGAAAGTAGTTAAAAAGCAGTCGGGTAAGAAGGCAACGAAGAAAGCTTCCAAGAAAACGAAGAAAGTCACCAAATCCAAGGCGAAAGCCTCGGCAACCTCAAAGCGATCATCCAAAAAGAAACAAACAGTTCCTGATTTGGATCGTTTTTTCGAAGGTAAGAAAATTGCTTTGGCAGGACGGTTCAGTTGGCCCACTAAATCATCGGTCGAAGATTTCTTTCGTAGTCGAAAAGGGAAACTAACGACTAAGGTCGACAAGGATCTCGACATTCTATTCGTCGGTTCTGGCAGGAAAACCAAACTGCAAACAGCCGCTGAAAAACTAAACGCTGCCGGCGAAGCTTTGATTGAAATTTTCGATCGTTTGCAAGATCTAATCGTTGTCCCCAATGAAGATGTTCCAGGTTATTTGAAAGATCCCATTTTGCTGTCCGGGTTGGAGAATCTTTCAGATGAAAATTCGTTTTATTGTGATTGGTCCCAAGACGGTATAGATTTTTCAGGGGCAACGATTGGTCCCGTTGAGGGGGAGAACTCTCTAGAGATTTGCTTCGAAGACTGTTGTTTCGACAAAGCCAAGTTTCGCAATATCCGACTTGGGAGATACGACGACGCGTTTATAAATTGCACATTTCAAGGAACACAATTTTCATCTGCAGTTTTGAAAGGTTTGAAAAATTCAGAACTCGAAAATGTAAAAGGCGACCTGTTGGAGTTGTACTATCCTGTGGCTACTTCAGTCAAAGGAATGGCGGTCAAGGAGTTGGTCGTCAACAACGCATATCAATGTCAGTTCAGTGATCTCAAAGTTGGTAAGTTTTCCGGAACTTCTATTGGTGATCATAAACTGACAGAGAGTGATTTTGAGTCCTGCAAGTTTGGTGCGTTCGAGTCCGAATCTCCAGTTTTCGAAAAATCGACTTTCAACAAAGTTGAGTTCGGCCAAATCAGGGTCGAGAAAACTTGGCTCGCAGTCAAATGTAAATTCAAGGATTGCAAGTTCAAGTCCGCCGAGGTCGAGTCTTTGGGGTTCGTGGATTGCGAGCTTGAGAATTGCTCTTTTGAAGGTTTTGAGAGCAAGGTGATCAACTTTGGTGGATCCAAAATCAAGAATTGCAAATTCTCAAAACCCGCGATTTCTATTCTGTGCGCTACTTCCGCTCAGCTCTCGCAATTCATAGGAGTGGACAAGAAAGCACGGGTCTTCAGCAAAGAATCTCATCCAAAATTGGATGAGCTGGCGAAAACGCTGGATCAAACGGAGAGGTATTCGATTTCATTAAATGGAACCTATGACCAAAAGAAGATCGTTGAACTGCAATGCGAAAAGGAATACCGAATAAAATACTCTTTCGTCGATCCCAAGTATTCCAAGAAACATGTCGGGGAGCGAGAAGTAAAAGAAATCGACCGATGGTTTAAACAAACCGAGTACGGAGAAATTTTCTCGGGTTTGATCTGGTTGTTTGCCGCCTCGAAGATCACTGATTTGAATTTGGGAAGCCTCAAAGTCAAATGCTCCAAATGTCCCCTCAAGTCGAAAGCGATGAAGGAGCTGATCATCGCCACGTTCTATGAATGTATGGGAGATACGCCAAAATCAGAGGCAGAGATTAAGGCGGCTCAAAAAGAAGCTGATCAGAAATCGACAGCAACCAAAAAGGCGGTCAAAGCGGAGCTTGCGGCAGGCAATGTGAAGAGCCTCAACAAACGTCCTCATAGTGAACTGTTGCTTGCCAGTCCACTAAGGAAATCGAAATTTTCTGGAGTCGATTTGTCGAAAGCAAAACTGGATGGGATGGATTTTCGTGGCAGCGATTTCAGTGGTGCTAATTTGTCCAAAGCGCAACTAAAAAATGCAGATTTAATGAAAGCCAATTTCACGGGGGCTAATTTGGAAGGCGCAAACTTGATAGGCGCTGAACTTCGCGAAGTCAATTTTACGAACGCGAATTTGACGGGCGCAAAGATCTCTAACGTAACGCTTTATCAGGCGAAAATGGACGGCGCGAATCTAACAAACGCTGTCTTGGGAACTAGCTCTCGAAACTACTCGTTTCTGGATGTGGTCGATTTTTCAAAAGCAACCATGAAGGGAACGAAGCTTGATCATTGCACCTACAGCGAAAAAACTCGTTTCCCTAAAAGCTTGACCGACGCACAGAAAAAGAAATTGAATTGGCAGGGCCAGGGTTTGCCTCCTGAGGAGCGGCAGAACAAAAAGAAACCGGCTGGCGGAAAACTTGATTTCAATCAGTTTGTTGAACGCTTAAAAGAAACAACAGATCTTTCCAGATTAAAGAAATCGCTAAAAATGCTGAAGGCGGATTCGTTTGATCTATTTTGCGAAGTCGAAGATGACCATGTTGTTGGCGTGGTGAAAAGCCAATCAGATTCAAAGCTCGTCTATTCGTGTACATTGAATTCGATGGGTGATTTTGCTTGTTGTACCCAGAATCTGAATGCGTGTGGCGGGCTCAGAGGCGCGATTTGTAAACACATTTTGGTACTGGTTTTGGGCTTGGCTAAAAGCGGTGATTTGGACCCAACCGTCGTCGACGATTGGGTGAATGATAGTAAGCTTCGTAGTCCAGAGTTGGACAAAGACAGAATGGGCGAAGTGTTGCTCAAGTACAAAGGCGCCGAGGCAGGTGAAATTGATTGGCGACCAACCGAAACCGTGCCAGAAGATTTCTTGGCGTTTTGATGGGGGCGAGTTTTTTTTAGGAGTTTGAGATTGGTCTACATGCCTTTGTTCGGTTCGAAAAAACGTAGCGGATGTCGTCAAGACTTCCGGGAGTCTTAGCGCAGTCTGACCTTTGCCCTGTTGGCTAACCAGTCTGCTTTTTGTGTCGTCCCATCCGGGACTAGAGGAGGGGGTGGATGTTTTCCCGGCACTGAAGTGCCGGGCTAGGAAATGTCGTTCCTCCGGAACTAAA
>CAZQQR010000041.1:17298-23218 GCA_964595515.1 uncultured Pirellulaceae bacterium
CTATCTTTGTTCTGAAACAACGATCTCGCTGAAATCGGTTATCGTTGCTTTGGCGTAATATCCGATCCACTCAACCTTTGTGAGCGTTGCCGGAAGTTTCGCCCGCATCTGTTTTCCATTGATCGTCGTTGTCGCAATGTGTTTGGGAATGTCCAATTCAATTTTGATCTCGAAATTTCCATCAGGATCAAAAGAAGCTTTCTGCCGAGAGCCAGAGTTGACTTGAGACCAGTCGCCTAAAAAGACATTATGCGAGCCCATGCCAATCGCGGTGCCCAGCTTTACTGTTTCACCGTTGGTGGGTGTTTGTCCGATCACGATCATTCCATTTTTAGTCTTACCTGTCTTGAGGCCGCTTCGAAAACTGGACGTTAACGTTGCCGTTTGGGTGATGGGCGATTCGAGCTTTCGCAAAGCCAGGCCTTCACCTTTAGGGTCCAAACGAAATCCTAAATCTGATTTTGTGACTGTGGTGCCAAGGACTTTTTCGAACTGACCGGTTTCATCTTTGCCGGCCGCTGGCTCGTTGGATTTCCCTTTCTGAGTCTTCTTCTTTTTCGGTTTTTGTTTGTCATTCTTCCACCAATCTGGGCCTTCCGCCAACACAGCAGCGTCGTGGGCAATCAGTTTCTGCTTGAGTTCGTTGAACTTTTCTGGGTGGACTTCTTTCAGGTCTTTTGTTTCCTGCCAGTCTTCTTTGATGTTGTAGAACTCGAAAGAAGACAAGTCTTCCGATCCAATAATTTTCCAGTCACCGACCCGCATACCAACTCGCGTTTGTTCCGACGCAAGATGGTTTCGCCAATACATTGGGACCTTGCGAACGACCGGTTGTTGCGAAAATAACGGAACAATGCTGGTGCCGTCGATCGTTCTGTCTGTCGGTAGAGGTTCTCCCACGATGTCACAAATGGTCGAAAAAATGTCGGAACCGATCACGGGAACGTCGCTTTCAGATCCCGGATTGATCTTTCCAGGCCACCGCACGATTCCAGGAACACGAATTCCGCCCTCATGCGTGTAACGCTTTCTTCCTCGCAAGCCACCTGTCGATCCCCGGGTTCTGCCGTTGTTTCCTTTGCCCTCGGGGCCATTGTCGGAGGTAAACATCACAAACGTGTTGTCTCGATAGCCCATAGAATCAACCGCGACCATCAATTTGCCGAAAGCGGCATCTAGCTGTGTGATGTTTCCATGATGTTGCTGGATATCAGGTTCAAGATCCGAGTATGGTTTCATGAACTCTTTTGCCGATTCAATCGGCAAGTGGGGTTCATGGGTCCAGACGGTCAGAAAGAACGGGTTACCAGAATTTTTTCGAGACTCTAACCAGTCGATTGCTTCTTGAGCTGCCAGAACCGCGCTGGGGCCATTCATCGGCCCGACGGCTTCGCCATTGCGAACATAGTTTTTCGGATTCATATGATTGGGCGACGCATTGTTTTGGGTTGCCAACCAATGGTCGTAGCCGTGGTCGTCGGGTTGAGGTTGTTTGTCGCTGTTAAAGTGACCGTTCAAATGCCATTTCCCAGTGTGGCAAGTATCGTAACCTCGCTCTTTCAGAATTTCCGCGATCGTGATTTCGCTCGTTCGCAAGTGATACTGGCTGCCAGATGGAATCCAACGAAAAACGCCATTTCGATAGGGGGTTCTTCCCGTCAAAATCGCAGACCGTGATGGCGAGCAAACACTGCAAGCCGCGTAGCATTGGGTAAGCCTGAGACCTTCAGTCGCAAACTTATCCAAGTTGGGGCTTTTGATTCTTTCGTGGCCGTAGCAACCAAGATCACCCCACCCTTGGTCGTCCGTAAGGAAGACGATGAAGTTGGGTTTGTTGTTGTCGCCTGTTTTGTCATTACCCGTTGGCTGATCATAAGCAATTGTTGGCCGGGGAATCGAGAAAACGATAATGGCTAGAATTAAAAGAGCATTGGTTTTCATGTGTTCCTCGATTGGTCGCCGGGGGAAAATCTCTCTAAAAGGTTAGTTGAAGATCGCCGGCTGTACGACTATTTGAAACGAAAGTCTCGCGATTTTAGAGGAGTGCGAGACACAAGGCAGGCGAATCGAATCGGTCCGTGGGACGACGTGATCGCCATCACGCGGCGCGTTTGGCATTGGATCAGCGCGTCCAGCGGCACGAAATGGGGTCGCCGAAAATTTTCCAGTGTGGCAGGTATCTCTAGGGCCGTGGGTTCTCAACGATGCCAACCGCAAAGTGATTTGCGCAAATAGATTTTAACTAACACCGACAAGGGCTGAGCCAAGTGACGCGGGGTCGTTCGGCAAGACGTGAGGATTGCCGTATTGGCGTCGCAAGCTCCTGATACGGCCTACGGCGTTTTTGGAAAAAGAAAGTCTGAGCCTTGGGAGGCCAACGGCGGCAGGGTCGAGCCGTTCGCGCGAATTTGCGGGCAGAGTTGTGCCAACGAAATTTGGCTTTCTTGAAAAACAATTATTCGTCGGCAGCAATCTCTGCCATCGCTTCGTCGGAAATGTTGAAATTCGCTGAGACTGCCTGGACGTCGTCGTGATCGTCGAGTGATTCCATTAACTTCAAAACTTTACGGGCAGTTTCGACGTCGAGATCGACGGTGTTTTGAGGGATGCGGGTGACCTGTTTGGAAAGACATTCAATCTCTGCCGCTTCTAGTGCTTCACTCACGTCGGAGTAGACGTCTGGATCGCAGACGACTTCAAAGCTTCCGTCGCTGGATGAAATGTCTTCGGCTCCTGCCTCAAGTGTGATTTCCATCAGCTTTTCTTCGTCAGCGGATTCGCTGGAAACAACGAACAAGCCTTTCCGGTCGAACATGTATCCAACGCAACCGGTAGCGCCCATCTTGCCGCCTCCTTTTTCAAAGAGCTTGCGGAGTTCGGGGGCAGTGCGATTACGGTTGTCAGTCAGGATGTCGCACATGACAGCGACGCCGGATGGTCCGTAGCCTTCGTAGATAATTTCTTCGTAGTTCGAGCCGTCGGTTTCGCCGGAGCCTTTTTTGATTGCCCGCTCGATATTGTCTTTGGGCATACTGACGGCTTTGGCGTCAGCGATGGCTGTACGAAGCCGGACGTTTGCAGCCGGGTCTGGGCCACCCTGCTTGGTCGCGATGATGATCGCTTTGGAAAGCTTGCTCCATGCCTTGCCACGTTTTGCATCCGTGGCAGCTTTCTTGTGTTTGATGTTTGCCCACTTACTGTGGCCGGCCATCGCTCATCCTTTTCAAAATCTGTTTGTCAGTTGCTAACGAGGCTTCTTTTTCGAAAGTCGTTTCGTTGGAGATTTTTTCCCCGAGGCTTTCTTGCTGGCCTTCTTCTTTGTGACTTTTTTAGTTGGCTTCTTTTTGGTTGCTTTTTTAGCCACCTTCTTTTTCGTTGCCTTGGCTGTCTTTGTTGGTTTGGTAGGCTTTTTAGCTACCTTCTTTTTGACAGGCTTCGTGGCTTTTGTTTTTTTAGTTGGCTTGGTTTTCTTGGTGGCTTTCGCTGCTGCGGCGGCAAGTTTAGCTTCCTTGGCTTCTAGTTCAATTCGGGCTGCCTCGGCTTTTTCTGCTTCCGCTTTAGCGGCTTCAGCGGCAGCTTTTGCTGCTTCGGCTTTCTTTTTGGCACCACGTTTTGGGAATCGCTCTTTCGCATCGGGAGCGATTTTGAGCAGTTTCTCTCGAACGGTGGGTCGGAACGGGCCGCTGGAGAATTCAACGGCCAACTGATGGGTCAAACTGAAAAACTCAATTCCTTTTGCTTTGGGGATTGTTCGCTCTAAACCTGGTACGCGACCCTTTGCGACTTCGTCCTCGGTCATGATGCCAAGAACTTGAAACAACAAAAGCATCGACCGGTCCAATGGAATCGAGTGTCCACCAAGTCCGTTTTGAGCAACGTATGAAACGACAAAGGGTGACACGCCTTTGAATTTTTCAAATGACTGAACGGATTTGCTCAGGTTTTCTTTTCGCAGAAAATCCAAATCAAATTGGTAAAAGGTCTCGAAAACTCCGTGCAGTGTTTTCTTTAGTGATGTTGCCGATTCGGTTGGAACGGAAAGACCTTTGGCGACCTCGGCTAGTTCGGCGACGGTGGTCACGCGGACTTCGTTCCAGTCGAAAAAGTTCTCCTGGAGTTTTGCGAACGCTTCGTCTGCAGCGTCGGTCGTCGAGTTTTCCAGGCAACAGCCATACAGCATGTGATCAAGTACCGTGCGATTCGATGGAGTTGGAATCACCGTGTAGTTTTTCTTGACGTACTTGTAGAGCTTGTTGATTAAATCGGCGCGATTTTTGGCGGACATAGATTGTTTATGTAGATGGTTAAATTGCGGAGGTTTGTTTCAATGGTACAGAATAGTTCTGATTTGGATTTCGTCGCCCTTTTTCAACGTAATCGTGGTAAATCAGGTCTAAATTCACTCTTCATCATCAACGCCAGAAGCTGGGTCGGCTTCCTGATTCGACTCTTCGCGTTCCTTCGGTAAAACTTCCTCGAGAATCTTGGTGACAAGCATTGCGTTCTTCATCCCTTTGTCGAGTACAAACTCAAGCCGCGGGGTGTATTTGGTGTCGATTCGCTTGCCGACTTTTGACTGAAGATATCCAGCGGAATTTTGCAGCCCGTGAATGCACAGCGACTGTTTTTTCTCATCTCCCATCACCGACACGTTGACTTTGGCCTGACGCATATCGGGAGAGACCTCCACCAAGGTGACGGTGACGTCCTGAATTCGAGGGTCCTTTAGATCGGCGATGATTGCCATACTGACCACCTCTCGGATAGCCTGGGCAGCCTTCAATACGCGACGAGAACTCATGGGTTGGCCTGGAATAAAACAAAAACAGGAATGCTGAAAATCAAAAACGCGGTTGCGAACAGTTGAAAAACGTTACAGGGTTCGAGCGATTTCTTCGATCTTGTACGCTTCAAGTGTGTCACCTTCTTTCACATCGTTGAACTTCTCGAGTTTAATCCCGCATTCCATGCCTCGTTGAACTTCCTTGGCGTCATCCTTCTCACGCTTGAGTGATTCGATGGCGTAATCTCCGATCACCGTTTGATCACGAATGACTCGCATTCGACACTCGCGTGCAATGGAACCACGCATGACCCGGCAACCAGCAATCGTTCCGGACTTGCTGATGTTGAAAGTCCGAAGGACCATCGCCATTCCAAGTTCCACGACCTGCTCTTCGGGCTTCAATCGGCCTTCGAGTGTCGCTTTTAGATCATCGGTAATTTTGTAGATCACTTCGTAACGTCGAATTTCAACTCCGAGTTCGTCCGCAAGCGATCGAGCTTCTTCGTTGGCCACGACATTGAAGGCAACAATCACGGCGCTGGACGCATGGGCAAGTCGAACATCACCGACCGAAACACCACCGGCCAATGCCTGCAGGGTTTTAATCTGGACTTCGGGGTGTGAAATTTTGCCAAGCTCTTTCTGAATCGCTTCGATGGAACCCTTCACATCCGCACGGATGATCAGGTTCAAGGTCACCATATCTTCGGTGTTCCGAGCGAGACTTCCGTCCTCAAGCAATTTTTGGAACTGATCGAGGGTTGTTTCGACGGAGCGACCACCGACTTGGGCAACCTTGCCTCGGTGTTTCCTCGTGTCGGCGATTTCACGCGCTTTGGCGATCGAGTCAACGACATAAAATTTGTCACCAGCACCAGGGGCTTCGTCGAGACCCGTCAAGTTGACCGGCGTCGAAGGCGTTGCATGTTTGAGTTTATTTTTCGGTCGCAGCGTGTCATGCATCGCTTTGACTTTACCGAACGCACCACCACAGACAACGATGTCACCGACATTCAAGGTTCCTGATTGAACCATGATTTTAGCAACGACACCACGGTCGGATTGTTGCTCGGCTTCGAGACAAGTTCCGTAGGCAGCTCGATCCGGGTTGGCTTTGTATTCGTGAAGTTCGGC
>CAZQQR010000041.1:23318-24852 GCA_964595515.1 uncultured Pirellulaceae bacterium
GCAATGTCGGTCACGTTGGCACCGCGAGCACGCATTTCCGTAAAGGCTTCGTGGCCAGGCGTATCAACAAACGCGATCTTTTGTTCGCCCTTGGTGATTTGGTACGCTCGAATGTGCTGGGTAATTCCGCCCGCTTCGCCAGAAACGACATCGATACCAATCAATGCGTCGAGCAACGAAGTTTTCCCGTGGTCAACGTGGCCAAGGAAGGTAACGATCGGAGGTCGCGTGACGAGCTTGTCCGGATCTTCTTCGATTTCTTCGAATTCCGAAACGACGGAGTCTTCAAGCGTTTGTTCTTCGCGGATTTCAATCTCAACATTGAAATGCTCGGTGAGCATTTCGACGAATTCATCCTCGAGATTGGAGTTGATGTTGCGGTTGGTTTCATCGCCCAGTTGCTTACAAGTCAAAACGACCTGAACAGCAGGGACACCGGCGGCCTCGGAAAATTCACGAACGGTACACGGCAGCTGCAAGACGACTTTGTCTTTACGCGGAGCAGCGGTGTTGGCCACTGGACCGGATCGAGAACGACGTCGATAAGGCGATGGTGAGCGTCCGGGTCGATTGTTTGGACGTCGACGTCGAAGCCCCATAATCTGACCGGCGGAGGCACCCGTTTTGCCTTTTTTGTTGGCGCCACGGCCTTTGGATGGCATTTCGCCGAGGACTTCGCCGCCTTCTTCGCGACCTGTGCCTTTGCCTTTTTTCTTTTTCGATTTTGAACTGGTTAAGTGTTCCAGTGGTGCCGCGCCCGCTCCAGCAGAGATGCTTCGAATGGCGTCCTGCGGAAGTGCGATATCTGGCTTTTGAACTTTTTCTTTCGGTCCGCCAGATCCAGCAGTCGGCTGTTTAGCGTCAGGCATCGCGGCGACGCGAATGTTCGGGCCGCCCTTCTTTTTTGGCTCTCGTTTAGCACCAGAGTCATCCGTTGATTTACTGCGACGATCCATGTCCTTAAGTGATCGACGAGGTGCGACACCAGGACGACGCGGAGTGAGCGGCGATTGAACGCGCTGGACCGGTTTGCTTTTGGCTTTTGCGGTCGGGCTGGACGCAGCCGGTTTGGGCGGCTTGGTAACCTTGACGCCCTTCATTTTTGAAATCAATCCGCCCGTTCGCGCGGGGGCTTGCTCTTCGGTCTCTTGGGAAACTTCCTCAGTTGGTGAAGCTTCGTCAGATTCAGGCTGCTCTTGCTCTTCGGCCGCTTCTGCGACAGCGGGAAGTTCCTCAGCGATGACTTCTTCTTCCACGACCTCTTCTTCAGGCGGCGGTTCAGGAGCTTTGGGGACGACCATCTCCCCGATTTTCTTTTTGACCGGAGCAGATGGGCGAATGGGAACGCCAGCTTCCGGGGCTGCTGGTTCAGGCTCGGCAGATCCGCCAGCCATGAACTCTTTGATGGTTGCTACTTCAGTTTCGTCCAGACTTGCTAGCGCAGAGCCCTTACCCTTAATATTCGCTTTGTCGCAAATATCAAGCAATTGCTTGTTATCAAGCCCAAGTTCTTTTGCAAACGCGTAAATGCGTA
>CAZQQR010000042.1:0-11701 GCA_964595515.1 uncultured Pirellulaceae bacterium
TGACATTGAATTGCTTGCCAATAAATTTGCTGGTGAAGATTGGACGATCGACGAAGATGTTATGAAACGAATCAGCAGTTATAGTTGGCCAGGAAATGTCCGTCAGCTTCAAAATGCGATCGAACGAGCGAAGGTATTGGCTGAAGAAGATCGAATTGAGCTGAAAAATCTGCCGTCTGCGATCGTAGATGCCGAAGACGCTCCGATCACGCCAGCGATTAGCAGCGGTGCCGTCGACTTGGATACCCTCAACCGTCTTCATGTGGTTCAGACTTACGAGCGTTGTGACAAGAACAAAACCAGAGCCGCCAAGGCGCTTGGGATCAATCGACGGTCGCTGTATCGCCTATTGGAAAAGTTCGAAATTTCTTGAACGTTCATGTGAAGCCCGGCGGCTAGTGACTTAACCAACTGACCCGGTTCTGGAGTTCGAAAGCAGTAATTAATGCGCGACTATATTCTTCAAACACCAAGGCTTGGGCTGCGCAACTGGATCGAAGAAGATCGGGAGCCGTTCGCGTTGATGGGCCAAGATCCGGACGTGATGAAGTTTTTCCCGAGCTTAATTCTGCCAAAAGAATCCGCAAAACAAATAGAGGGTTTTGCTGCTCACTACGCTCAATTCGGATTCACCTACTTTGCTGTGGATGAACTTGAAACGGAAACGTTTATTGGGTTCACGGGACTGAAGCATCAGAGTTTTGAAAGTCCGTTTACGCCGTGTGTAGACATTGGTTGGCGGTTGAAAAAATCGGTTTGGGGTAGAGGTTTGGCGTCAGAAGCGGCAAACGCCTGTCTAGATCTGGCTTTTGGGCCGCTCAATCTCGAAGAGGTTTTTGCTTTTTGTCCCGCCGTTAATTTGCCTTCTGAATCAGTGATGAAACGAATCGGAATGACCTGTGCAGGCAGTTTTGAGCATCCCAGTCTTGAAAAAGGCACGCGTTTGCGTGAATGCAAGGCGTACCGAAAAAGCGCGAATTAACGAAATGAGTATTTGCGTACCTGTAGGTTGCGACGCCAATCTTACTTGTCCGCAATCAACTTTCGCTCGATGCAGTTCAGATCGAGTTTTCTGGGATTCGATCGATGGTGTTTTGCTAGAGGAACAACTAACATGTTTCTGTTAGATCATTCCTCTCCCGTGTCGATAAAATGAATCAAGAATCCATTTCCGCTTCGCTTCGTTTTTTGTGCCGCAGTGTTTTGTGTCAGGCAATCTGGCTGCTGTTTATTTGCTTTGGGTTCTTCTTGGCAAACGAAACCTACGCTGAGTCGCCTGCGGACACTTCGGTGGACCGGAAATCTGCTCCACCCAACATCGTCTTCATTCTGGCGGATGATCTAGGATATGGTGAACTTGGTTGTTATGGTCAAAAGAAGATCAAAACTACGAACCTGGACAAACTTGCTTCCGAAGGCGTCCGTTTTATGCAGCACTACACGGGTGCTCCAGTTTGCGCGCCAGCAAGATGCACTTTGATGACCGGGCAGCATCTGGCTCATGCGGAGATTCGCGGAAATAGGGATTCAGGAAATGGCCGTGTGTTTCCAGGACAATGGCCAATAACGGATGATGTGGTTACCATCGCGGAGGTATTGAAAAAAGCTGGCTATACCAACGGAGCGTTTGGCAAATGGGGGCTGGGCCCATCCAACACAACTGGTTCGCCGATGAAGCAGGGGTTCGATCGGTACTACGGATATAACTGTCAACGAAACGCTCACAGCTTTTATCCTCCGTTTCTCGACAGTGATGAAAAGGAAGTTCGCGTTAACAGTTTCCCAATTCCGGGGCACCATAAACAACCAGACGGCGAAGTTTTGGCGGAGACGTATCGCGCGAAGGCTTACGCGCCAAATTTGATTTTGAATCAAGCGCTCAAGTTCGTCGACGAAAACAAAGACAAACCATTCTTTCTCTATCTTCCGTTTGTTGAGCCACATGTCTCGATGCAACCGCCACAAGAGTGGATTGATCAGTATCCTAAAGAATGGGACGAAGAGCATGGAGCCTACCGCGGACAGAATGGTTACCTGCCACATCCGCGTCCGCGAGCCGCCTATGCAGCCATGATTTCAGATCTGGATGAGCATGTCGGCACGATTTTAAAACGATTAAAAAAACACGGTCTCGATGAGAACACGATCGTAATATTCACTTCAGATAACGGTCCGACTCATGGAGGGAGAGATCCCAATTTTCACATTGGCGGGGCGGCTTGTACCTTTTTTGAATCAGCAGGTGGTCTCAAGGGATTCAAAGGAAGTTGTTACGAAGGCGGAATCCGTGTGCCTTGCATTGTGCGATGGCCGGGAAAAGTTCAACCTGGATCGACCAATGAAACGCCGTCGTATTTTCCCGATTGGTTCCCAACTTTCACCGCCATTGCCGGGGGTACGTTGCCAGATCAAACGCTTGATGGAATCGATCTGACAAGTGCGATCCAAGGTCAGCCGGCTGAACCACGATCCCAGCCGATGATTTGGGAGTTCAATGGTTACGGAGGAATTACGGCGATTCGTGATGGTAAATGGAAAGCACTTCGGCGGAATCTGAAACGAGGCAAACAACCTTTGCCTTGGGAGCTTTATGATTTGGAATCTGATCGTGGTGAAACCACCGATATCGCAAGCAAGCATCCTGACGTCGTGCAGCGTTTGGAAAGTGCTTTTTTGAAAACGCGAACCGTTGAGCCAGATTTTCCAACCCCATTTTACGACAGCGCCGTAAAACAGAATCGTTAGCCTTGGAAAATCGAGATTTTGACGAGTTTGAAGCCAAGATCTGGATGGATTTATACGGATGATTGCTGGCAGGGTTGATGTTGTTCACCTTGCCAACCCTCTCTAAACTCTCGCCGCGCTCGGTGTGAGTGTATGGATCGGATGTTCTGTTTGTTTGCCTAAACGTGTTCAAACTTCGAAAACTGGTAACAGGCTTCATTGCTTCTTGGTTGTTGATCGCATCTGTCTGCGCAGCGCAAACTGCGAACTCGATTGGGGTGGATTCGTATTTTGGAATCGAAACCGCTTCCAATTCCCAATCTTTCAACCAAACGAAACTGGGTTCCAGCTATTCGAATCTGACATCCCTTACGTTGGACCGCGAATCGTTTAGAGAGTTCGTTCGATCCGTTCCGACTCGTGATGTTGCACCGATGCCGCTTCGCGCGATTCCGCCAAAGAACGTCAATGCTTATCAAGGCATTGCCGTTGCTGAACGCGAGTCGGCGAAATTGAGGCCGCTACAACTCAAGGCGCTAAAACCCAAGCCTCAGCTTTTGCAACCGATTATTGTTGATTCACAAGTCCAACTGGCGTCTTTGGATACGCCAGCGATAGATAAAGACGGTACCGAAGAAAAATCGGATTCACCAGAAGCGACGGCGACTGCAACAGAGACGGGCGACAAATCGGAACCGAAACAGCCTGCCTCTGCGATCGAAGAAGTTACGGAGGACGATCTTGAAAAACAGATTGAAGCCCAGAAAAAGCTGATTAATGAAAACGACTCTCTAGATGAGCCGACCAAACTCGCTTACCAGGAGCAATTGAACTCCGCGAGCACTTGGTTGCAAAAAGCCAAGACGTTTCGGTCTTCTGCTGACGAACTCCAGTCGAAAATTAGCGACTTTGATCGTGATATGGCGACGCAGAAGGATGAGTTGGAAAAAATGAATTCCGTTCGTCAAATTGATCCTGAGTCGACATCAGAAGAACTTCAAACACAGCTCCAGGCTAAACGTACAGAACTTCAAGAAGCAAAGACAAGGTTCGCTACGATTCTCAGTCAAATCGATGAGCGTGAAGCACGAATCGCCCAATTGCCGGCTCGGCAAAATTCGGCGCAGGATCGGCTAAAGACAATCGAACAGAGTTTTGCGAGTCTGGCAAATAAACCAGAAGACGTGACGATGCAGCTTTCGATTTTGGCGCTGGAAACACAGAAATTGGCGACCAAAAATGAAGTCGATGCGTTGAAGGCTGAAGTGCAACGTCAGGAACAGGTTGGGAAATTGCTTCCGGTCGAACGAGACGTATTGTCTCGCAATGTGAATCGACTAGAGACAGAAATTGCCGAGTGGGAAAATGAGTTTAACATTCGCCGAGCAAGAGAAATCGAAGCCGAGCAAACCAAGGCGAAAAGAATGGCTCGTGAAGCCATCGAATCCAACCCAGCATTTGCCGAACTGGCTAATCGTAATAAGCAGTTGCTTGAAATCTGGGAAAAACTGACCAAGAAACTCAAGGACACTCGCGAGGAAAAACAAAAGGTTGAAGATCGCAACCAGGACATCAACAAGAATTTTGATTCGCTGAAAAAGAAGATTGAGCAGGGGATGACAACGGCCAATGGAATGCTGCTGGTCGAGCACAGGAAAGACCTGATGCAGCCAATGCAAAGTCAGGTTCGCATCAAGGAAATTACCAAAGAGCTGCAGCGAGTTCGAAATGAAAAAGCAACTCTCAAAGACCAACGTGAGCCACTGGCTACTACTGAATCGTTTGTTGCCGACTACGCCAAACGCAACAATCGCCCTGAGAATGATACGAGCGGATTCAATGAAATGGTATCCAAACTCGCGGTTACTCAACTGGAGTATTTGGATCGCTTAAATGGCGATTATGAAACATATCGTGGGTTACTGTTTGCGATTTCCAATGAGCATTCGGCTTTAATCAAGCAAATACGAGAATCCCGAGATTACATCGACGAAAACGCAATGTGGATTCAAAGCTCCCAACCAACGGTGTTGGCTGATTTTAAGAAATCCAAGGGCGGCTTGAGTCGATTTTTTGATCTGACTCAGTGGCGTCATCTCGCAGGAACGATCAAAGAGCGAATCATTGGTAAACCGTATGAGTCTGGCATTGCGGCCGTCCTGTTGATGGGCGTCTTTATCTTCAATCGAAGATTGGGAGGCCAGAATGCCTGATCGCACGCCGAGTAAAGAAGGTCCAGCTACTGATCCAAGATCAAACAATCAGGGGCAGCCGACAGGTGACGAACTGGTTGAACAACTCGAAGAGTCGGACCAAAACGACTCTACGCCCAATCATAAATTGGTTCGGCATATCGAATTGTACTCACGTTTTGGCCCGGTCATCCGCAGTTGTTTGCATACGATCATCGGTGCGATTTATGTCCCTGCGATTATCGTATTTGTGCTGTATCAGCTTTATCCGACTTATGATCTGAGTCTTTTACCGGGAGCCATATCTCGCGGGCTGGCTGGGATTGTGGCGCCGCTGTTTATTGGTTTAATCCTCTCGCGGGGCCTGAAGTCAGACGGGATTGCACAGCAACATTTTGGCTGGACCAAAGAGCTATGTTTCGGGCTGTCCCAGTGTGTCGATGCGATCTTATGGGGCTGGTTGCCGTTGCGTGCGGTCTACATCGCGTTGGAAACATTCGACTCTGGCAAGTGGAATGACTCACTCGGTCGCATTTTGTTTATTGGCACCATGCTAGTGATGTCAGTTTCGCTTTGGTATTCAGGACGAGCGTTGCAGGCGTGGATCAAGGATCGCGAAAGCCATTCACGATTGAGGTTTTCGAGTTTGCGTCGCATGTTTTTCTGGGTCATGCCGTTCTTGCCGATTTCACTCGCGGTACTCTCCGCAAGAGGTTTTCATTTTGCTGCGACACAGATGGGCTGGCGTTTGCTTTGGTCCATTCTGTTTATCATCGGAATTTCGATGGTTAATGGATTCATTAGTCGTTTGTTGTTGATCACGCAGTTCGGGATTAAGCTTCGCCAGCTCGATCGAACGGAGGATGGAGAGTTTAAAGAAGACGCCTCCATCGACATCCGAGCGATTTCTGGACAAGTCGACCAATTACTCCGGGCCACAGGTTTGGTAGTCGTGGTCGTGTTTGGCTGGCAGCTTTGGTCCAACGTGTTGCCGGCGATGAATTATCTGGATGAACTTCACATGTGGCATTCGACAACGAATGTGATCGATGGAGTTAAACAGTGGGTTACGCTTCGGCACCTGTTGATGGGAATTGGAATCGCGGTCATCACGGTGGTGTTGAGTAAAAACCTTCCAGGTTTGCTTGAGATTACTTTGCTGGATCGGTTGCCACTGGATCGAGGAGGGCGGTATGCGATTTCATTTGTCCTCAAGTATCTGGTTGGAATCGTTGGGTTCATTATTGCTTGCCAAGTCATCGGTTTTTCGTGGTCGAATGTTCAATGGTTGGCGGCCGCGCTCACGGTTGGACTTGGTTTTGGATTGCAGGAAATTTTTGCCAACATCGTTTCGGGAATCATTATTTTGATCGAGCGTCCGATTCGAGTTGGGGATGTTGTGACGGTCAACAATGTTACTGGAACCGTTACGCGAATGCAGTTGCGAGCGACGACGATCAAAGACATGGATTTTCGTGAACTCATTGTTCCCAACAAGAAATTCATCACCGAAGACGTCATGAATTGGACGTTGACCGACCGGCGGTCGCGAGTGGTTCACAACATCGGTGTGGCGTATGGTTCGGATACGCAATTGGTTCAAGAAACTTTGTTGAAGGTCGCCCGGCGACATCCACTGGTTCAAAAAGACCCTGCTCCGGACGTGTTTTTCAAAGGGTTTGGTGACAGTACGCTTAATTTTGAACTGCGGGTTTTTCTACCGACACGAGAAATCTACGCCAAAGTTCAACACGAACTCAATATGGCGATCAATGATGCGTTCAAAGCAAAAGGAATCGAGATCGCGTTTCCACAGCAGGACATCTTTATCAAGAACATCAGTGATCTTCCTCAGCCGAATCCATCTGGAGCCGGGCCGTATCCCGGTTGGTCAACGCTTCATCCAGCAGAAGGGCAGGGTGAAAGCAAAACTGATTCCACGGCAACTGGACCGTCCGCCGTGGATGGTCAGGAGTCCGTCGCCGGTGAGATGGACTCGTCCAACACGCCAAACGGTAATGCAAACGGTAATGCAAACCGTGATGTAGTTTCAGATTCAGAAAATCTAGCCGAAAAAGCTGATGACTCGCACCCACCAAGAATCATTCCATTGCCGCTGAAGCAATTGAAAGCAAAAGGACGAGGGATGAATCACGGCGTCGTTTTTGGAAAGCAATCCGAGAAAGCTGGTTGAACCGTAGCGGATCAATTACCGTTCGATCTTGTACTCGTCGATTTTTCGATACAACGTTGCCCGACTGATGCCAAGCAGACCAGCGGCCTTAGGGACGCTGTTGTTAGTGCGCTTGAGCGCGTCTTTGATTAGTTTTTGTTCCCAGTGATCAATTCGAAGTGTGTCCAACTCGCCGTCACTTGGTTCTCTGATTCCCAAATCACCGACTTGGATTTCTTTTTCGTCAGCCATGACCAGAGCGCTGTCAATCACGTTGCGAAGCTGTCGCACGTTTCCGGGCCATTGGTAGCAAAGCAGTTTCTCGTTTGCTTTTTTGGAAAGCGACATTTCTGGCTTTCCGTATTGGCTTTTGAAGTGATCGAGGAAATAGTCGATCAACATTTGAATGTCACCCTCACGATCGCGAAGCGGTGGGATGTACAGTTCGTATACGCTGAGGCGATAGAACAGGTCTTCTCTGAATTTTTTCTCTGTGACGAACTCTTTCAAGTCACGATTGGTCGCACAAATCACACGCACGTCGACTTTGACTTCTTCGGTTCCGCCAACGGGAAGAAATGGATGTCCTTCAAGGGTTCGCAGCAGTTTGGCTTGTCCTTCGAGCGTCAACTCACCGACTTCATCCAGAAACAGCGTTCCTAGATCGGCCTGTTGAAACCAGCCAATGTGATCGCGATCGGCGCTGGTGAAGGAGCCTTTTTTGTGGCCGAACAATTGGCTTTCCATCAGATCACGAGGAATCGCTGCGCAGTTGACGCTGAGCATCGGACGATCTGAGCGTGGGCTGGAGCGATGAATGGCGCGAGCGACAAGTTCTTTGCCGGCTCCGCTTTCGCCACGAATCAAAACGCAGCCCGCAGCCTTGGCGACGCGGCCAATTTTTGATTTAAGCTCCAGCATTTTCGTGCTTTCGCCTTTTAGTTCGTCTGAGGTTGCCGTTTTCTCGACCAATCGAGAATGCTCGGCAGCCAGTGAGGTGTGACGGTTCGCTCTTGCGAGTGAACGTTCCATGATGTTCGACATCGCACAGGCGAGCTGGAAATGCGAATTGTGAAATGGTTTATCATCGCGATAAAGATGAATCGCGCCTTTGACTTCGCCATCACTAATTAGCGGAACGCAAATCGAGTCAGTCCGCTCTTCTTTTGTGTCGTGCTCTAATCGAATCGCATGTTTTTCACGAACGACTTTTTTGGTTAGGTCGGAATCTAGTTCTAGTTTTTTAACTTTGTCTTTTGGAAAGACGACTTTGGGTGTGAGCGCTCCTTCATCGTTGAGCCAAAGGAACCCGGCAACGGACGCTTCGGTGCGCTTGAACAATCGTTCGAGGCAGACATCCATGACACGTTCGGGTTCATCGATTGAAAGTAGTTTGACGCTGAGTTGGAACAGGAAGAAGAAATCTTGCCCCCAGTAGTGTCCCTTCAAGAAGTCTAAGGTGTACTGTCCCGTTTCAAGCGGGTTCATCGATTTGTCGACGACGATGGTTTGGCTGCCAGTTGTCTTGCTGGCATCATCGGACGATTCCTGTTCCGCAACAGGGTCGGCGCCTTTTGTTTTTTTCTTGGATTCAGAGAATACAAAGTTACTGGCACCGATTCTCAGTTCCGTGCCTTCGACCAAACGGGCTTGGTTGATCGCTTGGCCGTTGACATAAGTTCCGTTGCTGCTGCTATTGTCTTTTAGCCACCAGCCATCTTCGTCGTGAAAAATTTCGGCATGGACTCTTGAGCATTGCGGGTCATTTAAGACGACTTTGCACTGCCAATCGCGACCAAGAAGATTTGTTTCTTCTGGAGAGAGTTCGAACCGGGCGCCGGCATTGGCTCCGGCATTCATGTGTAAGAAAGCACGCACTTGGTATTTAACAACTCGTTAGATCAATCGTTGATACTCATTCCAAGATTTGACCATGCGAAGTAGTTGCTACAAAGATGGCAGGAAGAGATCGTGAGGCAGCAATAAGTATAATTTGTCAGCGCGTTTGGGTCGATCATCTTTAATCGACTTATTCGGAGCTTTTTGCATTTCGAAAACCACTGGTTTCGTTTAACAACGATTCAAATTGGAAACGAGTTTTTTGACGCAAGTCGATTAGTTGATTTGTGAAATCGGAATGTCCAGGCAATGGGTGTCTAGCGTCCTAAAGATCTAGGGCTCCAATGATTGTGAGAACTTGAACCAATGTCCGAGGATTTACTGTCTGCAGTATTCTGGATTGAAAACAATACGTTTCGGTTGAGGTACTGTAAGGTGAATTTTGATTTGCTGTAAAACTTCTGCAGTGGAATGCGGTTCAATCATCGGTGGTTGCAGCTCGCAGGCTTTCGCTATTGCTTCGTTGCGAACCAACCTCTACGATTCCCGTACTAATTTCTGTTAAAATGCGTAGACTGAGTTGTCTCGAATAGCCCATGAGGATTTAGCATGTTTAAACCAGACGCGTCTGTTGGTAAGAGATTTTTGGCTTGTCTGTTCGCCTCCCTCATCATCCTCCCGCAGACAGCTGCGGCGCAAGATGTTTTGACGAAGCCGACTCGTGAAGACAAAGTGGTTTCTCAAGTTGTCGCTTTGCTGATGCAGCAACAACACCTTTCGAGTCGTCCGCTTGATGATTCGATTTCACAACGCGCGTTTGACATGTTCGTGAAAAGTCTTGACCCGATGAAGGCATATTTTCTTCAGTCAGACATTGAAGAGTTTGCCAAGTGGAAAGACGCGATCGACGATCAGATGAAGAAGGGCGATTTTACGGCAGCCTTTGACATTTTCAATCGGTTCCTGCAGCGAGTGGATCAGCGGACAGAGATGGCTTTGAAGTTTGTTGATGCTCCTCACGATTATTCGATCGACGAAGACATGATCACGGATCCTGATTTGCTTCAGCATCCAGCTACCGACGAAGAAGCTGCTGAGTCATGGCGTAAACGAATCAAATACAGTTTGCTTGTCCTTCGTGGCGACGAAGCTGAGGAGAAGCGCAAAGCAGAAGAAAAGAAAGAAGGCTCAGAGGACGGCGACAAGAAAGTAGCCAAAAAGAAAGATCCTAAAGAGATTCTTCGCAAACGATATCAGTCGTTCGCTCGTCGAATGCACCAGATGGACAGCGAGGATGTTGTAGAGCGATACATTTCAGCGATCACAAGCAGCTACGACCCGCACACATCCTATTTGTCCAAGGGATCTTTTGAGAACTTTCTAATTGCCATGAGTTTGGAATTGGAAGGCATTGGGGCGACGCTGCAGGGCAGCGACGAAGGTTACACGGTGATCAAGAGTATCGTTCCCGGTGGTGCTGCAGCGACTCAAGGCGGAGTTAAAGTCGAAGACAAAATTGTTGGCGTCGGACAAGGCAAAGAAGACGGCAGCAACGCGGACATGAAACTTCTTAACCTTCACGGAAACGATGTCGTCGATGTGACGGGAATGAAGCTTGACGATGTTGTCGGCATGATTCGCGGCAAAGCAGGTACGACGGTACGGCTGAATATTCAGTCTGAAAACGACACCGGTCTCCATGTGGTTGATATCGTTCGTGAGAAAATCAAACTCGAAGATAGCGCTGCCCATGGTGCAATTTTCGAAGAAGGAAAAAACCAGGACGGTCAGCCGAACAAGATCGGTGTTATCGAACTACCAAGCTTTTACGCCAATATGAGTGACGATGGCGTGGGTGGACGAAGCACAACAACGGATGTTCGAAAAATCCTTAACGACTTCAACAGCAAAAACGTTGATGCTTTGGTTTTGGATCTGCGAGCCAACGGTGGTGGAAGTCTTAAAGAAGCGATCGACTGCACCGGGTTGTTTATTGATCTTGGGCCAGTCGTTCAAGTTAAAGACGCCAGCGGTGACATTGATAAACTCAATGACGAGAACAGCGGGATGGCTTGGGACAAACCGATGGTGGTTCTCACCAGTAAATTCAGTGCGAGTGCCAGTGAGATTCTTGCTGGTGCCGTTCAAGATTATTCTCGTGGACTGGTGGTTGGTGATACCGCGACCCACGGTAAAGGCACTGTGCAAAGTTTGATGAACATCAATCAAATTGTTTATCAGATTCGCAATCCGAAAAATGATTTTGGTGCGTTGAAGATTACGACTTCGCAGTTCTATCGGCCTAATGGTGACAGTACGCAGAAACGCGGAGTGTTGTCGGATATCGTTTTGCCATCCATTACAGATAAAATGGATGTTGGTGAAGCCGATCTTGATTTTCCGGTTGAATTTGATCGCGTTCCTCGAGCATCGTTTTCAAGTTACGATTTCACTCGGCCAGAGTTTACTCAGGCACTTCAAGTGAAATCGCAGCAGCGGTTGGCGGCTTCTGAAGATTTTAAGAAGCGAATTAACAAGATCGCAAAATACGTTGAGCAAAAGAATCTAAAAACTGTTTCGCTTAACGAAGAGAAGTTCCTGGCTCGACGCCGGGAGTTGAATGCTGATAAAGAAGATGAAAAGGCGATCGAAGATCAGTTGTTGCCTAACAATGAGATCGAGCGGAATTTTTATCTTGATGAGGTTCTTCGGATTACCGTTGATTACATGGATCTGTTGACGAAGAAGAGTTGATTCGAAGAAGAGTTGATTT
>CAZQQR010000042.1:11801-17061 GCA_964595515.1 uncultured Pirellulaceae bacterium
TTTCCGAATTTGAAATTTTCAAATTTAGGATCTGAAATTTAAGATCAAAAATCTGAACTCAAAATCTGAGTCTCAAAAATCTGAGATTTGAAATCTGAAATTCCAAATTTGAAATCAAAACTCAAAACCTGAATTAATAACAACAAACGACTGGCAAATGCCAGTCGTTTTTTTTGGCTCAGTTTGTTCTTCTCTCAGTTTGTTCTTTTGTACCGGACCGACTACGTCAGTTCGATTTGCAATCCGTCATAGCCAACTTCAATGCCGGCCGGCAAGGTTGCGTTGACATCGTCATAGTCAACACCACAGGCGCAGTGAGTAAAATAAGTTTGCTTGGCCCCAAGTTTTTGAGAAACTTCAATCGCTTGATCGATCGAAAGATGAGTTACATGCGGTTCGCGCCGTAAGGCATCGAGAACCAAAGTGTCGAGCCCTTGCAGCAATTCCCAACTCGATTCCGGGATTTCACTCACGTCGGTGCAGTAGGCAACATTTCCAACTCGAAAACCAAGCACATCAAATTTTGGTCCATGTTTCAGCGGAATCGGAATAATCTCTTTGCCGAGCAATTCAATGGGTTCATGGTCGATCACGTTTAAATCGACTGATGGCGTTGCTCCTTTGTGAGTTTTGGGGCCACCATTGAACGCGTAATCAAAAGCGTCTTGTAGTCGGATCCGGACTTTGTCATTGCAAAAAATTGGAACCGGACCTTCGAGGTAAAACTGAAACAGCCTGAGGTCGTCAAACCCCATGATGTGATCAGTATGTTCGTGTGTGTAAATCACTGAATGAACAATCCCGATTCCTTCACGAAGTAACTGAGTTCGCAAATCCGGTGACGTATCAATCAAGAGGTTTCCATCGGGCAGTCCAAGAATTGCGCTTGCTCGCGTTCGCTGGTTCTTGGGATGACCGCCTTGGCAGACCGCGCAGCCGCAGCCGAGTGCCGGAACACCAACGGACGTGCCTGTTCCCAGCAGGATCAATTTCCCTGTGATGTCTTTAGTGACAGGTATCTTCGCCAAGCCAATTTCCCTTAAATCCCTTGAGTCAAAATCAATACATTCGCCGAACAAGTTTGGATCAGTTAACGAACAATTGATAGGTCCGACTTGTCTTGTGCATTGGAATGAGAATCAAAATTCTGACCAATGTGGCTTCAAATTCTGCGCTGAATTTGAACGTCTGAGAACGACGCGGCATGCAAATTGCCTAACATTGGATGGCGGACCCAGTAAACGACTTGCGGGACTGCCAAAAAGTGCGACTTTCGCCGGGTTAAAACGATCTTTGGCGTGCTGTCAATCTCCGTTGACCAGCATCTAACGTACCTATAATCTGTTATCCTGAGCAAAACGCATAAAATCGGTCACTTTGGGCCCCGCCTGACAAAATTTCGGGTCTGAAATCAGCTACCAACTAAATCAAAGATTGCGCCGACTGGGAGAATAGTCGGTGCAGTGGAAAAAGCTATGGAACAACTGGAACGAATTTGGGACTCAACAACTCACTTTTTGGGTGGGCTTGTCTCCGGTTTTGAACGGGCCGTCACGGGTGTTTTCGGATCTTCCAATGCTCGCTTTGTGAAAAAGCTACAAGGCAAAGTCGATGCGATTGGGGCACTTGAATCTCGCTACGAGGCGATGAGCGACGAAGAGTTGGCCCAGCAATCTGATCTGTTCAAGAAGCGTATTCGAAATGGTGAGTCGACCGACGACATCATGACCGAAGCCTTCGCGGTTTGCCGTGAAGGCGGCAAGCGTTTTCTTAACATGCGTCACTACGACGTGCAGTTGATCGGTGGCATGGTGTTGCACTCAGGAGCCGTTGCCGAGATGGTGACGGGTGAAGGTAAAACGCTGGTCGCGACATTACCGGCCTACCTCAATGCGCTTGAGTGCCGAGGCGTTCACGTGATTACCGTCAACGATTACCTCGCGCGTCGAGATATGGAGTGGATGGCTCCGCTCTACATGGGATTGGGTCTGACAGTCGGAGCAATCCAAAGCAACATGCCTGTTAGTGAGCGACAAGAGGCATACGCCAAAGACATCACTTATGGGACGAACAACGAATTTGGGTTTGATTACCTTCGCGACAACATGCGGCCGGCCGCCCGTGATGATGACAACTTTCCCAAACGTTATCAGCAATCCCAAGGCCCGCTCGCGTTCGCAATCATTGACGAAGTCGACAATATTCTGATCGATGAAGCTCGAACGCCGTTGATCATTTCAGGTCCCGCTCACCAGAACCCTGCCCGCTACGCCGAAGCAAACAAGATTGCGGGTCAGTTGAAAGAAGACGTTCACTATCAAGTAAACGAAAAAGATCACACGGCGACATTAACCGACGAAGGCGTTCGTTACGCGGAAAAGCTTGCTGGCGTTGAAAGTTTCTACACTGCGGGCAACATGGATTGGCCGCACATGATCGACAATGCCCTCAAGGCTCACGGTCTTTACAAGAAAGACGTCAACTACGTCGTCAAAGAAGGCGAAATCGTGATCGTCGATGAGTTCACCGGTCGTTTGATGGATGGTCGTCAGTGGAGTGATGGACTGCATCAGGCTGTTGAAGCCAAAGAAGGCGTGAAGATCAAAGAAGAGACTCAAACGCTGGCCACGATCACGCTGCAAAACTACTTCAAACTTTATGACAAAATCTGTGGGATGACCGGTACCGCGATGACGGAAGCCGAAGAGTTCAACAAGATTTATCAGCTCAATGTGGTCGCGATTCCGACCAACCGGGTGCTTCAGCGAATCGCACATCCAGACGTGATTTACAGTAGCGAAGCCCACAAATGGACGGCGATTGCAGAAGAAGTTGAGAACTACCACCAGTGGGATATGGTCTTTCTCAAAAACGGCGAATACTACGTCGGCCGGCTCAAAGAAGACAACGATACCGAAGTCGTGATCGCTGACAAATCAGACGGGCAGCAGTATACGATTGCCCGCAATAAAGTCGACAAAGTTCAATACAAAGGCCGGCCCGTTCTCGTGGGTACCGTTTCGATTGAGAAAAGTGAGATCATTTCTCATGCTCTCGATCGGCGAGGAATCAAGCACGAAGTTCTCAATGCCAAAAACCACAAACGTGAGGCTGAAATCGTCGCGCAGGCTGGTCGACTCAATGCCGTTACGATCGCGACCAACATGGCTGGTCGCGGTACCGATATTATTCTCGGTGGTAACCCGGAAACGATGGCTTGGGCTCGTTTACAAGACACTTACCCAACCCGTTTGGATGTTCCTCGCGAAGAGTGGGATGAATTGGTCGAGTCGATTGACCAGGAAAATTCGATGTCCAAAATGGGCGAAGAGGTCAAAGAGATTGGTGGACTTCATGTTCTTGGAACAGAGCGACATGATGCCCGTCGAATCGACCTTCAGCTTCGTGGTCGTTGCGGACGTCAGGGTGACCCTGGTAGTAGTCGGTTCTTTTTGAGTCTTGATGATGACTTGATGCGAATTTTTGCTGGTCCGTTTGTAAAACGCGTTTTGGAAATGGGCGGCTTTACCGACGACGTTCCAATCGAAAGCCGGATGGTTTCACGTCGAATCGATGCGGCTCAGAAAAAGCGAGAAGAATACAACTTTGAGATTCGCAAGAGCTTGCTCGAATACGATGAAGTGATGGACGAGCAGCGAAAGCGAGTCTACACGTTCCGCCAGCGAATTTTGGACGGAGTCAGTTGCCGCGAGATCGTCCAAGATATGATCGGCGATCAAATCGATAACAACGTTGCTACGTTCCTGGACGATGGGTTCGGGCCGGAGACTTTTGCGAGCTATGCCGGCAAGCAATTAACGGTTGAGCTTGATCCAAGATTGTTCCGGAAAACGACTCCCGAAGAAGCCATTCAAATTGTTTTGGATGAAGCCGAACGGCAAGCAGAAACAGATATTCTGGCGCAAATCGATGTGCATCTGGCACTCAACGAAGAAGAGTCAGAATGGAATTGGGAAGCACTGGCTCACTTTGCAAACGTCCGCTGGAATCTGGGAATTCGTGCTCGCGATTTGAAAAAGATCGGACGTGATCGGGTCGACGAAGACTTGATCAACAAAGCCCGCGGTGTGATTCGCAAAGCGAAAATTGAAGGCGCCGATAAAATTTTGGACCCTGAGTTTGGTCTTAATACTGCGATCGCTTGGATCAAAGCTAAGTTCGGGCTTGAGATTGATCCGGATGAGATTCGTGAACTTGATGAAGATGACGTCGCCGATTTTATCAATACAAAAGCGGTCGACAAATACGACGAAAAAGAAGCCGTCTATCCGGTCATGGCCGGCATGTACCAATTTGTGGTTCCATCCGCGGGTGGCGCTCAAGGCCGAATCGATCGGGAAGGTTTAGTTCAATGGGCCAGTCGCCGATTCGAATCGGAGTTGGTGGTAGAAGACCTCAAGAACAAACAGCGCGAAGAAATTCACGACATGCTGGTTGTCAAAAGTCGCGGAACACAAAAGAAAGCTCAGTCGGCAATCGAATCATTGCATGGGCAGTTGAGCCGGATCTACGAAAAGGGCGGCGTTCCGTTGGCGAGTGCCAATGGCGAAGCGACGAAGCTCTCGGATTGGTTCAAGCAGGAACTCGACTACGACTTGCCGATGGACAAAGTCGAGTCGCTCGAAAAAGAAGAGTTGGAGCAAACGCTCGAAGCAATTGTTGAGAATCACTATCACCCGGAAATTCGCCGGATGGAGCGAATGGTTCTGCTGGAGATCGTCGACTCAGCTTGGAAAGATCACTTGCTGGCGATGGATTATTTGAGAAGTGCCGTTGGTCAACGCGGGATGGCTCAGCTTGATCCAAAGGTCGAATACAAGCGTGAAGGCATGCGGATGTTCGAGGGCCTTTGGGTTTCCATCGGAGAACGCGTGACGGATTTGATCTTTCGCATGGAAAAAATGAATGAGGATTTCGTCAGCAACACTTTGGTTGAAACCAGTGCCCGCCACGACGACGCCTCAACGACTCAACCTCAGGAAGCGTCTGAAATTGGACAGGAACAACAGGATGCGATTGATCGCTCAAACAAACCTGCACGAGTTGAAACGATCCGAAACCGTGACGTGAAAGTCGGCCGAAATGATCCTTGTCCATGTAACAGTGGCAAGAAATTTAAGTCATGCTGCATGCGTCGCCGGGCGTAGTTCGCCGCAAGGCTGGCAATTAAAGATCGCCGCACCCGCGATGGTTGGCCTGCGTCGGTTTCGCGAGATGCCGTGCCGAGTTTTAGATATGA
>CAZQQR010000042.1:17161-23220 GCA_964595515.1 uncultured Pirellulaceae bacterium
TAGCCTGGCACTTTAGTGCCAGGACCCCGGTCAACAATTAACGAGTCCCGGAGGGACGGCATTGAACTTCTTATGTTCGTCCTTTGCCGATTCCGCCAAACTCTAACCACAAATCGGAAATGGATTTCTTTTGAGTTGGTTCTTGAACGCAATCTACCTCCTGTTTTTAATCCTCGCCTCGCCGTGGTTGCTTTGGCGGAGAACCAGGCACGGGAAAAATCGCCGCGGCTGGCCCCAAAAACTTTTTGGCTTGATTGACTGCCCTGCGGATTTCTCCGATCGGCGACATCGTGACACTAACGCTCCAAACTCTTCCCGCCGCATTTGGCTTCATGCCGTAAGCGTCGGAGAGGTCATTCTGCTTGAACCGATCCTCAAGGAACTCCAGACTAGAATTCCTGATGCAAGAATCGCGATCTCAACCACTACGGAGACCGGGTATGATTTAGCCCAACAACGATTCGGCGATTGTTTCGTCTTTTTTGCACCGCTTGATTTTACTTGGGCCATTCGAAACGTATTGAAACGTCTTCGTCCAGACATGTTGGTACTGGCGGAACTTGAGATCTGGCCCAACCTAATTCGCGTCGTGGCAGATTCAGGCGTTCCTGTTGCCGTGGTCAACGGACGACTAAGTGAGAAAAGTTTTCAGGGCTACCAACGGTTCGGCGTAATTCTACGACCAGTGATGAGCCGGATTTCAATGGTGGGAGCTCAAAACGAAGTTTACGCCCAGCGATTTGTCGCCATCGGGTGTGAACCCGAAAACGTGACAGTAACAGGCAGCGTGAAATTTGACGGGCTGGAGACAGACCGACGAAACTCGAAAACGGTGGAGCTTCGGCAACTCGCGGGCCTGACCGATGCCAACCTGACATTTGTTGCCGGCAGCACGCAGTTAGAAGAAGACCTAATCGCGGCAGAAGCTTTTCAAAGTCTTGCTGGTGATCATCCTGAGCTGCGGATGATTCTTGTGCCCCGCCATCCAGACCGCGTGGAACAACTGATGATTAAACTGAAACAGCGGGGTGTGCCTGCTGTTCGAAGGTCCAGTCTTGAACAATCGCTTGAGGATACGTCTGCAGTTTTGGTTGTCGACGTGATTGGAGAGCTTGGATTTTGGTGGGGCTGCGCCGACGTTGCTTATGTGGGCGGAAGTATGGGAAAGCGTGGCGGTCAAAATATGCTTGAGCCTGCGGCGTTTGGGATTCCAGTTTCCTTCGGCCCAAGCACTGAAAATTTCCGAGAGATTGTTGACCAGTTTATGGAATCCGATGCTGCGATAGTTATTCGGAATAGAGAGGATTTGCAAGCATTCGTAGGCCACGCGGTTCAGGATGCACAGTGGAGAGCCGAACTGGGGTCTCGTGCAAAGAATGTTGTCATGTCACACGTTGGCGGAAGTGTGCGTACGGCTGACGCCCTTTGTGGAGTTTTGGACCAGTCAAACGGGCCGAAAGGCAAGCAAGTGGATTTGGGAAAAGTGGCTTGATGCCTGATTGGCATCGACTTTGTTTAAGGGCCACTTCCCGCCCGAGTCTCTCAGCGTGAGTTGAGCGTAATTGCGACTGAGACTATACTTTGAGCTTGCAAAAATACAATTAACGTTCGGCCATGGTGGGCCAATTCCATTCAAGTTGAGGAGAGTGCTGTGGCCTCTGGCAGTTACCTATTTACAAGTGAATCAGTCAGCATGGGACACCCCGACAAGCTGGCCGATCAGATTTCCGACAGTATTCTGGACGCGATGTTGGCTCAAGATCCTAAGAGCCGCGTTGCTTGCGAGACCATGGTTACCACTGGGCTTGCCGTGATCGCAGGCGAGATCACTTCGTCTGCAAAAGTCGACGTCGAAAAGATTGTCCGCGATGTAATGCGTGAAGTCGGCTACACATCGGCTGATATTGGAATCGGAGCTGATACTTGTGAAGTCCGCGTTCAGCTTGACCAACAAAGTCCTGATATCGCTATGGGCGTCGACAAAGACGGTGCTGGCGACCAAGGTTTGATGTTCGGTTTCGCATGTGATGATACCGACGAACTCATGCCTTTGCCGATTGCATTGTCGCACAAGATTCTTGCTCGTTTGAACAAGGCTCGTTTTGATGGTGAAGTCAACTGGCTTCGTCCTGATAGTAAAAGCCAGGTCACGGTTGAATACGATGGTTTTGTTCCGACTCGAATCGATACGGTTGTCGTTTCGACGCAGCACAACCCTGAGGTTACGAACGAAGAGATTCAGGAATTCATCCGAACAAAAATTGTTGAGCCGCTTCTTCCTGCAGAGCTGAACAAAGGCGATGTTACGTATCACATCAACCCAACTGGAAAATTTGTGATTGGCGGCCCTCACGGTGACTGTGGTTTGACGGGTCGAAAGATCATCGTTGACACTTACGGTGGTTGGGGACGTCACGGTGGCGGTGCGTTCAGTGGTAAGGACTCAACCAAGGTTGACCGCAGTGCGGCCTATATGGCTCGTCACGTCGCGAAGAACATTGTTGCGGCCAATCTTGCAAAACGTTGTGAGGTTCAATTGGCTTACGCGATCGGCGTTGCTGATCCTGTGAGTGTTCATGTTGATACCCAAGGCACGGGAACGATTGCCGATTCAGCAATTTGTGAGATCGTTAAAGAGACTTTCCCGTTGTCGACTCAGGGAATCATCAAATACCTTGAGCTTCAGCGTCCGATTTTCCGCAAAACTGCAGAAGGTGGGCACTTTGGACGTAACGATCCAGATTTCACGTGGGAAAACACAGACGTGGCTGCCAAACTTGCTGAAAAAGCGGCTGCCATGGCCAGCGCATAGGCGCTAATTGCCATTTGAGGCAATGTGGAATTTAACTAATGTTTAGGCAAATCGGGTAACTCCGTTTTGCCTTTTTTTTCGCCGTTTTTTGCTGCCCCAATCCAACCCACCAGCCGCAAAGATGAATCATACCGGGACTGAGACAACGTCTCAGAAGTTAGAGATGAAGTCGAGCATGATTCTGGCGCTTGAACAGCAGAATTCTGTGGAGAACGAAGAGTTAGAGTTGGAGGAGTCGGCGCTTTCGGATCCCAACCTGACCCAGCAAATTATTCGGTCTCGTAATGATGGGCTGGAAATAATTGTCGGCTATTTTCGATTGGAATTTTCCGCCGGTCAAAAAAGGCAGATTCTGCATGTCCCGTTTGTACCAAGTCTCCGAACGATTCCAAACATTGAGGCCCATGCAACCGATCATCAAGATGTAAGGATCCGTATAACGGACACCCAACGATTTGGAATCCGGGCGGAAGTGATTTTAGATACTATCCCTGAGTCGACTCAATCGAGATTAATTGAAATGATCGCGACTGAAGTTCTTGATCGCGATTGAAGTTCTTATACGTTTTAATTCGTTACAATTTTCAATGCTTGCCTGGTAACTCGTAGTAGTCCATCTCGATTTGGTTTCGGACGAGGAAACGTAGCGGATGTCGTCAAGACTTCCGAGGATTTCGAAGTGGTTAGAATTCTAGACGAGTTCCGCTACTGGAAAATTGAGCTGAGTTCTTTGTGGTAGTAATCGCCTCTATTTTTGATCTGCAAGATAGCGACAGAATATGAATGAGCAAACAAAAACGCAACTCAAAGACAAACTTGAATCGCGTCTCGCCACGATAGGCCAAAGTCATTTGCTTCAGTTTTGGGATGAACTAAGCGAACAGGATCGAGCAGGGCTCGCCACGCAGATTGCCGGTATTGATTTTGTTCAGCTGCAACAGCTTGGACAGGCGTCTTGCCAAGACGATCACTGGGCGAAATTGGCAGCCAAAGCCAATGTTCCCACGGCGATTACGCTTGCTGATTTCGCCGATCCATCCCAATCAAACGTTGCCAGAAAATTGGGCCAGGAAGCCTTGGCTGCTGGGAAGCTGGGCATGATTCTCGTAGCCGGAGGGCAGGGCAGTCGACTTGGGTTCAATCATCCCAAAGGCATGTTTCCGATTGGGCCCGTCAGCGGCCGCACGTTATACCAAATGCACTTTGAGCAAGTCCTCGCGCGCTCGCGTCAATTCGGGGTCAAGATTCCGATTTATGTGATGACCAGCCCGCCGACTCACGATGAAACAACTCAGTTTTTGATCGACAATAATTTTTTCGGAATGGATCGTGAAGACGTCATGATCTTCTGCCAGGGAATCATGCCGGCTGTCGATCAAGATGGGAAACTACTGCTGGAGGAAAAGGGCAAGATTTTCGTCAGCCCAAATGGTCACGGCGGAATGCTCTCAGCGCTGGTTGAAAATGGCTGCTTGGATCACGCGGTTGGGCGTGGGGTAGAGCATTTATTTTATGGTCAAGTCGACAATCCATTGGTGCAAATCTGCGATCCAACTTTGGTTGGATTTCACTTGAACAGCGGATCCGAGATGACGTCGCAAGTTGTTCGCAAGAACGAACCGACACAAAAAGTCGGCAACGTAGTCGAGGTCGATGGCCAAGTGCAGATCATCGAGTACAGCGATTTGCCTGAGGAGTACGCCCGCCAGACGAACGACGATGGTACGCTCAAACTTTGGGCCGGGAGCATCGCCGTTCATATCTTCTCAGTGGATTTTCTGTCTCGGTCAAGCCAGCAAGCGGACTCGTTGCCGTTTCATCGGGCCAGCAAGAAGGTTGCGTTTGTGGACGAGACAGGGCAAAAAGTTGAGCCAGATTCGCCCAACGCGACGAAGTACGAGAAGTTCATTTTTGATCTTCTGCCGATGGCGAAAAATGCGATCGTTTGCGAAGTCGATCCTGCCAGTGGATTTTGTGCGGTAAAAAATGCGGCTCCAGCGCCTTCGGAAACTCCGGAGCACGTCGAGCGGGCTATTTCTGATCTTCATTCAGGTTGGTTGCAAGCCTGCGGAGTTGATGTTGCTGAAGATTTGCGCATAGAAATCTCTCCATTGTTCGCAAGTGATGCGCTGGAACTGTCTGAGAAAATTGCATCAGGTGTGAAAGTCACTCACTCAAGGTTCATTCAATCGAACGACGATTTTGATTCGATCGACGCGAGTTCAGCAGGAGCAGAAAAAAATCTTGGTGATACTTCCGCCATCTACGCAACCATTATGGCTGGAGGTGCTGGGACAAGGTTCTGGCCAGCCAGTCGTACCGCCAATCCGAAACAGCTTTTGAATTTGACGGGTGAGCGAAGCATGATTCAATCAACGGTGGATCGGCTTCAAGGGCTTTGCTCCAACGATCAATTGCTGATTGTTACGAACCAGTCATTGGTTGATCCGATCGCTGCCCAGCTTCCGGACTTGCCGCGAGAGTCGCTGATCGGAGAGCCCGCCAAACGGGACACCGCACCTTGTGTTGGACTTGCTGCTGCGATGGTAGCCGCAAAGAATCCCAACGCGACGATGGTTGTGATGCCTGCTGATCATGTGATTGGTCCGGATGATGTATTCCAAGAAGCCCTCGTTCATGCGGTTTCGCTTGTTGACCAAGACCCATCGCGGATTGTCACATTCGGGATCAAACCAGATTACCCAGCCGACATGTTCGGCTATATCGAGCGAACAGATGAATCAATTGACGGAGCAAAATTTGCATCCTATTCGGTTGAGCGGTTTCGTGAAAAACCGGATGTTGAAACAGCGAAAGGATTTCTGGAAGCGGGAACCTTCTATTGGAACGCTGGAATTTTTGTCTGGAAAGCCAAGACGATTCTGGATGCACTTGCCAAACATGAACCGGAGATGTTCGCCAGAATTCAGACGATCGCGGCAGCAATTGGAACGCCAGATTTCGAATCGGTATTGCAAACTGAGTTTACCGCGATCAAGGGGACTTCGATAGATTACGCGGTAATGGAGCACTACGACAATGTGCTCGTTGTTGAAGCTCCCTTTCAATGGGATGATCTTGGAAACTGGTCTGCGATCCCTCGACTCAAAGGCGTCGACGAGTCCGGCAACACGGTCGATGGTAAGCACCTGGGGATCGACACTGAGGACTCTATTATCCGCACCGAAGACGGCCATCTCATTGTGACCGTCGGGATGAAAGACTGTATCGTGGTCCATACCAAGGA
>CAZQQR010000042.1:23320-24828 GCA_964595515.1 uncultured Pirellulaceae bacterium
TGCAAGAACCTTCCAAAGATGATCCAGTCGGTTACATGAATTGGAAAACCGTCACTTTCGGCGGTAAGCAATTTTGGACGGACGTTCGGCACGCGGACGGATGGAAAATTCAAGTCAACTCAGAAACTGGTCATCACCGATTGTTGAATTCCAACAGCGTCAGGCATGCTTGGGGAAATCTCGCCCATTGCGATCAAGCCCTCAATAGTGCGATCAAGGAAGGCAAAGCCAAATTGCATCGCGGTAAAGTCGTCATTCTGTTGCATGGTTTGATTCGGACCAACAGTTCCATGAACCCGCTTGAAAACTACCTGCGAAAAACAGGCGGGTATTCAACGATCAATTTTCAGTATGCGAGCACTCGCAAAGAAGTCGCCGAGCACGCGATGGCTTTGAAAAGCGTCATCGATAACCTTGGCCCGGAAGTGACGGAGATCAATTTCGTTTGTCATTCGCTGGGCAATATCGTTGTCCGCAATTACCTGTTTTTAGCTTGGGACCCGTTGAAGGGAAAACAGGGCGATCCCCGGATCAAGCGTATGGTGATGATTGGACCACCGAACCAGGGTTCCAAAATGGCGAGACTGCTCAGGTCAAGCGTCTTGTTCAAAACGATTGCGGGCGTAAGCGGAATTCAGCTTGCCTCCGGTTGGAACAAACTTAGTGCAAAACTTGCGACTCCAAATTTTCAGTTTGGAATTATTGCTGGAGGTCAGGAGTCGGAGGAGAAGCTGAGCAATTTCGTGCTTAAGGGAAAAGACGATTTCACCGTTAGCCTGGAAGAAGCCAAACTTGCGGGAGCACAAGATCTTTTGGTCCGGCCGCTATTACATTCGACAATGATGCATCAGCCTGTCACCATGGAATCGACATTGCGATTTCTTCAAAGCGGTTTTTTCATTTCTGAGGAATCACGTCAACCGATTCCAGTCGCGGCCCAATCGAAGTAACCACCAGCCCGAGTAACTCGTTCACAATTGTCAGGAATAGCTTGGTCAACGAACCCGACGAATCCAAACGCGCTGAGTGCGATGAACCGGCCGAAGTGAATCTTAATCCACCGTTGCCTGATAAAGGTCGGTTGGCGGGTATCGATTATGGTACGGTTCGAATCGGCGTTGCCATTAGTGATCCAGGACAAACGATCGCGAGTCCACTGGAGGTTTACACTCGCCGTAATCTCGATTTGGACGCGACTTTTTTCAAGAAGCTCTCCAAAGACGAAGAGCTGGTCGGATTTGTGGTCGGATTGCCGGTCCACATGAGCGGCGAAGCGAGTCAGAAATCGAAAGAAGCGATCGAATTTGGCGATTGGCTTAAATCACAAACCGGTATCGAGGTGGCTTGGATCGACGAACGCTACACGACGGCAATGGCGCGCGAGATGTTGAATCAGTCAAACCTATCTGGCAAAAAGCGAAAGGCGCAGCTTGATAAACTGGCCGCTCAGATCTTGTTGTCGACTTATCTGGAGACTCGGGGTGAAACGGGAATCGGTTCGATCGATT
>CAZQQR010000043.1:0-24690 GCA_964595515.1 uncultured Pirellulaceae bacterium
ATTGTCTACCAGAATCTTAACCATTGCGTGCTTTGATGGTCAACGTGGCGTCGCTCTCACCAACTAATTGAGCGTTGCCTTTCGCGAACTGGCGATGGACGGTTTGCCGAGGAGTGGTGTAGTGGGGGCAGCCAAGACGGGGCAGGAGTCAGCAAAGACAATTTCTCGCGGAGCCGCGAAGAACGCAGAGATAGAGGCGACCGTTGACGTTGAATTACGGAGTTCGCACAGAGGGACGGAGTTCGCGCTGAGGGGGAGTTCGCGCTGAGGGACAGGCCCCCAAGACGGCACGGTCGCCAGCAACCAAATGACTTAAAAGAGAATGGGAGTCATATCGCTCAGGTGTTCAATCTCAATCGCGATCAACTCATTGAGGACTTCACGAATGGAAGGCCGAAGGATCGGGTTCTTGGAGATCATTTGCTTGACCAAAACCGCCAATCGAGCTGGGCAATTGGGCTGGGTCACGACTAGATCTTCGGGAATCAAATTCAAGTGCGCGTTTTCGACTTCTTCGACTGTCTGACCATCGAAAGGCGGTTGAAGTGAAAGAGCTTGGTAGATCAAGACACCGAGTGAGTAGACGTCACTCACTGGATCGGCGACATAGGAATCCGAAAATCTTTCGGGGGCCATGTACCGGCTAAGCTGCAAATTGTCGCAAGGGAATGCGACTTGGTCACCAAAGGCATGCGATTGGGACCAGCCGATTAACGTCACTCGGCCGGTCTTCCCAATCAAAACATGCGAAGGATCAAGCCCCAAATAGGCTCGACCTTTTTCGTGTCCCGCACGGACTCCTTCCGTAATTTGTCGCATCACCCAGAGCATACGTGACAATGAAAGGTGCGGGACACGAGAAAAAAGTCGGTCAAGGCTGCGGCCGTAAATCCACGGTTGAATCAGAAAGAACGGAGAGTGGTCCAATTCTGCATCCAACAATTGAATCACGTTCGGGTGAGCAATTTGCTCCGTCGAACGTGCTTCTCGGGCAAGTCGGTCGATCGCCAGCGATGCCTGATCCTGGTTAAGGTGTGGGTTGACAAGTTTGATGACAAAATCAAAACGCTCGCCATCGTCCATGGATTTTGGAGCAACGCGATAGATGTTGTACCATCGGCCACCGGTGACTTGTTCTCCAAGTCGCCAACAAGAAATGACGTCTTGTTGTTTGATGCTGTTGGCCGGTGATGGTTGCATGTCGCGCTGTCAAAGATGGTGAGTTGTTACCCGTCCGATCGGATCAGTTGGAAGCGAAGCGATTCAAGACTCCCAACTGATCCTTTCCAATACCAACAGCATCGGAACTTGATTGAGCAATCGTGGAACGCTCGTTTCAAATTTCAGGTCGCAACGACATTGCGACAAAAGACCATTGCTTCGATTGAAAGTGGAGCCTGAGGGTTTTCTGAAGCTCACGTTTCAACGAATCATTGGCAGGTCAATAAACCTGTATGCGGTATGAGCAGCTCACTTTAAGAGCTTTTTCAAAGAGCACCGCGGCGCTGAAATTCGCTTCCAACATTCAACACGTTGGGAGTAAGAAGAAATTTTAGAAAGCTCTCAAGCTTACAATTCCTTTGACCGGAACCTGGCGGCCAACATTCGCGCGACTTCGTCCGCCATAACACCTACGAGAATTACTGCACCAATGATGGTGAATTCCAACTCGTCAGGGATCTTTAGCAAAACGATCGAGTTGTACAAAGTTTGCATCAATGCGGTTCCAACCACGACACCCAGGATACTGCCCTCACCACCCCGTAAACTACACCCGCCCAACACGGCTGCGGCAATGGCATACAGCTCGTAGAAGTTTCCAAAGCTAGAAGGTGCGATCGAATTGGAATCGATTGCAGACATAATGCCGCCCAGACCGGTTAAAACGGCACAGAGCACGTAAGCCAGGATCGTAATCTTGGTGGTATTGATGCCTGAATACCGAGCGGCCTCTTCGTTTCGCCCCACGGCTTGGAGATGACGTCCCCAGACGGTGAGGTTTAAAAAGATCATGGCCGCAATAATGACCACGACGAAAATGAAGAACGAGTAGGGGATACCAAAGGTCTCTGCGCCCGCTGCAGTATCCCAAACCATTTGCCAGGAATCTGGAGCCGCACCTTCGCCCTCGATTTTGATTGGCTTGAATGCAAGGCTGGTCTCAAATCGGCCGGTTCCAATTTTTCCAAGCGTTTCGGTATGCTCGATAAAGCCAACGGTTTGGTCGCTTGTCAGCCAGCGCGAAAGCCCTCGGTAAATCATGAGGCCGCAAAGCGTGACAACAAACGGTTGCATATTAAATTTCGTTGCCAACAAACCGTGAATGATTCCAAGCAACAGTGTGATGCCCAGTACTGAGAGAATCGCCAATGGAATGCTCATCGGCTGCGTTCGAAACAGCGGGACTGCACGAAAAGTGTTGTCGATCGAAGAATTTTCATCTTTGATTTGGAAGCCCGTCGGCTCAGGCTGGTCGACCTGGCACGTGTGGCCAGATTTCTTTGTGTGCACAAACACGATTTTGTCGTTGTGCTGTAGTGCTGGGAATTCTGAATCTAGTTGGACCGATTTCCCCTCCATTGATTCAACTGAATAGGTCTGCGTGACGTTACCGAGTGATTCCTGGTCTTCGGAATCCTGGTCTCGTCGAGGTTGGGGCGATACTTTTAGTAGGCTGACAGACTGACCAGCGATGTTGTCAGATGAGTCGATTGAGTCGACCGTGTAGAACCCTTTTTTCCGCGAGCCTTTGGAATGATAGAGTTGATCACCGACTTTGAAGCTGTGGCCGGCCGAAACGGCAATCGTGGACGCTTCTTTTCTTACCTGCCAGACTTGGATATTACCCTGAGGCACATAGGTCACATTGACGAACAGCGCGAGCAGACACGCGGATAAACAAACCAGGGATCCGATCGACAGATCAATCCCGCTGGAAATAATAACGAACGCAACGCCGATTCCGAGAACGCCAAACAGTGCGGTCCGGCGCAATACGTTTTCGAGATTGTTAGCGGTCAAGAATGACAAAGGCGATTGCCAGATCAAAACCATCCAAAGCACAACGAGTAAGGTCGAGATGCCAAGGATTTTGACTAGTCCAGAATATTTTTCGCCCATTTTTTGCTCGTTGTCTTTGTGCTATTCAGTTGGCGATGCTAACGCTGTGTCCGTTGCCAATTGCATAATTGATTCTTCGTTCAACTGGTCACGGGCAAGCTCGCCCGTGATTTTTCCTTCGTGCATGACGTAGGCTCGGTCGGTAATTCCAATGATCTCTTCGAGTTCGCTTGACGCGACCAGGATAGCCATTGATTCCGAGGCGAGTTGTTCGATCAGTTGATAGATTTCTTGCTTCGCTCCAATGTCGATCCCGCGAGTTGGCTCGTCCAACAGCAAGAGCTTGGGTGACATGGCAAGCCATTTTCCAAGCACTACTTTTTGCTGATTTCCACCGGAAAGAAATTTTGCCGTCTGATACGCGGAAGGCGTTTTGATCGAAAGTCGCTGGATCATTTCTTTTGTGTCGTTTCGTTGCTGTTTAAAGTCAACGAATCCGAGTTTTTTAGCGTTCCGATCTAGTCCAGCAAGTCCAACGTTGTTTTGAACACTGAGTTCGGTGACAAGTCCGTGTTTTTTTCTGTCCTCTGGTACCAGCGCGATTCCATTTTGGACGGCTTGGTTTGGATTCTTGACGTTAACTGTTTTGCCGTTGATCAGAATCTTCCCGCCAAGCGGTTGGTCAATTCCGAACAGAGTTTGCAGTAACTCAGTTCGTCCGCTGCCAACCAGTCCTGCCAGTCCGACGATTTCTCCCGCTCGTACATTGAGGGAGACAGCTTGGTTGGGCCAGCTTGGCGTGACGACATTCTGAACGTCGAGGACTGTTTCTCCAATCGGATGGTTTGAGCGTTGATAAAACTGAGAGATATCTCGGCCAACCATCATCGAAACCATGGCGTCGTGCGTGATTTCTGTGCCCGTCAGTGTGCCGGCATATTCTCCGTCGCGCAGAACTACCACGCGATCTGACAACCGTTTGACTTCAGCCAAACGATGCGAGATGTAAATAATACTGACACCTTGATCCCGAAGAGTTTCGATCAATTCGAACAAGGACTCTGATTCGCGAGCGGACAAACTAGAGGTTGGTTCATCCATGATCAGAATGCGCGCGTCGATCGAGAACGCTTTGGCGATTTCGACCATTTGTTGTTTGCCGATCGTCATCCGGCTGACAATCTTCCTCGGCGAGACGTCCAGTCCAACCCGTTTCAAAAATTCGGTGGACCGTTTGTAAATTTCGGACGACTTGAGAATCCCGAATCGATTGCGAGGTTCGCGACCAAGGAAAATATTTTGACCAACGTTTAAGTTGTCACAGAGATTAAGTTCCTGGTGAATCAGGACGATCCCCTGATCCATCGCATCGCGTGTTTTTTGGAACTTGGCCGGTTGACCATCAACCAGGATTTCACCGGCATCGGGAGGTTGGACGCCAGCCAAGATCTTCATCAGTGTGCTTTTGCCTGCACCATTTTCCCCGATGACCGAGAGGACTTCGCCCTTTTCGAGAGAAAGACTGACTTCGTGAAGCGCACGAACACCCGGAAAGGATTTCGAAAGTTTGTTGACTTGAAGTAGTGGAGGCGTGGTCACACGTTTTAGTTGCCAATCTTTTCTTTCAAGTCAGCCCAGAATTCATCGACTTTTTCTGATTTCGTATCCAACACATCACGTCCGTCTTTTGTGACAGCCCGGGCGGGAACGTCGATGTACTTGCTCTCGGGAATCACTTTTTTGTTTCCTTTGAGTAATTCAGAAAGCACACGGACTGATTGGTAGCCGTACTCGTAAGGGTTTTGAACGACGGTTCCGATCACGGTTCCGTCTTTGATACCTTGCAGCGTGGCGTCGTCTTCATCGAAACCGCAGACTTTGACTTTGTCGCTTTTGTTGGCTTGCTTGATGGCCTGAAGCATTGCGGGAGGGTTGTAGGCGAACAAGCCGACCATGACTTCGACCTCTGGATAGGTGTTGAGTGCATCTTCGGCCTTTTGTTTTGCGACTTGAGTGGCACCTTGATCGACCAGTGTCGCTAAAACAGTGAACTTGTCGCCTTCGACTTCTTCTACTTCGTCCCGCCATTCGAATTCGTTGGGACGATCCATGAGTTCGTCGATCACGCCTTGTTGGCGTTTCTTTGAGTTGTCTTGTTCAAGCCGGCCAATCGCCAGGATGACTTTTGCTCCTTTGGGGTAAGCCTGTTTGATCAGTTTGCCAACCGTTCGGCCAGCGGCGTAATTATCGACGCCGATATAAAGCAAGCGATTCGTTTTTGGCGCGTCTGAGTCATGTGTAATCAGTGGGACTTTGCCAGCCCAGAGGTTGAGCATCTCTTTTTGGTTGACGGCGTCGATCGGGCTGATGGCCAAAGCATCAATGCCACTGGACATGAGGTCTTCAACGATTTGTTTTTGTTTGGTTGCGGTAGCTTCGTTAGGAAATCGAACGTCAACGTTTACTTTGAAATCTTCACCCGCGTCGTTGGCACCGACTTCGGCGATGTTCCAAAAACTCGCGATCTGGTTGGTTACGAATGCAACGGTAGGTTTGTCAGTTGGAGGGTCGACAGCGAATGCTGGTAGAAGGTTGGTCAGCGCGAAAAAACATACCAACAGGAAAGTGAAAATATTTACTTTGGATGTGGGGCTTGCGAGGTTCATTAGCAGCGTCGCCTTTTGTTGGGTGTGTTGCAGCAACAATGATGAAAGATCGTGAGAGTGGTGTCAAACGAAAACGCTGGGAGCATTGAGTGACAAATGGAGAAGGGAATTGCCGCGTGGGAAACAGAGGAAAGGAAGACCGGGGTTATCACCGGTTCCTAGGGAGAAGTTCCATCCAGGATGAATGAAAGTGAAGAAGTGGTTAGGGGCGGGCTCGAACCGCCGACACATGGATTTTCAATCCATTGCTCTACCAACTGAGCTACCCAACCTTTTCGTCAACTGGACGATCGAGAACGCCCAATATCAAAAGCACGATGTTACTCAAAGCATTCCAAAACTGTCAATCGCTACGTGAGCGAAAATCTTGGGTGTTTGAAAACTGTGAGCCGAATATCCGAATTGAGGGATTGAGAGCGCTGAATTGACTTAAACCGAGTCTAAAATTATCATGGACGGGCTCCACTTCCTATTTTTTTCGTTCCAATCTCATTGAGCTGTTGTCTATTCACCCTCAATGACTGACGAATGATTTGATAAAATTGTCGCTAAATTGATTTCTGTAATGCTGGTCCTGCCTTTTTACCAGTGTTAGAAATCTGGTTGGCTTTATTTAATAGTTGCCATTTTGTTGGGGCGAGGCATGGCTGGATTTAGGACGACAAACTATTTAGGTCATCGCTTCTGTCGTTTGAGCTTTTTCGTGTTCTTTGTGTTCGTTTGTGGAGTTCCCACCAATCAGCTGTTGGCGCAGAAAAAGTACTATCCCGACCACCCTGTCGTGGAAGAGATGGCGAACAGGTGTGCTGAAGCACTTCACAACACTGGTAGAGGTGGAAAGATTGGCGAGGCTACGCTGGTCTCATTAGCACTGCTACAGCACGGCAAACGCTACCGTCAGATTGTTCCAAAAGACGACCAAATCATTAATGCTACCGTTGCTCGGATCTCAGATCACTTTCCGCCTGAAGGAAAGGAAGACGCAAAAGGCGACCACATGTTTAACGAGCGAGAAATGTATTTCCCTAGTTTGGCGCTGATTCTGCTTGCTGAGTATGATTCGAAAAAATACGCTCCCGAGATCAAACGTTTGATTGGTTTGATCAGAGATCGACAAAGGCCAAATGGCGCATGGAGTTACACTTCTGAATCGCGAACAGCTGACACCTCCCAATCCCAGTACGCAGCTCTTGCTCTGTTTGTAGCAAAGCAACATAACTTTAGTTTTGAGCCGGAAATCGCTGCTAGAGCTCTGAATTGGTACTGCCGAACTCAACAACCTGGCGGTATTTGGGTGTACAAGCTGAATCACAACCAGACTGCGGAAGATTATGGATCCGTGGTTGGTATTAAAAACGCTCCGCTATCCCTACAACCAGCCGCTGCGGGCACCATATATTTGCTCGCGGATCTTCTTCAACTGAACAAGCGTGTCAAGTCAATGGCTAGCTCCCTCGCAAAGGATATCGGGCTTCCAAGGACCGTTTCGCCATTCATTAAATCAATTGACAACGAAGTGAACGAGCTAAAACGAGAAGGCCCGCTAGTCAATTTTGATCGCGGGCTGTTAGCGAGAACCAATGGATTGGGGAACAATAACCTCGAAAAGGCGTTCGTTGTTAAGCTCACGAAATGGAATTTCTACTATCTCTACGCGATGGAACGATACGCTTATTTCCGTGAACAGGCTGAAGGGGATGTGGGAAATGGGCGGCTGGAGAATTGGTACGACCAAACAGTCGAATACATTCAAGAAATTCAAGACGACAGCGGTGCAATTTCTATTCGAGCTTCAGGAGAATCCACATCAATTTCAACGGCCTTTGCGTTGCTTGTGCTAGTCCGTAGTAGTGAAGTCCTTGTTCTGCCATCGGCCACGGGGCTTGTGCTTGGAGGTCAAGGATTCAAGGAAGACACTGTAATCCGAAAAAGTAAAAGTGGCCGGATCACTGGTTCGAATCCCGAAAGAGATTTGGCCGATATGATGGCCATGCTGAGGGACAAAAACATCTCTCAAGATCAGCTTCGTGAACTGACTGAGTCGCTCAAACGACAGATTAAGGAATTTCAGAGCAAGGATGGAAAGTCACGTGGCGAGGTCAAATCGTTTTTGCGTGGCATGATCGGTGCGAAAGACTATTATCGCCGGCTAATCGCAGTCAGGTTTTTGGCGGGTGAGCAGGACATGGACAATGTTCCTGCCCTTCTCTACGCGCTGGGTGATCCGGATTTCCGGATTTGTCTCGAAGCTCACAACGGGTTGCGGCTGATCAGTCGAAAAATTGATTCGATCAGTGTGTCGGATTTGGCGAAAAAGAACGCGTTGCGTGACCCTGGAATTCTTGAAAAGGAACCGGACTTGAAATCTCGGTTGAGGTTAGAGTTTGATACCGTCAAAAAAACTTGGACGGAATGGTTTTTAAAAATTAGACCTGGGGCGGAACTGTTCGACTAAGGTTTATTCAAAACGAAAAACGAGGCGCAGGCCGCTACGACGAAGACTCGCCGCTGGTTGCCAACGCAGAAAAGTACTTAAAGCGGTCGCGGAATAGGGAAAACGAATGAGTGGTGATTTTGTTTATCGGCCCAAGCCGAAGTTGAATGTCGAAACCAAGGCGTCTTCTTACGATCTTCTCAATGGAATCCTTGTTGCCTGCATCATTCTGTTTGGTTTTCTGTTTACGATCTTGTTGATGATCTGGCTAACGACTGTTTTTGATTTTTCGAGACGAGCAGCTGGACCAATTCCGATTGCCAATGAGCCTGGCGATTCAAAACCAGAGGGCGTTGCGGACGATATTCTTGAACCGGGAGTCGAAGAGTTTCCCGAAGTTGAAACCCCACAATTGGCCAGTGCACTGGAAGCCGTCACCGATGCGGTTTCGTCTGTGAAGGCATCGTTGAGCAAACGAAGCGGTGACGCTGCCCAGATGGGTAGAGGTGGTGGTTTTGGTTCGCGCGAAGGCGGTCCCGGAACTGGCGGAGATGGAGTCCCCGAATACAAGCGATGGATTATCAATTACGAAGCCGGAGACATTGGGACTTACCGAAAGATGCTCGCGTTTTTCAACATCGATGTTGGAATCGTTCACAAAGTCAAAAACGATATTTGGCGTGTCCGTGTCGCAGATGGGCAGTCAATTAAGTCGGACAAGGCGACTGAAAAAGGATTGTACTTTACGCACAAAAAATTGAAGATGCAGCGTTGGGATCAAGAAATCGCTCGACAAGCAGGCGTTGATATTTCCAATACAATTCCATGCCAGTTTTATCCCGAAGAAACCAGACAGAAAATTCGTATTGCAGAAGCCGAAGCCCTCAAGGGAACGGGGCGAAACTTGGTTGATGTTCGAAATACCATGTTCAAAGTTGAGCCGGAAGGCTCGGGCTATAAATACCAAGTCATCGATATCCTCTATCGCTGATCGGAAATTACCAACTAATTCGCGAGACTGATGGAGAGCGACTTTTTATTATTCCACCGTTGATAATAATGTCTTCTTGGACAGGCATCGCAAAACTGGCCACAAACGCCCAACCAAATTTATCACCCCTAACATTGCTTTGACTGAGACGCAAAGCACAGAAAGTCGTTGAGACGTAAGACTTATGGATCAAATTTTTACAATTCTGGGATACATCATTTATCTCTTTATGTTTCTCATCGCTTTGTGGGGAGCATTTTGCGTGGTCATGGTGTGGTCGCGAGTAAGGCAAAAACAATTCAATAACGAAGAACAGCAAAACTTGTTCTTGGAAGCGATCGAGGAGCCATTATCAAAAGGTGACTACGGCGGGGCGGTAGAGCTTTGTGACGGTGACCGGCGAGCAACGTGTCAGCTTTCGCAACTGGCGATCGAAAACCGGAAACTTGGATTCGCAAAAGTCAAACAGTTGGTTGCTGACCGGTTCCAGCGAGATGTGCTGCAGGATCTTGAGTATCGCCTGAGTTGGGTTTACACCGTGATCAAGGCCGCGCCGATGATCGGGCTGCTTGGAACGGTACTCGGAATGATGGCGGCGTTCGCGAAACTTGCGGATCCTAACGCGACTGTGGTTGTTTCTAAGCTTGCTCAAGACATTCAATTCGCGCTCATCACAACAGCGCTTGGTTTGGCAATCGCCATTCCTCTTGTTCTTTGCACGGCTTACATCAACGTTGTAATTCGAAAGATGGAAGATCTGGTGACGTATGGGGTCAACCAGTTTCTTGAAATCTTCAAAGAATCAAACATCCGTTTTCCAAACAAATAAACGGTTGAATAGGCAGCCAATGCTCGACCGATTCAGGTTGAGCATTGCTTTTCACGTTTGATAAGGCTGAGAGGGGTTTGATATGTCCGAATCTGAAATGGAGCTTCCAAAGCGAAAACGCCAGGAGGAAGCTGACCTTGATGTTACTCCGATGATCGACGTTACATTTTTGCTTCTCGCGTTCTTTGTTGTTGTTTCGAAAATGGATCCTCAGGCCGCTGTTGAGCTTCCCGTGGCTAGTTACGGAGATTCCATTCCCGATAAAAACTGCGTGACTTTGATCGTCGTTTTGGATCAAGACGACAGTGAAAAGGTCAACATCTACAAAGGCAAATCGATGAGCGATGACTCAAAGATTGGAGCGGGTGACGACGACGCGATCGAGACCGAAATTGGCGAGTTTGTGGAGAATGAGTTTTCCACCCATCCAACCAAATCAGCGGTGCTGATCAAGGCCGAAGGCAAGGTCAAAACTGGCATGATCGAGCTTGTAAAGCGTGGCGTTGCGCAATCAGAACTCGCGAAATCCAGGCAACTATTCGTTGGCATCGAAGAAGAGCAATAGGGTGGCCCGATGAGCAAAAAAAAGAAGAAGAAAAACAAGCCTGATCAGCCTGACAAGGTTGCCTCTTTTGGTTTAAACGAGCCGACCGGTCAGTTTGCCAATCTCGAAGAAGAAATGGCAGCCAAGAAGGCGGCGAAAGTCCAGCCACAACAAACCGTCGTTGAAACCAGTGTTCCCAATGTTGATGATCTCGATTATCGAAACATGGGCTGGAAAGGAATTGACGCCGAACCAGAGGAAGAAGTCGTTGACGACGTCGCGTTCGGGGAAAAAGAGCCGATCCCCGAAGATGAATTAGACATGACGCCGATGGTTGACGTGACCTTCCTGTTGTTGATTTTCTTTATGGTCACGGCTTCGTTCACGTTGCAGAAATCTCTCGAACAACCTCACTCTTCGTCCGACAAACCTAGTGCTAATAACGTCGAAGAAGAGGAGATCGTGGACGACTATGTCCAAGTCACCATCGATCAAACTAATACTTTTTACGTGACCACTCGCGATGAAGAAGAACGTGAGGCTCCCAGTGACAATGAAATGCGAGCGTTGGTTCGTGACGGTAAGGATTCCTCCAGTGCCCGCAGGTTAATCATTGTCGCCCATGTGGATTCGCTGCATTCCAAAGTCGTTACTGCCTGGGATGCCGGTGTTGTGAATGGCATGGAGCAGATCGAGATTGAAACGACAGAAGAAGACTACTGACCAAATTGATAAAAGACGCCGAACGAACTCAGACTTAATCCCACGCACTCACTAACGTGCGGCAGGAACACCCAAATAATGTCACCCGAACAACTGTTACAAAAATTATCAGATCTTGGGATTGTTGATTCCAGGTATCTCGACAAAATCCGTGCACAGGTTGAAAACCCGGAGCGGGTTGTCAAACCAAAGGCCGTTCTTGGATATCTTGTCAAAAAAGGACAAATCACAGAGAAGCAGGCGGCGAAACTCCTCAAAGCAAAACCGCCAGAGGATGAAATTGCGGTTGTTGTGCCTCAAGAAGCAAATCATGACACCAACGATTTAATGGCGCTGGCTGATGACGAGCCCAAATCGCCCGGGACAGGGTTAGTGCCTGTCGATCGCGGGGCGACCATGGATGTTGGTGCCTTGGATGCTGGACAGGATGATGGCGAAATCATAGAGGTCCAACCGGTCGCAAGTGAAAAGCTTGACCCAGTTTTATTGGATGAACCTGTTCAGCCCGACCCAATCGCGGCGGGCGGCCTTTTAGATGGCGGATTTGATCAGGGCGGCTATGACCAAGGCGGTTTTGAGTCAGGGGCTTATGCCCAGCAAGATGCCGACAAACCTAAATTGGGTTTTGCGGGCAAGCGAAATCAAACGGATCAGTGGTCAACCAAGTGGCTTTACATTGGTTTTGGAATTCTCGGCACGGTTCTTATTTTGTCGGCAGTCCTTTGGCTGGCTAATCTGGGGCAAAAACCGGAAGACATGTTTGAGGCGGCTTCGTCGAGTTACAACAATCAATCTTGGGGCGACGCGACGAAAAAGTTTGAAGAGTATCTGGACGCCTACCCGAATCACAAAGACTCCAAAACTGCTCGGGCTCTTAAAGTCAATTCGATCCTTCGTTCTACCTACGGAATGAAAAATTGGCCTGAAGTCATCCAACAAGCCAACACATTATTGCCGCCTCTCAACGAAGAGGAGGGCAATAAAATGGATCAGATCCGAGAAGACCTTGGCGTGATGCTTCCTCGATGCCTGGTTGAGATTTCAAACGAGTCGAAAAAGAACAACGACTTGGCCGCAATGCAAACAGAGCTCGAGACAATCAATGAATACAAGGCCGTCATCGAGAATCCTGTTTATATTCCAAACAGTATTCGAAAGACGCCTTCGATCGCAGACAACTATGCAAAAATCGAAAACAATATTCGAACGATTCAGGGTCAGATTAACAAAGAGAAATTGTACAACTCGTCCTTGGTAGACATCGAAAAGCTGCGGCAAGAAGGCAAAACAGATGACGCCTATGTCGTGTTTCGGAAATTGACCAGACAGTACGGTGATCTCGCCGGGCGGACAAAACTTCGCGAGCTAATGCTGACCATCAGTGATAAAGAGCGTGAACTAGTCAGCGCTATTACGCCGGAGATTGCGGTCGCCAATCAACCACGTCCCTCGGTGGTTCAAAGTTCTGTTTTGATGGCAGCCAAATCGGGCGAACCTGTCGACAGTTTGAAAGGTGAAATCGTCAACTTTTTGGCGGATGGTTCTGTTTATGGAATCGAAGCGGGTGAAGGCAATATCGCTTGGCGGCACTTCGTTGGTTTTCAAACCAACGTTCAGCCTGTGCCCGTTGGCGATCAATTCCTTGCCCTCTCCAACCAAAAAGACAACGAAATCCTGGTGGTTGATCGCGAGACTGGGAAAATCAAATGGCGAGCTGGCATCGGTGAACCGTTTATGTCGCCAAGCGTTGGCGAACGATTCATGATCGTTACGACGGAGTCTGGCAAAGTCATCCAGTTGAACTCAGAGACGGGTGAGTTGGTTCAGGCGACAAAAATCCCACAGCGGACGGCCAATTGCAATGCGATGATCGCGCCGAGAGAACCTTACATTTACCAGCCTGGTTTTTATTCGAACATCTACGTGTTGTCTCAGCAGGATCTTTCGTGCAAAGAAGTTTTCCATCTAGGACATTACGAAGGCAGTATTTCTGTCAGGCCAGAGCCTTGGTTTGGGCATATTCTGGTCGCGGTGAACGGTGGAGATTATTGTGACCTTCATGTGCTTCGGCCGAAAAAGAACGGTTTGGGTCTGGAACTGATTCAGAGTTTTTCCCGGATCACGAGCGGCCCCGTTTCATCGCCTTTCCAAAGGTTTGGCCGGTTGATGTTGCTGGCTTCTGATAACGGCGAAATGAGAATTCTCGAAGCCAACCCGACGGACCTGGAGAATCCCGTTCAGATCTTTGCGAACGATTTGTTCGAAACGCGTGGAGGCCAGGAATCATTTTTCTTGACCGAAGGAAGTAATCTTTGGGTCGCAGGAAAAGGAATCATTCGTTACCGCATTCGTCGCAACGAAGGCAAGTTCGCTCGCGAAGTCATCGCCGAGGGAACAGATACGTTTCTCGGTGAGGTGCATAAACTCGACGATTATGTGATGCATGTTCGTCGGCGTTACCGCTCTGGAATGCTCTCAGCGACGCTGGCGGATGCCAAAACTCTTAAACCAATTTGGCGGACGGACTTTGGTGGTCAGTTGGCAGGGCCACCGGCAAAATTCGGCTCAAACATTGTGGCCGTGACGAATCAGGGTGACATGTTCCAGATCAACCAACAGACTGAGGAAACCGGGTATACCGATCAGGCCGTTCGGTCGAGCACCATCGTGCAGGACCTGAAATTCAAAGAGTTGATTCCCGTCGGAAACGATTCCTTTGCCTGTGTTGGCCCGGCGGATCGGAAGGATCTTTTGTACGCTCGCGGCACGACGGGCGAAAGTAAATTGATGACGCTTGCTCAACCGGCGGACAAACCTGCTTGCCGGCCGATGCCGTTGGGAGAATATTTGATTGTGCCTTCGACATCAGGGCAGATCGCAAGAGTCGATCCCAAAAACGGCCGAACGGTGGGAGCGCCTTTTCAGCCTCCGATTACTCCCGGGACGGTAATGCCGTGGTATGAGCCAACCAAAGTTTCTGAAAACGTGTTCGCGATCGCAGTGGGCGTCAACGAAAGCGTTACAGACAGCGTGCTTTATCTGTTGGACGGGAGTAACAAACGGTCTTTCAAAGAAGTGGCTTCGCTACCATCCGAACAGCCGTTCAAGTCACGCTTGGTTAGTGACGGCAAGACAATATTTGGTGTCATCGAAGCTGAAGATGAAAATAAATTGGTTGCCATTCCAAGTTCGGCGCCGCTTAAAATTTCTGGTGAACTAAAACTTGACGGAACCGTCGTTGGTGGCCCTTGGCTGACGAAGGCTGGGATCGTTATGAAACTGGACAACGATCAGCTTGTCTGTGTTAATGCCGATTTGACACCCAAATGGTCGGTCCCAATCGGTAACGTAAAACTTGCAACTGAGCCCCAAGTCATCGGGCCGCAGTTAATGGTGACGCTTCAAACGGGCGACTTTAAAATGCTAAATCCGTCCAGCGGTGAAACCATCAATCAGTTTTCTGTCGGCCAGCCAATCAACCACCGTCCGCTAATCGTGCAACAGAAAATGTACGTTGGCGGGATGGATGGAACTCTTCACGTTGTCGACCTGCGGCGATTGTCACAATGATCATGAAATTCGTTTTCCAAAATCTTAATTTGCGTTGCCATCAGGCGTTCGTATGCCTCGCTGTTTTGACATCTATTTTGATGTCGGGTGCGACAGCAAATGCGCAGTGGATTAAAGACAAATTGCTGCTTCAAGGGCCATTCGTTGACAGTGATCCGTTTGATTTGATTTATCTGACCGATCAAGGCGAGAACGCGATCCTAAAAGTCTTGCCGCTGACCAAAGATTACTCGGGAGGTTTGCCGGATCAGGGTTCGCTGCAGTTTGATTTTTTTGAAGGCGGCGAGGAAACACTCGAAGTTCCTTTCTCTAGCGTGGAGAGCATAAAGACTTTTAACGATTTGCTGCTGGAAGAGGCCAACGCTTGGTTGGAAGAAAAAGAATACACGTTGGCGTTTCGCAATTATTTGCACGTCTACGATCATGGCGGTCGTTCCGATCAAAAACTGGTTGCGGCGCTGCGAACCTGTCTATTTCAGGACGGCAAGACGAATTTTCAAAATGGTAATTTTGAAATGGCTCTTTCTATTTATGAGGACATTTATACGAGGAGCCCGGATTTCAAGGTCGAAGGGATGAACGGGCGGTCGCTGGCCGATATTGTGATGGCTTGCTACGACGGGATCATTCAAAAGCAATATGACGAGGAAGACTATCGCGGGGTTCGTTATTCGCTTGAGACGATCGTTAGCAAGTACGGTGAAGAGTCGAAAGCGCTCAACAAAAAATGGTCTTCAGCGTTCAAAAAGAAAAGCGACAACCTTCTTGCTAAATCGCGTGAACTTGCGAGAAAAGGACTCGGCCGAGAATCACATTTGGCAGCTAAACAGGCAGATCAAATGTCTCCAGGCAGGCCAGAAGTGCTTGAGTATCAGAAGGCACTGCTCCGTCAATTTCCCTTGGTCATTGTTGGCGTCAGCCAAAATGGTGCAGACGCCAACCCCGTCCGTTTGGAACATTGGGGCTCCCGCAGAGTCGGTCGTTTGACTCAGCGAATGATGGTTGAACTAACTGGTTTGACAGACGAGGGCGGTAAGTATGAATTCCTAAACGGTTCACTGTTCAGTGCCGATGAATTTGGACGAAGCTACACCTTCGAAATCAAGGACGATATTTCCACATTCGGTGTGCCACCAACAGACGCCTACCAGGTCGCGTCCAGACTGCTTTCGTTGGCGGACCCCGAATCGGACAACTACAGCATTGCTTGGCAAAAAGTTGTCGGGCCAATTTCGATCGAGGGAGAAAAGACCGTTCATTTCGAATTGCGTACTCCTTTTATCCGTCCAGAAGCGCTTTTGAAACTTGCCTATGCCGAACTCGATTCAGAAAAGCAGCCGGATCAAAACGGCAAGTATGTAATGACCGCGGACGAAGACGACGCGAAAATATTTGAGCTCAATCCAATGTACGAACCTGTCGAAGGACGTCAGCATCCGGTGGTGGTTGAGCAGTTGTTCCCAACGGCTTCTGATGCGGTGGATCAATTGATTGCTGGCAACATCGACGTTGTTGATCGCGTTCCGCCTTCGGATATCAAGAAACTTAAGTCTGCCAAAAAGATTGAAGTGCGTTCTTATCTCTTGCCGACCGTTCACATGTTGATCCCAAAGATCCGTGGAGCGCTCGAAAAGGATATGAATTTTCGAAGCGGTCTGTCCCATGCGATCGATCGAGAGTTGCTGGTTCAAGATGTGCTTTGTGGTGGTCAGGAAATAAGCGGATGCGAAACTATTTCCGGTCCGTTTCCGATCGGCACCGAAGAAAACGATCAGATTTCTTATGGCTACGATTTGAAAGTTCGCCCTTTGGCATTCAATAGCCAGCTAGGAATGGTTTTGATCAATTTGGCGCTGCGTCCCCGACCGCCGGTTCGCCCAGAAGCGATCCCGATGCCAAAACTTGTTATCGCTTATCCGGACAACAGTTTTGCTGCCGAGGCAGCTCAGGCAATCGCCGGAGGCTGGAACGAAATTGGAGTCACAACGTCGACGCGCCGGTTGAAACCGGGTGAGACGTATCCGCCAGACGAGGATTGGGATTTTCTGTATTTTGAGTCAGTCTCTGAAGAGCCTTTGGCCGACGCGATGAAGATTATTGGTCCTCATGGTTTCGCCAAAAAAGTAAGTGCTCCCGTCGATCAAACGTTGAGGAATTTGAGCTACTCAGATACTTGGCAAGGGACGTGTAGTTCTCTCCGGAGATTGCACCGTCAAGTCGCCGTTGATCTCTCGGTTTTGCCGCTTTGGCAACTCAAGGAACATTACGCTTATCGGACAACGGTTCGTGAAATTGGTCGTGACCTGATTCACCTTTATCAACATGTCGATCGCTGGAAGGTTGACCTCACCGAAGAAGAGGGCAAGTGATGATTGGCAGTACGAATATCAGAACGATCTTTCGGCTCGGTTTGTTGGTCTGTGTGGGCGGGCTAATTTGCTTTGGTGTCACTAACAATGTGTCGGCTTTTCAAGAAAAAGCGAAGGCGAAGACCAAGAACAAAAAAGAAGAAACTGCCGATTCCGAACCGGCCGAAGACGTTGTTTTTGTGCCTGATTTTGCAGACGCCGATTTTGAAGGCAGCGGCGAGCGGGCTTGGGAATATCGACCCTACAAAGTAGCCGTTTGGTTTTGCCTTGATGGATCGCCTGCGCTGGATTCAATTTATAAAAATCTGGCTCGTGATGTGACTCGGCGGTCGGAACTTCTTGATCCCAGTGGATGGGACCTGACGACCGGTTTAGCGCCGCCCAAGTGGCGAATTCGATTTTTGAATGGTATCGAAAGAGCTGAGTCGCTTTCGGGATTCAAAAAACTGAAGGCTCTAGAGGTTTACGATAAATTAATGATCGTTTGCCTGGAAAATGACTTTGGCGTGACTCGGCTCCGCGTTCGGGAGTACGACGTTCAAACGCAACTGTGGGGTCCTTTGTTGCTGCGTGATGTATCGCAGAAACATCAGCTTTCAAATCATATAACGCAGGCGATCAGCGTCGCGTTCATGCCACTGGCAAAAATTGAGCGAGTGCAAGACGTCGAAATTCCAGTTGGCGAAAAAGTAAGGAAAGAAAGCGAAGTCATCATGCGATTGCGAGCGATCAATTCGTGTCGTCGCTCCAACTCAATTCTTGATATCCACAGCCACGTTGTCTACGACGAAGAGGGTAACCAGACGCTTCAGGAAATCGAAGCCACACCGATTGAAGAGTCGCCCGTCTACATTTCTGACAAAGACCGCTTTCTACCGATCATCCGTGAGACAGACAAGAACGGGGACCTCGCTAGACTTACCCCGATTCCGTTTACGTTTTTGACTGTCAAAAAGCAGGACGTTGAAAATGCCGAAGTTCGATGTCGAATTCAGTCGTATCAAGCGGCACCGCTTTCTCAAAGAAAAAAGAAACGCGCTCAGAAGCTCGCCCTGGTGATTCGTCCCCCCAAGCAACCGACAACGTTGTACTTAAAATCGCAGGATAAACTAAAAACACCGATGGAAGGTTTTGATGTTTATTCGCGCAGTCCCAATGCAGTCAAAGGTGACAAAAACGAGTTTCTTGGCAAAACAGACTGGCTTGGATCGATTGAAATTCCGCCCAGCGATGAAGGTCTAAGGATCGTGTTGATAGGCAGAGGCGGGCGAGGGCTTCGCCGACTACCAATTATTCCGGGGCTCACCGAGTCGGTGGAAACCACGCTGCCTAACGATGAAACTCGGCTATTTGCTGAAGGCGTTGTGCAGGGTTTGCACAACGAAGTCTTGAGTCTCGTGATTCGTCGTGAAGTTTTCGAAGGAGATATTCAGGCAGCACTGGATGACAAGAATCTTACACAGGCAAAAGAGCTTTTTGACCAGTATCGAAATCTAGAGTCACCTCAAGACATCAAAGAGCGAATGACCAACGAAGAAATCGCGCTGAAGACTCAAACGGCAGACAAACGCGAACTCGATTATATCAATCGAATGTTTGAAACACTTCGGAAGATTGTGAACAAGCAGCAGCGGGAGTCGAAAGAGATGGATATCACACAAGCGATTCAAGAACTGAATACTCAGCGACGAGAGAACACGAATCAGCCGTAGCAAAGAGATCTTTCCGAACGATTGTTACAAACGGACCATGATTTCCCCAGCTTTTCAGCGTGCTTTTCGCGCTGCTTTCTATTGAGAACCTATATTTTTCGGATCGACATCCACACAGGAAATAGTGGATCGCTCAATTGGAAATTGTTTCTCATCTAAATTGTCACTTCGTTATGTTGCGAAAAGCACTTCTACTGCTCAGCGTTCTATGTATGGCTCTGTGCGCCGTCGTAGGCAAAGTGAGCAAGCAAGAAGCTACCGAAGCTGACAAACAAGCTGACCTGAGAAGTGTTACTTGCAAGGAATTGCTTGACGAAGATCTCGAGCAGACGCAGAGGCTTTCCATTGAAGGTTTTGTCAAAGGCAGGCACCTCGCGATTGTTGATGTTCAGCAGGATGGAAATTGGGAATCGGTTTGCATCCCGTTGTTCCCAAGTAAGAACATCAAAATAAACCACGGGTATCGAGCGGTTTTGGTTTGTTTCCGTGGAATCAAAAACCAACAAGAACTAGATGCTGCTTTAGAGGACCAAGTGGAAGCCAGTTATTGGCCGCACGAGCAAGAACTGAGTCCTCACATCCATTCTCAGTTGGCTCAAAAATACAAGCGACTTGATTTAAACAACTGCCCAATTCTGATTCACGGTAATTGGCAAAATCCAGTTCTCGGGGTCCAGACGTTGGCCTTTAGTTGGATGCTGGGTTATGGAGCCGCCGGAGTTTTCGTGCTGACGCTGCTTTCCTACATCTTCACGATGTTGATCAAACCAAAAACTCAGAAGGAAGACGCCGAGCCACCGAGAACTAATCGAGCGGGATTGCCGATCGGCCGGAAACCATCGACGTCGGCTTAGCTACCAGAGTGGGTTACTTGTCTGATTTAGTTTCTTCCAGATACTCATCAGAATGTATCGTTTCTTCCCCGGTGTCGGACATGTTTTTGTAATCCGGGACTGGTCGTAGGTGTGAGTAGTCGGGGCATCCACAAAAACTGACGATTGCCAGTGAAAAAATGATCAGGAGTAGCTTGTTCATTTTCGCTGCTTCCTCGTTGCTCTCATGAAACCAAAAAGTGATTGTTGAAACAGAGGTTTAGTATTCACCGATTGTCTCGCCATCTTCACGATTACCGAGGTATTCAAAAATGGATAGTTCAATAGATCCGTCTAGGTTTCGAACAGAGCCGTCAGCAAAAGCAAAATTCACAACGTCGCCAGCGTGCCAGCTCGCGAAACCAAACTGCATTAAATCAAACAAGTTGTTGGGGTTACTTCCCAGCTCGTTGAGTCTGGTTTCTGAATAACGATGATAAAGATTCAAAGGAACTTTGGTTGAGCCCAGAAACTCCGAAAGGTCAGTCCCGCGAGCCTGATCAATCTGGTACGAGCCGATATACCAATGATCAATTCCTCGGTTGTTGGTGGACCAAGACGCAGGGCTTCCTGGAAGTGCATTGTAAGGCGATGAATCAAACACGGTTTCGCCGACCACAATCGTATTAGAAGTTCCGTCCTTGATGTCACGATACCCGATAAATGACTTTAGTTTCTCAGCCCCGTAGTAGTCTGCTTCTTGGGTGGGAATCAAGATACCGCTTCTGGCATCTCTTGCCTCTGAGACAGTATTGCTCGGAAGGTTGACCACCATGTCACGTGGGTTATCGGTTGTGCCTGTGGAGCATCCAATATAGCTCGACGGAACTCGATTCGCGATGGCAGGACCAGAACCCGCTCTACCAGAATCAATTCCATCAGGAACTAGATCACTGGCACATCGAAACGTTGAAATGAAAGTTCGACAGGCTTCGTTGTTGGCACCGCTGGACGGAGTCCAATGACTTCCGTCGGAAGGTACTCCGCTGTCAGTCAAATTAAGTTGATCGCCGATGACACCTTGATCGATGTGATGAACGATGTACGCGGACCAACCTGCCCCCTGCCCCATCATCGCCCCGCGAGGAAATCTCTCGTTAGCCGATTCATAACTCAAACACGCCAGAGAAATCTGTTTCAAGTTGTTCAAACAAACCGTTCGACGAGAAGCCTCTCGCACTTGCTGAACTGCGGGCAAAAGCATGCCCACCAAAATCCCAATGATGGCGATCACAACCAACAGTTCAACGAGCGTGAACCCGTTGCGTGTTTTTGGGCAGAGGCAATTCATTTCAAGCTCCGTTTGTTGGTAAGAAAAGTTGGTAAGAAAAGTCTGACGGTACACTGCGGAAGGAATATCATTATACGTTTTAAGATTTTACCACACATCTGTTTTCTCAGCCGAACCAAACCCGCAGACGAAAAATTAATGTGGTGTTAGTGGTAACTTAGGAATTCAAGTGAAAAATTAAACGAAAGCCTGTCAGGAAATCCGTCAGAGCGATATCATACCCACCAAAAGGTGACATTAAGTTTTGGACACATAGTGCTTCAATGGCGAAACTCTATTTTTACTACTCGGCGATGAACGCCGGTAAAAGCACAACATTGCTACAGGCAGCTTACAACTACGAAGAACGCGGAATGCGCGTACTGCTGTTTACGCCGATGATCGACGATCGAGATGGTACTCGAACGATTTCATCAAGGATCGGTTTAAAGCGAGACGCAGAAGCTTTCGATGGTGAGTACGATTTGTTCGTTCGCATTCGAGATGAACAATCCAAATCTTCCGTCGCCTGCGTTTTCGTTGATGAATGTCAGTTTCTTTCTGCCAAACAAGTTCTGCAACTAACGCTTGTTTGCGATCAACTGGGGATCCCAGTTTTGTGTTACGGTCTTCGAACTGATTTTCTTGGCGAGCCATTCGAGGGAAGCAAGTACTTACTGGCTTGGGCCGATGTTCTTGGCGAAATCAAAACGATTTGCCATTCGGGAAAGAAAGCAATTATGAACGCCAGATTGGACGAGAACGGCAAGCGTGTTTCTCAGGGCGAGCAAGTCTCTATCGGCCATCATTACGTCGCGTTGTCGCGGAAAGAGTTTAAGCTCCAGGAAGTCTCCCCGGTCGACTACCAAGTCCCCGAAATGGATCCGGCTGACTCTCATTAAATGTCGGAGATGGGCGAAGTCTTCGGAACCGATGTGCCGGGTATGTTTGTCGGTGTAGAGGAGTTTGATCGCGATCGCGCCATCCCCAATTTTTTGATCGCCTGATCCTTCGAAAAGGCTCAGCGCTGTTTCGATTTCGATCTGAGCTTTTGTAGGTACTTCGCTGAGATCCGCGAGGGTGAGTTAAAGTTGAACTTACCCGTCTTCGATTCCAAACTGTTCGATTCCAAACTGTTTTCAAGGTCGCCTTTGAGATCTTCCAAACGGTTGTCTCTCGGCTGACTATCGGGCGAATCAAGTTCTATCGAGTCAATTTGTTGAATCGAGCCCTGCGACTCCATGGGATAGGACATGATTGATTCTTCAGAGCCGACATAACCCATGTTCTGAGCCAGCGAAGGCGCGTTCTGGTTGAAAGCCCCATAGCTCACAGGACAAGTGTCAACATCGCACTGATTGAAGCCGCGTTTTTCCAACAGGCAACCTTTGCGAACGGCGTTTTCTTGAGCTTCGCGGCACCATTCGCCCTCTCGAAGTGCGATGTTGTACCGGCTGAGAAGCGTTCCCGATGTGACCGCGTAGTTCAGCAGTGCTTTGTTGTAGTCGACGATCGCACGATGCACACTGCTTTCGGCCGTCGCTGCTCGTTGCTCCGCGTCCAGCAAAAAGAAGACTTGATCTTGCCCCTCGTTCACACGTTTTCGTTTTGGGTCAAGCTCTTCCTGAACGGCGACTCGAGAGTTGAAGCTGGTTTTTAAATTTTCCATCGAGCGATCGACTTCTGTAAATGCTGCATTCAAATCGTGAAGAATCTGACGCTGCTGTTCTTTTAAGATCGCTCGTTCTCGTTTCAGGTTGAGTTCGGCGTTGCGAATGGCAAGGTGGCCTTGGCGATTTCCGATCGCCCCACCGACTTCGATTCCGACTTGCCAGTCATCGAGGTCGCCGTCGATTAGTTCGCCGATGGCACTAGAGTTCGGCTGATTGAAACTTCCCAAGAGACTGTCGCCAAAACCACGGAACCCATAATTGCCCACGAGATCAACTCTCCATTGGTTGAGAGCTTTAGCGGCAACCAGTTCAAGTTCACGCTGCCGGACGGTCCATTTTTGCCGTCGAATTTCAACTCGACGCCCAATTGCCTGAACCTGCGATTGGTCCCAATCGAATGCAATGGGAGCAACGGCCGGTTCTGAGATTGGGCGAATCACACGTCCATCAGATGTGTTCAATCCCAACAACCGTCGAAGGTTTCGTTCAGCCCCAAGCACTCCAGGCTGGCCGTTCAGAACGCCAGTGAGCGCGTCTTGGACTTGTGATTGAAAGTTGAAATACTGCTGACGGGCTTGGGCTTCATCGTCAGGACGTCCGACGCCGTTTTCAAATCGAAGTTTGCGGTTGTCCCAAGTTGCCCGTGCGGATTCGCGAGCTGCTAATTTGGTGTCGAGGTCGCGATAGGCAAAATACAAATCCCAATAGTTGTTTTCAACATCACGTACCAGATTTCGAACAGCACTTTCGAAATCGGCAAGTGAAATGTCACTGCGAATTCTTGCGAGCAAAACTCCGTTGTACTGACCGGCAACCGCGTTGGGACCAGCGATTCGGTTAATCGCAGTTCCTCGGCCACGTGCCAAAGGCTGGCGAACTTCGACCGTGTTCACAATGTCGTAGCTACTGCCAAACAAGTTGACTACTTGATCACTACGGTTGTAATTCGTCTGATTTCGAAACGCGAATGTCGCACCACTGGCGGTTGGTTTACTAATCTCAAAATTGTAGTCGCCCCGATTGGTTGTCGTACTGGAGGCACCACCACCGATGAACGGGTTGTTGAAGCTTCGCTCACTTCGGTTGTATATGAAACTGGAATTTAGCTGCGCATCAAACGCACTCAAAGCGGCTTCGACGCCGTTCCCTTGCGTCTCGATTAAGGCTTGGTCGAACAGCGTTTGGGTTCCTTGTGGTGCGTTGACGACCGCGCCCCCGACTTTTTGTAAGACCTTGCTGTTTCGAAGCGCTAGTTCGACGCATTCTTCAACGGTCAGCTCCCAGGGTGCCGTTTCTTGAAAACTTGAGATGGTCATCGGAGCACTCGACAACAACTCGTTGCCATCCATGCATTCTTCTTCCACAAGATCCGGGTACTCGATCTTTTGAAGGACTGGACTGCAGGGAGTTTGGTCTGGCGAAAAGTTCAAAGCCTGTTTGTACTGGCGTGTGCAACCCGATAGCGTTATCACCATTGCGATTACAAGGGTAAGCCCCCAGTTTGCAAGCGATTGGCGACCGAAGTTTGTTTTGGAAGAACTTGTCATGTTGGTTCCGATGGAATAACAATCACGAAAGATATATCCGCAATTATCGGTACTATCGGAACGACTGACCCGTGGGACGATCAACTTCCTGACAAGCGGTTTTACCGATTGAACCATAAGAATCGTTATTGGCGGTTCTGATGAAGTAACCCTTACGCTTTAACATGCCCGCGATTGTTGCGTGGCATGACATACCAAGATGGTGGATTCAAAACCAAACGATTGCTCGGGTAGAAGGCGGTGCCCTGGTCGATATTTAAACCTAAGTTCACCGCCAATTTTTAACAGGCTGGAATTTGTTAGTTGGTAGGTCAGGCTGTGCCTGACGACGTCAGGAACCTTTGTCGAAGAGCTGGCCGCGAACATCGTTATAAAACCTGATCGAAAGAACGGACTGATTTCGATTGGCGTGAAGAACGACAGTTCCGAG
>CAZQQR010000044.1:0-4167 GCA_964595515.1 uncultured Pirellulaceae bacterium
CGAGCTTGATTCAGCCATTCATCGCGTTCGATGCGATCTTTGAAAGCCAAGAGACGGGAGAACTCTTCAACCGCTTCGGGCTTCCACTCCATGACTTGCTTGAATGTGTAAATTCCGTAGTCGTTCAAACGGCCTTCCAGGACTTCTGCGATTCCCGAGATCCGTTTTAAATCGTCTCGCGATTCTGGAGCCTCGGTATAGATCAAACCGCGTTTTTCATGCTGGCTGGTTCGGCCGCCATACTCGGAATCATATTGAGTCAATTGACGTTCGCGAAGAGCGATGGCTTCGGTGAATGAAATGACGGTCGCATCCGGTTCTGCGATGGTTCGATAGTTTGCAAGTCGAGCCAAGACGCCCGCTCGCTCGCGGCGAAGCTTGCGAATTGTTTCTTCGCTTGCTTTGAGCTTCATTTTCAACAACCGTGTTTCGGTTCCGTGTTGACCAAATTCAGCTTCCATCGATTCTCGAACGGTGGTCGCTTCCTTGAGTTCTGTTTGAAGCTCTTGTTGTCGTTGATACGCTTGAGCATACTGCTCACGTAGGGTTCGCATTTCGTTAACGACCTGCTCGTCTTCACTTTCTCGGGCCCTGAGCAATGTTTCCAGTTCTGAGATTCGAAGCGTTGTCGTTTTTAGCTCTTCGATCTGAGAAGTAAGTCGAGCAAGGTCAGCATTCGATTGCTCTACCTGAGCAATCAAGCCATTTCGTTCGGCTTCGACTCGTTGTAGGGCTTCGGTTCGGCCTTCATACTGCTGCGACAGCTTTTGTGTAACAATTGTTTGGGATTCAAACTCTTGGATCATATGAACCGATTCGGACTTCAGTTTGGTCAGTTCAGTTTCGTAGGCATCTTGCTCGGCAGTTAGTCGTTGGATGGTTTCGGTCTGAGCACTTAGTTGTTCTTTCAGTTTGGCCACAGTTTGCTCAAACTGATTTGAAAGATCACCATTTTGACGGGTTAACTCGGTTTCCTGTGTTTGCAATCGCGCTTCCAAGTCAGTCGTCTTGCTGGCGAATTCAGATTCCAAGTCGGAACGGCGTTGAATTTCGACTTTGACACCTTTGAGAGCCGCTTCGTGCTTGTCTCTCAGTTTGTGGATTGTATTTTCCTGATTTTCAATCCGTTGCTCTAACCCTTTGCTCCGAGCCATCGCAGATTTCTCTGTTTCAATCGCGGCGTCACGCTGCATGGTGACTTTGAGTAGTTGGTCCGTGCCGTTGTCGAGCGACTGTTGCAGTGAGACAACTTGTGACTCAAGCGACTCCATCGTGGCGACTTTGGAGCGGAGATCTTCAATCTCAGCATTAAGCTCTTGATGGACTTTCTCCATCTCAGCCATCGACTCGTTTGAAACGTTGAGTGCGGATAGTGCTTCCGCACATTCGGCTCGCGAAGATTTCAGCAGATTGGCATTTTCGCTCAGTGCTGATTCGACCGAAACGTATTCTTGTTCAAGTCCGCTATGGTTCTTTGTTGCCGTTTCCAAGAGAGATTTTTGTGACGCCAACTCTGATTCGAGTTCTGCAATTCGGCCCTCGGCCAAGTGAAGTGCTTTGCCCAGGCGTTCTTTTTCTCCTGATGTTGACTTCAAATCTGCCTGTCGTTGGAACAGAGAAGATTCAATTTTCGCGTGGCGTTGTCGCCAGCTGTCTTCGAGCTGTCCGACTTTTTCCAGGCTTTCTTGGGTCAGTTGGTGTTGTTTGTCTTCGAGGCTGATGCGCAGCTCTTTTTCCGTTTGAAGCTCCGCAGTGGCTTCTTCAAACCGGCGTGATTTCTCACCAATTTCCGCTTCCAAGCGAGCTCGATCACGCTCGATTTGCTCGCGGCTGGTGGACCAGTCATCACAAAGCTGTTGGAGCACGTTGAGCTGGCCCTTTTGGCGAAGAAATCGCTCATCGAGTTTCTCGTATGAGTTGTGTGCCAGCTTCAACGAAGTTCGTAGGTCTTCGTTTTCTCGGTCGATTGATTGACGGCGAGCTTCTTCTTCGCTTCGATCGCGGTACCAGAGAAAGTAACCAATCAACATGCCGGCGAAGACCAGGAAGAAATATGGTAGGTAAGGCATGACCACTCCAACGTTAGCTAGCGTCAATTTAAAATATATCGATTGCACCAGTTATTCGGTTCGGTTGGACGTCGATGGAATCTTCAGCAAATCTGCCCTACTCGGAAAACTTCGCCAAGGAATCGGGAATGGGTGATTGAAAACGGACGAATTGAAGCCAAACGTTGGACGCAATCATTGAGTGCTGGCGTTAGAAAGGCAGGAAGTCTGCACTGAGAAGAGTTGGCTAGTTGCATTGAGATTCGTTGGCTGCACTGAGGTTCGGCGCTGCACTGAGATTCGTTTCGTTTAACGGCAAGCCGGAGGCGACTGCGTTTTGACCAACCGAAACACAGTCGCCTTCGGCTTGCCGTTAAACGAAATACGCTAAGAGAAGCCGAATACGCCAAGAAACCGTAGCATCAAAGAAACCGTATGCATCAAAGAAGCCGTACACATCAAAAAAGCCGGATACATCACAATCTGAGTTGTGGCTGAGCGTCCCGGTAACAAGCATGGCGATCTCAGTGACACGTCGTGCCTGAGTTTCGAATTACAACCAGACGTTTCAACTACAGCCGGACGTTTCGAACTACAGCCAGAACGGGGCTGGTAGCAAAAAGACATGGTTCTCGTACAAACTACGTGCTCCAGACCAACTGATGTATCGCGTCAGCGTCAGGATCAAAATAAATGAGAATGAAACAGTGAACGCCATGGCCGCAATTGGATAGCGAACCCACCACCGAAAACTTCTTTCACGTTTTGTGCCTCGCCGATAGGCCCAGCCAGCGATCAGCCTTGCTGGCCAGGAAAAGAGGACGAAGGCGACGCTTAAAGTCCACAACAACTCATTGGGAATTCGTTCGATCTTCAATAGAAAGAGTGGTATTCCTAAAACCAAAATCAACAGCAGGCCAACTAAGTGAGCAAGCGGAGCTCGGCCAAGATTCTTCAGTACGGCTCGGACTTCCAAGAAACGTTTAAGCTTGCCGTCTTTTGCAAAGTGAGTTTGGACATACGGCAGAATCGCAAAGGTTGGAATCGCGATCAACGTCCCTAGCACTCCGCAAGCGATGCTGGCACCGCCTTCCGCGAAACTAGCGGCGACCAACAACCCGGTTGGAATCAACAACCAAAAGAACGTGCCAACGAAGCCTTTGAAACCAAGTTTGAAGTAGTAACCAAGATTCAAACTGCTCGTGAAATCCCAAACACGATCCCGAGCGAACGCGTAAACGTTACCTTCCTTTAAACGTCGTCTCAAAATGGCTGGCGGGAACCAATCGCTGATTGGTTTTACATTGCAAATATCATCCACCAACGTCGGAGAAATCCAACCGAGAAAAAGGTTCAACACGCTGCGGAAAATTTTGATCCCGGCAGTTTTCTTGAAAATCCAAATCCCAAATGAGATGGGAGCGATGATCGGCCAGAAGAAATATCGAAGCTTCCCTCCACTCATCCACGCAGTCGCAATGTGAATTAACGCCAATCCGATGGCTACGATTTGCAATACTCGAAAGACGGAAGTTTGAGTGCTGGCTGGATCGATCAGGTAGGCCTCCAACCAAAGCTGGGATACGAGCCGGATCGGCCAAAGCGTAAGCCACGTTCCGAGGATAATCCCGCCGATCACTTTTGCTTTATTAAGACCAATCATGGCATCGCGAAATTTTTGTCCGCGAGCAAGTCGCCCGGAAACTTCTAGCAGGTATCCAAAACCCAAGAACTGAATGATGGGTATGTTAGCCGATACTGCGACCAGGAAAATGATGCTGGCTATTCCGAACAAGTGAGCAGCTAGGATGCAAAAGGCGCCAAAAAACCGAAACACCCAGCTTTTACGGTTCGCATCGAGTGTCCGAGTTTCGTTGGCGATTTCGGGAGTACCCGTGGTGTTCTGTGGTTCGAACCCAACTTTGAAGATGTCGGGTTCTACCTCAGTGAAAGTATTTGTCGTTGGTTGATCCATCTGGAACACATTTTCAAAACCAGTGATGGCTCATTTGAGTAAGAATTTTAGCACGGTCAATTGTGGTAGTGATTAAACCAATGACCGATGGTTATAGTTTCATTTAAATTTTGAACTTGTGGCGGAGTTGAAAGTTTGATGGAG
>CAZQQR010000044.1:4267-9655 GCA_964595515.1 uncultured Pirellulaceae bacterium
AATTTTACAGGCTAGTCATGGACCGAAATACAAGTTGGAAAAAGAACTTGCTCTTCGTATCTCTGATTATGGTTGGCGTTTCTTCGTTGGCTTATTTTCTGATGGCGACCGAGCAGATTGTGCGGCCCAAATCGTTCTCGCCAACTGGACCGCGCCAATTGAAGATCGCCAAAGTCGCAAACCAGGTCGATGCTGCATTCGCAACGTTGCATACGGAAAAAGAGATAGAGGTTGCTGCAAAAGCTTCTAACCTGCAGATAGCCCGAAGGCTGGCATTGGGGTTGGCGGGAACGATTCCATCATTGGAAGAGATCCGAGAGTTTGAAAATCAGCCGGAGGATCAGCAGATTCATTGGTGGGTTTCTCGCTTGCTGGAAGCCCGCAGGACCAGCAACCATTTGGCCGAGCGTTTCACGCGGGCGTTTGTTGGTGTAGAAGAGGGGCCGTTTCTTGTATTCAGACGACGTCGATTTGCCAGTTGGCTTTCGGATGAGCTTTACGCCGACCGGCGATACGATTCGATCGTAAAAGATATTCTGACGGATGAGGGGCTTTGGACTGATACGCCCTCCGTCAATTTTTACACGCGGACCATCAATGATGAAACGCAGCACCCCGATCCGATCTTGTTGGCGGGTCGAACTTCCCGCGCATTTCTTGGCATGCGAATCGACTGTCTCCAATGCCACGATGATTTTCTGGGATCAATCAACCTTGGCAGCAGAGAAAATTTGCGAGGTGGGATGCAGACGGATTTCCATTCGCTGGCAGCGTTCTTTGCCGAAACGGAAACTTCTGTGTTGGGGATTCGTGACAAAGCCGGCCGCGGCCCGTATATGTATCGCTTGCTTGATCGCGATGACGAAGAAGCAATTCCAGCGGTTGTTCCTTTTAACTCAAACCTCGATGCTCAAGAAAGCAATCTTCGGCGTCGGCTCGCGAACTGGGTGACGCACCCGGACAACCGGCCTTTTGCCAGAGCAACGGTAAATCGCGTTTGGGCAATCATGTGTGGCCGACCGCTGATCACGCCAGTGGACGACATTCCACTGGAAGGGCCATTTCCTTTGGCGATGGAGATTCTCGTCGACGATTTTATCGCGAATGACTTTCGTCTCAAACATTTGATTCGAGTCATCGCTCAAACAGAAGCGTTTCAGCGAGACAGTACGATCACTGAGACGATTCAAGGGAAGCACGAGAACGCTTGGGCTGTTTTTCCAATGGTTCAATTGCGACCTGATCAAGTCGCCGGGGCGATCATCCAATCAACCAAACTTACCACGATCGATTCGACATCGCACATCATTACTCAGCTTACGAAGTTTGGTGAGGAATTCGAATTTGTCACGCGATTTGGCGATCCAGGAGAAGACGAATTCGATGACCATGGTGAAACGGTGACACAGCGGTTGTTGATGCTAAATGGAAATATGATCAACGACAGGTTAAAAAACGGCATCAACATTCCAGTTCACTTGAATCTAGTCTCTCCGAATGTCGAGACTTCAATCGAAACCGTTTACCTCACAACTCTCACCCGTCGACCAACAAACGAAGAATTGAATCATTTTCAATCGACGATCAAAAACGTCTTTGGCCGAGAACGAGCCAATGCTTTGATCGATTTATACTGGACGCTACTCAACAGCGCAGAATTTCGTTGGAACCATTAAGCAGATCAGAAATCGCTTGGCAGTAATCAAATGAATGAACATGAATATAGTTGTGGAAGCCGGGAACATTTGGACCGCCGAACCATTCTAAAGATGGCGGGTCTCAGCGGTCTGTCATGGCTGACACCGATGGCCACATGTCTTGCTCGAGCTGACGAGGCGCATCCGCGAACGAAAGCTAAATCGTTGATTGTGCTGTGGCTCGAAGGCGCACCCAGTCAGCTTGAGACGTTTGACCCGCATCCTGACACAGAAATTGCAGCTGGAAGTAAGGCTCGCAAAACGAATGCGTCAGGGATTTTTCTGGGAGAAGGCTTCGAGCAAACGGCTGAGCAAATGGATTCGATTTCGCTGGTTCGTGCGATCACCAGCAAAGAAGGCGATCACGAACGAGCAATTTACAACGTGAAAACCGGATATCGTCCCGATCCTACGTTAAACCACCCAGCAATCGGCAGTGTTATTTGCCATCAGCTTCCCACTGATGATGGAAAGCAAGTCGATATCCCGAGACATATTTCCATCCTGCCCGGCAGCACGCCTGGACGAGGTGGATACCTTGGCAGTCAGTACGACGCATTCAAGATTTTTGACCCAATGCAGCGCATCCCAGATGTACGTGCTCGAGTCGCGGACAAGCGGCAACTTGACCGCATTGAAAATCTCAAATTCGTTGATCAACAATTCTTAAAACGGCAAGGTAACAACAAAGTCGTCGGAAGCCGATTAGCGAATTCAAATCTGGATTCGGCCCTCAACATGATGTCGTCTGGACAGCTGGAAGCGTTCGATGTTTCCAAAGTTTCAAAACAAGAGCGATTGCAGTTTGGTGACACGCCATTTGGGCGAGGATGTTTAGCAGCCATTCGGTTGATCTCCGAAGGCGTTCGCTGTGTCGAAGTTACCCTTTCTGGATGGGACAGCCATGTCAACAACCATGAACTTCAAGCCGGACGAATTGGAATACTTGATCCAGCGTATGCGGCTCTTATTCGTGAATTGAAAAAGCGAGACATGCTTGATTCGACGCTGGTGGTTTGTGGGGGCGAGTTTGGGAGGACGCCCTGGATCAATCCGCTGGGAGGACGCGATCATTGGCCTCATGGATTCAGTATCGCGATGGCTGGCGGCGGAGTGAAGGGGGGACGGGTGATCGGCGAGACGAACCCCGATCCGAAACGCGATTCAAAGATTCCAACCAAGGACCTGAAGGATTCTCATCCTGTTGAGGATATTCACGCGACGATTTTTGATGCGATGGGAATCGAGTTTCAAAAAGAGCTTGAGACTCCGATTGGTCGCCCAATGAAAGTCTGTCAAGGCAAACCGATTGAAGGCTTGACCAACGGAGCTTAGAAACCAGCGTTCGGCGGTATTAGGGAAAACGAACTGATTTCGGACTGCAATAACGACGCAGTCCCTACAACCGTTTTCCCCCTCGAAGTTAACGAACTTCGCAAAGTCCTAGTTAATTGACAATGATTAACTGAGGGCTACTCTTCGACATCAATCTTTATGGCCTACCCAGTCTGGATTGTGTCTCGCTGCTCCCCTATCGAAAAAACTGGCGCGCTCAACAGCGCTCCTTTGTATTGCGAGATATGCCATGACTTCGACAAATTCGCCAGACGCATTTCCACACACCGACGCGATCGTGTTTACACCTACGCCATCTGAGACGGAAAAACGCATCGAAAATCGTCTCGACGACTCACTTTCCAAGATCGAATCATTGGTCAACGAGTCTGACGGCCAAGCAGACGAATCCAATGGCCCTTGCATTGGCAAAGTGATCATTCAAATTCCGTGTTACAACGAATCTGAAACGCTTGGGATCACTTTGGATGCGCTCCCTCGCCAATTGAACGGCGTCAAATCTGTTGAATGGTTGATCATTGATGACGGCAGTGAAGACAACACTGCCGAGGTCGCCTCTCAATACGGCGTGCATCATATTGTCCAGTTTCCGCACAACCGAGGACTCGCTCGCGCATTCCAAGCGGGCCTCGAGGAGAGCATTCTCCAAGGCGCGGACGTCATCGTTAACACCGACGCCGACAATCAATATTGTGCTGATGATATTCAAAAATTGGTTGACCCAATTATCAACGGCGAAGCGGAAATGGTGGTTGGAGCACGACCGATCCTGGAAACCGCACACTTTTCAATTCTAAAAAAGTGTCTGCAGAAATTTGGAAGTTGGGTGGTTCGATTTGCGAGTACCGCCGACGTGACCGATGCTCCCAGCGGTTTTCGCGCGATTAAGCGTGAGACGGCCATGCGGATGCAGGTCTTTAGCGACTACACCTACACTTTGGAAACGATCATCCAAGCCGGACGAAATGATTTTGCAGTCAAGTCTGTCCCGATTCGAACCAATCCTGACCTGCGGCCATCGAGGCTCTTAAAAAGCATTCGCAGCTATTGCACGCGATCTGCCACGACGATCATTCGGATTTTCATGACGTATCGTCCGCTCAGATTTTTTGGGGTGCCTGGCGTTTGTCTTTGTTCAGCAAGTCTCTTACTTTGCGCTCGCTACCTTGCGTTTTGGTTTGTCGGCGCGGGAGGCGGCCACATCCAGTCTTTGATTTTGGCGACGATTTTAATGGGAGCCGGGCTGCTTGCTGTTGTTGTTGGGCTGGTTGGTGATTTGATTTCGGTGAATCGAAAGTTGCTTGAAAAAGTGGAATGGAGAATTCGTCAGTTGGACGAACGACTTACTGAGAATGAAAAACAAAAGGAAGCTTAATTCCAACTGATTTTGCTCTATGCCTTGTCACCCAAGACTCGGTGAAGAAATACGACACCAAGTCCGATGCTCCTAAGAGCGACCAAAATTAAGAGCGCCTTAAACTATTGAAAAAATGTCGAGCGATGAATCAACACGTTAGTCCGACAATTGAAAAGAGTCTTTTATCAGCGGAAGCGAATTCTGCGGGTGAAACACACTCAAAAACAGTTTTGCAGATGATCCGCTACGCGCTCAACTGTAGCGTTGTGTTTTTGGTAAAGCTGGCTTTGGTTGTCGTTTTGACAGCCTGGCTGGTTCCTTCGGTGGCTTATTTCCTCGTTCACATCGTTACGTTTTTTCTGTCTTATGCACTGCATTGCCGGCGGACGTTCGGCGTGGAGTTTTCGCGATCAGGGCTCAAGAATTACTTCTTTGCCGTGATACTTTTCAAGATATTGGATTATGCGGCGTTTGGTGTACTGGTGATGGCTTTTGAGCTGACCGCCCCGCTAAGCGTATTTTTGGTGTCAGCCGTCGAAGCGATCATCAAGTTCTTCGCTGTACGACATGCATTGCACCGCAACACGAAGTGTTTGCCAACAAACCCGTCAAAGGAGTCGACGTGTTAAAAAAACTGGAACAGAGAATTGCGACACGAGAGTGGACGCAAGAAGATATCAAAAAATACGTTGGTGACCACCGCGAAACATGGTTCAGCTATGCGGCGGATGAGAATATTCGCGACGGTGCTGCCTCAGGCGGAAGTGTGACCGCACTTTTTTGTTACCTGCTGGAATCGGGCAAAGTCGACGGTGTACTAGCTACACGTACCATCGTTCAAGACGGAAAACCTCGTCCTGAATTTTTCATTGCAACGACGCGTGAACAATTGTTGGAAGCTCGCGGAAGTAAATATTCCGCGGTCTATTTTGTACGCCACGCGTTGCCTCTGTTGGAATCGTTCGACGGGAATCTGGC
>CAZQQR010000044.1:9755-21497 GCA_964595515.1 uncultured Pirellulaceae bacterium
TCGACGGGAATCTGGCAGTCGTTTTGTTGCCTTGTGACGCCAAATCGTTGCGATCTGTCCGCAATAAGAACGCTCAGCTTGACCAAAAAATCAAGCTAGTGATCACGCTGGTATGCGGCCACAACAGCGAACCAGAATTGGTCGATTTGGTAGTGGGGAACATCCGCAAAGATCGTGGCGAACTAAAAGAATACACGTATCGTGAAGGTCATTGGCGAGGAAACTTAAAAGCAGAATTCGCCAATGGTGAATCCGTTGAAAAACCATTTTCGACCTATTCGGATTACCAAAACCTCTACTTTTTTGCACAGCGAAAATGCCATCATTGCAGCGACCACTTTGGGAACTTCAGCGATATAACCGCGGGTGATATTTGGTCTCCTCGAATGAAAAAGGAAAAGATCAAACATACGGCTTTGATCATTCGCAATGAAACTGGCCAGACGATTTTTGATGATGCTATGGCTGCCGGATATTTGATTGGTACACCCGAACCGGTCGAAGAAGTTTGTGACGGGCAGGCTCGAACATTGCCGTTTCATTACAACTTGACTGCTCGCTCGCGTGTTGGAAAGTTATTCGGTTTGCGAATCAAAGACACGGTGAAAGAACACGTCAAGTGGAACGATTATCTGGTCGCATTGATTGCAATTGGAAATCAGAAAATCACATCCACGCGGCTTGGCCGAAAATTAGTCGGTTATATCCCGCGACCGATCCTACGTGCCTATCTCTATCTGTTCAAAGGCCTTGAAAGCTTCTAAATAGGCTTTTGTCCGAAAGAAAATAATGAATCATCGCGCCCAAAAATCAGTTTCCATCGTTGGTGGCACCCTCTGGGGAAACCGGGGTGCTGAAGCGATGCTGGTGACAACGATCGGGGCAATTCGTGAGGAACACCCGGAATGTCAATTCTATGTGTTCAGCTATTACCCAGAACGTGACAAAGAGCTTTGTGTTGACGACTCGATCGAATTTCTCAACTATCGTCCTTTGAATCTTGGACTCAAGATCTTTCCGCTTGCGATTTTGACTTGGCTGTTTTCGCTGATAAAAATCCGATTGCCTGACTGGATGATTGGTCGTGAGATGGCCGCCATTCGTCGTAGTGACGCAATGTGCGATGTTGGTGGCATTACATTCTGTGACGGCCGAGAGATTTTCCTCCTATACAACGTTCTGTCCGTGATGACCGCGATGCTGGTGGGTACGCCGGTATTCAAGATGTCACAAGCGATGGGGCCATTCAAAAGTTCTGTTAACAGGTTTTGGGCAAACAGGATCTTGCCTAAATGCCAACACGTTTTTTCCCGCGGTGGTCTTACGAGCAAAAGTCTGGAATCACTGGGGCTGGAGACTTCGAAATGGTCAGACGCCAGCGATGTTGCCTTCAGCTACCAAACGTCATTTAGTTTGACGGACGAGAATCCGGGACGAATCAAGGACTTCGAATCCAACTATCGCCTGTCATCGCAACACGCTCAACAGACGATCGCCATTATACCGAGTTCACTCGTAGCAAAGAAAAACGATCAGTATGTCCACCAGTTAAGTGAGTTAATCAAAGACGTGGTCGCTGCGGGGAATCATGTTTTATTGTTGCCCAATGCCACACGAGAAGGCATTGAGAAAGGCCGCAACAATGATTTGGTGGCAATAAAGTCGATTGTCGAAGAATTGTCAGGCGACCAAGGTGTGCTTGATCACGTTTCAGCTGTTGATTTCGATTTAAACACTGACGGCATTCGGTCCTTGCTAGGTTTGGCCGACATGCTCGTTACGTCTCGATTCCATGGAATGGTTGCTGCATTGGCGGGTACCATTCCTGTTGTTGTGATCGGTTGGAGTCACAAGTACCGAGAAGTACTAGCTCAGTTCGATTCGGAAGAACTAAGCTCCGATCATGAATCTCGTTCCTTCAGCCTGACTGAGCAAGTGCTTCAGGTTGCGTCGAATGTTGAAGTACATCGCAATCGACTTCGTCAGTATTTGCCCGGGGTAAAATCTAGTTCGGAAATGCAGCTTACGAAGGTTTGTGAATTTCTTTCAGGTGGACAATCAAAAGCCCCCACGGAATCCAACGGAAAAATGATTCCTTGCCTGCCATCATCCATTGACTCAACCACCCTCCCGGAAACGGTGGCTTGAGATGTTTTGCTATGACGGCCTTCCGCATTGGCTGAGGATTGTTGCGTTTGTACTTTCGATCGGTATGACCGCGATTTTGGTCAATCGTTTTCGCAAGCCCATCAAAATTAGTCGGGCGGTCTTGAATCGACTTGCAAGAAACCACTTGGCTGCGATGTCGGCGATCTTTCTGTTGTCGATGCTCGTCAACCTTGCGCTTTCAATGGTTGCTCCACCATACCCAAGGGTCCATGACGAATACGCGTACCAGTTGGCGTCGGATACTTATGCCAGTGGTCAATTGTCAAACGAGACCCATCCTCATTGGAAACACTTCGAAACGTTTCACGTCCTGTCCAAACCTAGCTACATCGCAAAATACCCACCCGGCAATGGCCTGCAATTGGCAGTGGGACAGCGATTTTTTGGAAACTCAATTGTCGGCAACTGGTTGGGCCTTTCATTGGGGCTCGCCGTTTTGTTTTGGATGTTGACGCCACTGCTTCCGGCTCGCTGGGCGCTGTTGGGATGCTTGTTACTGACGATCAAAGCTTCGATTTTGATGGGGTGGGGCCAAACATGGTGGAGCGGATCGGTGCAATTGTTAGGCGGCGCGTTGTTATTCGGCGGAACGTTTCGAGTGGTCGCGCCTGGCAGCAGTTTGCGAACGATCATCTTCAACGCCACGATAGTCGCCTTGGGTGCGTCTCTGCTTTCGATCAGCAGGCCGTTCGAAGGGCTGTTTTGCTGTTTAGTGTGCGGGGGAATATTTGTTCGTTGGATCTGGCAACTTGCTCGTGACAGGGATAACTTAATTGGCAAATTGGTCGCGCTGGTAATTCCTGTGGTGATTGTTGGGGCGGGCGCAATCGCATTTCAAGGCATCAACAATAAAGCGGTAACAGGTTCCTACACCACACTGCCCTATCGTGAACATTCAAAACAGTACTCAGCGACTCCGTTGGCGATTTGGCAGCCAGTCAAAGAAGTTCGCGAGTACAATCTTCCTCGAATGGAAAAACTGTATGTTGAGTGGAGCAGGAAGCGACATATCGAAGCCCGTTCTGCTGCAGGTTTTACATTTCTTGCTCGGGTCAAACTTAATTTGTTAACGCGTTTCTTCCCGTTTGTGGGAGGGTTTTGCTTGTTGACGGTTCCCTTCATGATGGGCAAGCGTCGAAAATGGTTATGCTTCGCTGCAGTGACCATCGGTTGCATGTTGGCTATCCAATTGCAACTGGTTAACAGTTTGACTTTCCCGCATTACGTCGCTCCGTTGGCTGGATTGTTCTACCTGCTGTTGTTTCACGGACTGAGATGCTGGAAATTGGCAGGACGAAATCTAAAGGTCGCTCGATGGATTCCGACCGTGCTGGTTGTTTATTCACTGTTCAATTTGATCGCGATTTTTGTCTGGCTTCCCACTGTAGCTATGCAGCCCCGTCGATTTGCTGTGCAGGCTCAGTTGGAGGCGAATGAAGGCAAGGATCTCGTCTTCGTGGATTACCTTCCTGACCATAACGTGCATGAAGAGTGGGTTTACAATCGCGCTGACATTGATAGCGCCGAGATTGTCTGGGTCAACTCATTGAGTCCGACTGAAAACGAGGCGCTTGTTGACTATTTTTCTGGGCGAAACGTTTGGGTGTGTCGCGTTGGCTGGCAAAAGGTAGAGATTTCGAAATGGGATGAAGCCCTTACTCAAAGACAAAGCGTTGAACAAAGCGATCAGTAAGATCCCAAGTCGAAGTCGGTCGAGGTTTATGGCTGTGAAATTGCGTGGCTCGCTCGGGCAAGCTCCAGTTGCTCGCATTTTGGTTTGAGCTCGGCTCGTATGCCTACCGGTAGGTAAGGGCATTGGTAGTATTCCAATCGCGCAGCAAAAAAGCTGGACTCATTGGGTGAGCCCAGCTTGATTTGACTATCAGACTAATCGTGGATCAAAAGACGCCACCACCACCAGCACCACCACCGCCAGCACCACCACCGCCAGCACCGCCGCCACCAGCACCGCCACCAGCACCGCCTGCTAGACCTTGAGCCGTGTTGGCATCACCAAAGATGTTAAAGGTTGAAACCTCGGTGATCTGTGAGAACAGAGGTGAGACACTAACCATCACGTACAAGCGATCAGATGTCGTCGCATGGTTCACCGTGAAGAAAGTACCTTCTGGAATTTGAGTGATCACCGGCTGGTAACCTGTGACGCCAGGTGTTAACCGACGATTGTCACCGAGGCCTGCAAGTTGATTGCCGCCACCACCATTTTCGCCCGCTCCAAGTTGGCTACCGTAATAACCACTCTGAGAACTTGACGATCCGCCACTCTCCAGTTGTTGAGCGAGGACGAATTTGTTGGTTGCCAGTTGTTGCTTGACTGCAGTACGAATTTCGTGATCCTCAAGCGGCTCCGTCCGACGACCTTGATCGAGTGAAAACAGAACCATTGCTCCTTTGTCATCAATCTTGACCTGCTTGGTCATGCTTGATTCTCTGTCGGAACGGTAATGATTGTGAATCGAAACGGTGACTTTTCCTGATGGAACTTCGCCCCAGATTCTTCGGATCATGACTCGGTAGTCACCAGCGAACCCTTTTGGCAAAACGTACTGTTCTGAAATCTGACCCGACAAACCGGCTTTTTTCGAGAACCGATCACCCATTGAAACACCGCCAGCAGACGTACGTTTGGCGAGTCGAGAGCAAACCGTTCCGCCTGGCTCAACCACGTAAACGTCGAGGTCGGCATCGCCAGCCCAACTGACATCGATGAAACAGTCACGCTCGAGGGCTTCTTTGAGTTTCGATTCATAGGCAGCCAGTTCGTTGGTTCGCCCCTCAGTTTTCAACTGAGTTTTCATTGCAGTCGCCGCGTAACGAGCTTGTTTTACGACTTCTGGATGCTCTGGCCATTCTTGGCTGAAGATTCCAATGGTTGCCCATTGAATTCCTTCGGCGTCCTTGATTTGCTGTGCAGCTCGAAGTCCAAGTACATAAGGCTCTGTACGAACAGGGTTAGAGCGGGCAAACGACTTGAGCAATCGGATAGCTCGTTTTTGCATGCCGTTTTCAAGCATATACCCTGCAGCATACAGAGTGTCATTGTCATCGTTTGAAACATCAACCGCTGACATCAACGCTCTTTCAATCTCTGATTGCGGAGCACCTGAGATTTGCATTGAAAGCACAAGGCCTTCATACATCCAAGGCTGAAGCTGATCGTTTTGGATTGCCGCCAAAATCATGGATACAACTTCGCTCGACTGTCGCGTCTTCATTAGTTCACGAGCGGTCGCACGTACATCAGCAGGATCTGCGAATGTGTTGGCAAAATGCTCAGTCCAAGTTGTAGCTGGCGTAATAATGACAGGCTTTTTATTACCAGTCACTGGCTTTGAAGTTCCTGCTCCAAGATTCAGGCTTACTTGACCCGATTCTTGAACACAAAAGACGCCGCCGCCACCTCGACCGCCACCACCGCCGCCTTGTTGACCGCCGCCACCGCCACCTTGACCACCACCAAGACCGCCGCCGCCTCCACCGCCAATGCCACCACCCGGATTAAATCGAGGTGCTACCAAGTCACCAACGTTATAAACATTTGGTGGTGCGGTGTACTCTTCGGCGTATTCATCATCTTTCGAGATGATCATCAAGACTTCGTCTTTGACTACGAAGGTTGCGTTTCGTTCAGCCAACATTAGCCGTAGAGCGTTCTTGAACCGAATGCCAGAGAGTGTTGAAGAAACAAGGTCATCTTCTGTCAAACTGTCATCCTTGGCTGAAGTCGTCAGGACAATGTTGATGCCGTACTCTTTTTCAAGCTCTTCTTCGACCTCGCTCCAAGCCTGCTCGTCAAAATTGAAGTTGGCTGGCTCTTCGAGAGCACGAAGGATCTTTTCGTCGTTTTCGCTTCCTGACAATCGCAGGTTGCGATACTTTGCTCGGCGAAGTTTCTTAGCTTTCCATTCATCCGCATCACCGAAGACCATGATTTGGTCGCCAGGAAACGGAACGGTAATTTTCTCAATTTCGTACATCGAAGCTGCAAAGTTGCGTGCTTTGAGATCTCGCAATTCTGTCAGTCGGTTGTAGTTCATGATGATTCGAGCATTTTCGCGGGCGACAACCACATCCGGGTCATCAGTCGCAACATCCAACGCACTTTGAGTCACTTGAACCGCGGACTCATAATTTCTCTCATCAATCAATGAATTGAAATTGTTCACCCAGCGACTGATTTCTTCGTTTCGCCGAGCCAGTCGATCGGATTGAATTTGAACACTGTTGGCAGTCGCGATATTGATGTTCGCCATCTGTTGCCGGTTATCAAAGTCCAACTTGCGTCGACGAGAGGAAAGCAACGAAGACTCCAAAGAGTTTCGCAAGTCCGCACGAGTGGAAGGATAAAGATCCGAAGTTTGGTCAACGATTTCTAGAACATTCTTGAGTCGCTCAATCGCTGCATCCGGATTGTATTTTAGTTCTTCGCGAGCACTTGTAAGCTCAATTTGAACTTGCTGACGAGTTCGCTGGTTGATGATCTTAATCCGATCTTCTTCGCTCGTGATAATTGAATTCGAACGACCATCTGAGTCTCGAAGGAAATCGTCAACTCGGTCCCCGTAGTTTGGATTCACCAGCGACAGTCCCTCAGTTTGAGCGGGTGTGGCGATGTCCATTGGAACGGGGTCGGTAACTGGGATCGTTCCCGGTTGTTCCTGACCAGGAACAATGTTTGCTTCAGGAGTAACGACAGGTTCGACAACAGCTGGCTCAGCACCAAATACGTCTTCGGTCGGTGGCTCTTGTGTCATGTCCTCTGCTTGGGCAGCGAAAGGATCTTGTGCTGCTGGAGCTTCGGCTGGAGCTGCGTCACCAATTGGGTTTGCATCTCCCCCGGCAGGTGCGGCACCAAAGATGTCATCCGCACCATTTTGAGTATCACCAGCGGCACCAAAAATGTCGCCACCTCCATCTTGTCCACCTGCATCTGCGCCACCAAAGGGGTCACCTTCCTGTACTTTGTAAGTCGAAGCCATCGCGAGTAGATCAGCATTGGCACTGGCTGGATCGGCCGCCAAAGCAGCACCCGCAAGTTTGCGAGCGGCATCTTTGTTACCCATTGCTAACGCTTGTCCGCCAAGTTCGCTCAACTCATGAGCTTTGAAGCTACGAGCCAAAACGTATTCACGAAGGCCTTCCGAACCAACGGTTGGAAGCGAAAATCCTTTGTCCTTGCGAGATTCCCGAACGACACCCGTCAAGAACGCAAAGTCGATACTGTTGGCTTCTGGAGTCAGCGACCAATTCATCTCGGTGTCTTGGCCATTCATCTTTCCGACCATGTTCAGCTCAACCGCTTCGCGATCAGCCAATGTTCCAAGAATGATCGTGTCCCGATCTGTTCGAAGTGGTGGGAAACGATAAGGGAAGATTTCGACGATTGACTCGTCAAGCGACCCTGAAGTCGGCCAGAAGACCGAGTTGTGAACTGTGTTTGCTAGAGCAATCGCTGATTGACGAACGGACTCGTCGGCATCGTTATCGACAACAAAGTTTCCACCTGTGTTGTTAGCCAAGGCTGCCAACAACTCGATGTTTCGCTCGGGACCGATTGCAAAACTTGAAACCGAGATTCGCTTGTCCGCCAAATCCGTAACGATTTGAACAAACTCTTCGCTTCCAAGAAGGTTTTCACGACTAATCGCGTCACCGACATAGATAACGTTTTTATTTCGATTAGTGTTTTCGTCAAACGACTTTCCTGCCGCAACCAACATCGCTTCGATGTCTGTTGAACCGAGGGATACTCGCTGCGAAAGTTTACCAAGAGCAACCGTGGCTTCGTTACTGCCTGGATTAACAAATCCAGTGGTCATTGGAACCGGGTCAAGGTCAACGGCTACGATCTGAACACGGTCTTCCGCGTTAAGATTCTTGAGCAGTTGTTTAACCACTTCGATTGAATCACGTTTGAACGCTCCTGCCTGACTGGCAGAGGTATCAACGTAAACGACGATGTCGCTTGAACGCTGAGCTGGCGTGATCTTGGGTGCAATGCTTAATGCGAAATGAATTTCACCAGCACTTTCATGTGTCGCCAGTCTCGGTTGACCTGTTTCTTCTTGAAACAAACCTGAACCGTTTCCGACAGACGCTGAAGCGAAAATCGTTTGCAAACCGACAGCCATCGTAATGGCTAAGATTCCACGAAGCGCGACTTTGGTCGTGCATTTGGACATAACGAACTCCAACACGGAAATGATCTCGAAGAAGTGAGGAATTCCGGGTTCCACACCTCTGCCTTGCCCTAAATTGGTAAACTGGGTTGAGTTTCCGTTTAAGAAAACACGACCCTCCAATAAATATCTTATTTTGGCTTTGGATATACCGCTACCAAAATTCGCCGATTTTGCCCCAATTGAGAGACCGGCAAAGTCAAAAAAATCGTCAGAATGATCACTATCGAAGCGATCCATTTGTTGAGTGGCAAGCGACCACGTCCAGAAAATGGTGATTTGAGCCCCATTTGGGCACAAAACCAAGGTTTATCGGATATCCGGACTTCCAGATATTACACAACTCGCCCTGTAAGGTCAATTTCCACTCACATCAGGTATCGGAATTGAAACCCTGAACAGGCAAGAATTTTGCAAGCATATTGCTGCTTTGGCGGTTCTATCGGTAGCAAAATTTAATCACCGTAACCTTGACGCTTGGCTAGGCTTTTTGCCTCATTCCGGCAAACTGAGATTTTGATTGCCCAGCCATATCAGTGATCACTTTGTGAAAATTTGGAACGACTAAAACGTTCGCGCGAATCAACACAACTGGAATCTAAGTCACGCATCCGCAATCAAGGAACGTTTTAAAAGAACGTTTTTGCGATTCAAACGTTTTGGGATGCAAACGTTACCGTGAGACTTCGCAAGGAGGCTGAATCGCTTCGGCAATCTCGATCAACCACTGGCCAGTCGATTGGAACTGTTTGGATACGTTTCTTCGCAAACTAAATCTGCCCTTCGAAGCGGTCTTCTTTCGAGGCGCCGCAATGAACCAAAAACTAGTAGCCAGCCCATCAGTTGGAATCGAGCTAAAAAGGTCCTTAAAAGCCACTTTGACGTGAGCGATGCCAGTCGTTGTGCCCCAATCAAAAGATGACGCCAAAGCAAACTGCTTTTCCAAACCATTCCTGTGCGCTACTAAAATACGTTTTACAATCTTGATCGAATTTCTTACGCGACTGTCAGGCTGAATCCCTAACGACTCAATGGCTTGGAATTCGTTCCACTCTCTTAATTGATTGGAGAGCTTCGAAAAGTTCTTGATAGTGGCGTTGAAGCCTTCGGCCAAGCTGTGACCTGTGAACAGTACGGCCTGCGATTCATCCGGTCGGTAAAAACAAGCTTGCGAAACCACTAGGTTGGGATTCAATAGGATTGCAAAATCGACTCCCCAACGGTCGCAGTCATCATAGTACTGCCAATACTCATCGGTGTTCTCAGATTCGTCGAGTTCGAACGATTTGTCATCCAGCGATTTTTCATCGTCGCTTGAAACCGAGGCCTCTTTCTCCACCGTGTGCACGGATACCATTTTTCCGCGAACGAATTGATTCCACTCAGACACCCAATCCCGATCCGCCCATTGATAAAATTCTTCACTCAGTTGATTCAATTGAGCGATCCGGTTTTTAGGATTTCTTGACGAACGTTCATCTGATTCAGCAATCCAATTTCGGATCGAGCAGATTGGCCCAGAAACACGCGCACCGTTGTTTACGCTTTTGGAATCCACTCGTTCAGTGGTGTTGTTTGAAGGGCCCGCTGGCTTGGATGATTTTCTTGCAGCAATCTCTCTCCTTTTGGAGTTTCCTTTGTTGGAAATTTGCCAAGCCTCATATCGATCGGAGAATTGGCAGTACCCCAAGCCAAAACGTTCGAGTAACGAGCCGCTTTCAAGGGCCGAAAGCGTTAGCTCTTTCTTCGACTCTGGAAGTAACAACAAGTCAGTATGAGCAAAGTCGACTTTTGACTTGCACCTAAGGCTGTTGTTCTCTGGAAGGTCCCATTTGGCGGCGTGAACCGATGCCGACCACAAAAAGCCTGAAATGAGAAAGATAAGAAGCTTGAATCTGGCGCTCGTCCGTGTCATCGCGCATCTCTCCGGAAGCAAAGGGTTCAACCGCTCATCCCAGCAGTTGATCGAAGTGGTAACCAGTTCGAAACTTTGAATTGCATTGGCATCGCAGTTTCTGGCTAGATGGAGTTATCGGGAAACGGAAATTGCTTCTATTGGCCAAAGTCTATCTGTCAGGCAAACAATGACAGATGGGTAAGACTTTTGCGCGTTGGGAAGGTCGTAGGGAAATGCCGATTTCTACGTTCCGCCGCTTTGTCGAATCACCAAACATTGGCAAAGTTCACTAAATAGGTTGTCAAGTTTCGCTCGGTCATGATTTTCGACCACGTTAAACTCCTTTATTTCAGGTTGAACCATCCTCATTTTCATCCGTAAAATAGTAGCGAATTGGTTCACAAACGCCTGAACTACCTTCTTAAAGAAGTTGCACCAACAATCGATTCATTAACTTGCTGTAGAGTCACGTCATGGTTAAATCAAACTTTTTCTTGTGCCTTGTTTCTGCTGTGCTCGGCGCGGCAATCGTTATTTGTTTCCAGAACAACCTGTCGCTTGAAAGTACAGGTCTGGCAAAATCTTCCCAGCAAAGTTTGCAACAAAATGACGTTGGGCAAAGGCCGAGATTCCAGGATCCGAGCAAGCTTCCTCGCGTTGCCAACAACGGTCAACGAACTTTCTCTCCCGAAGAACAAACCAACATCGCCGTCTATGAAAATGTCAACGGAAGTGTTGTGAATATCAACACGATCGCCAATCGTGATCCGTTCCGCGTATTTGGAGGCCGACAAGCCGAAGAAGGCTCAGGCTCAGGCTGGGTGCTTGATCAACAAGGGCACATCGTGACCAATCATCATGTGATCGCCGACAGTGATGTTGTTACGGTAACATTGACTGAGACGGGTGATCCGTATCAGGCAACCGTTGTTGGAGCCGATCCTCAAAACGATATTGCAGTTCTGAAAATCGAAGCACCACCCAATCTGTTAATTCCAGTTGCCTTGAGCGATTCAAAAACGCTTCGTGTTGGTCAGAAGATTTTTGCAATCGGAAATCCGTTTGGGCTTGAGAGAACAATGACGCTTGGAATTATCTCCAGCCTGGGACGAACGCTTCGCTCCAAATCTGGGCGGTTAATCAAGAATATCATTCAGGTCGACGCAGCCTTGAACCAGGGGAACTCCGGCGGTCCGTTGCTGGACAGCGATGGTAAATTAATTGGGATGAACACCGCGATCAAAACACTGACGGGCGAAAACACTGGTGTTGGATTTGCAGTTTCAGTGAACACGATTAAACGCGTCGTCCCGCAGTTGTTGGAGTTTGGCGAAGTCCGCCGGGCGTCTTTGGGGGTGGACCTTTTTTGGAAAGCCGAAGAAGGCCTCGGGATTGCGCGAATGAATCGAGACGGTCCAGCGGAAGCAGCGGGACTCTTGGGGCTAAAGGCAGAGCGAAAAGTAGTCCGGCTAGGTA
>CAZQQR010000044.1:21597-24489 GCA_964595515.1 uncultured Pirellulaceae bacterium
GAAGCAGCGGGACTCTTGGGGCTAAAGGCAGAGCGAAAAGTAGTCCGGCTAGGTAACCGATTGGTTGAAACGGTCCAAGTCGACAAAAGCTCTGCCGACCGAATTATTTCCGTGGGCAATAGCCAAGTTAATACAACGGATGATCTTCTCGATGTCCTCGACCGGTACAAACCCGGACAGCAGGTCGATGTTCAAATCATGCGGGGTGGTCAACTACTTAATGTACCTGTCATACTTGGACGCGATCGTTAGTTGTTGTTTCGTCAGCTGATTCGAAAGTCGCTTTGTCATGTCCAAGTTCGCAGTAATCCTTGCCGCAGCCGGGCGCAGCAGTCGCTTCAACGACCCGAATCATAAGAAGCCTTTTGCGTTCCTCAAACAAAAACCTGTTTGGCTTTATTCGGCCGAGCTGTTTCAAAAACGACGAGATGTTAAACAAGTCATCTTGGTTATTTCTCCGGATGACAAAGAAGAATTTTTGGCCAGGTTTGGTCCCAACGTGGCAGTGATGGGAATCGATGTTGTGCTGGGCGGCCAGCAGCGATCCGACTCAGTTGAAAACGGATTGGCCAAAGTTGACCCCGATTGTGACTTTGTTGCGATTCATGATGCGGCCAGACCTTGTATCGGCGCTGATATGGTCGAGTCCGTTTTTGATGCGGCCAAACGATCTGGGGCCGCGATGCCTGCGGTTCCGGTTCACAGTACCATTAAACGATCTTCGGACGGGAAATCCGTTGACGAAACGGTCGACCGCACAAACTTGTTCCTCGCTCAAACTCCTCAAGCTTTCAACAAACAACTATTGATAGAGTGGTTTTCTAATCGTGGTGACCAGCAGCCAACTGATGAGGCTCAGCTTGCAGAGATAAACGGACATCAAGTTTCCATCGTTGCTGGATCACCTCTCAATATTAAAATCACGACCCAACAGGATATGCGATTTGCAAAAGCATGTCTCGACGCGATGCCGGCTGCCAAACTCGACGCGCCGATTCATCCTTTTGCCGACGACAATCTGTTTCGCTAATCGGCCTATTACTCTAACGGCGCATTAATCTAACGTTCATTGTTTCAACAAAGCTGTTCCGTCAATCGGCTCAATCCAGAATCATCGCTCATGACTGACTTTAATAAACAAAGCTCCCTCATTCACCGTCAGCTTCGTGGGAAAATTTCGATTGTTAGCAAGCTGCCCGTCCAGAGTCGTCAGGATCTTTCGGTCGCGTATACGCCGGGAGTTGCAGGCCCTTGCGAACTGATCGCCGCCGATCCAACCGAAGCCAACGAGTTAACGATCAAGCGAAACACGGTTGCGGTCGTCAGTGACGGCTCGGCCGTTTTAGGCTTGGGCAACATTGGTGCTCTGGCTTCGATTCCTGTCATGGAAGGCAAGGCACTACTGTTTAAGCAATACGGCGACATAGATGCTTGGCCAATTTGCTTGGACACTCAAGAGCCTCAAGAGATTGTCGAGACGGTCAGGCGGATCGCACCTGTTTTCGGTGGAGTCAATCTCGAAGACATTTCAGCCCCAAGATGTTTCGAAGTCGAAGACGCGCTGCAGGATCTTGGGATTCCTGTTTTTCACGACGACCAACATGGAACCGCGATCGTTTTGCTTGCAGCCCTGATCAACGCCAGTCGTGTTGTTGGATAACCGCTTGAGCAAATGCAAGTCGTGATCAACGGCGCGGGAGCGGCGGGAACCGCCATTGCAAAATTGCTTCGCTGCATTGGCAATGATCCAAACGTTTGCGTCCCTGTTTCCGATGTGGTCGTTTGTGATTCCAAAGGCGCGATTCACAAGGAGCGAACTGATCTGGTCGAATACAAAAAAGAACTTTTGAGATTTTCGAATCGCCAAAATCGTCAAGGGAATCTGGCCGATGTGTTGGCGGGAAGCGACGTGTTCATCGGTGTCAGCAAAGGCGGGCTGCTGAAGAAAGAAGACGTGCCACGATGGCGGACGACTCAATCGTTCTCGCAATGGCAAACCCGATTCCTGAAATCATGCCAGATGAGGCAAAAGCCGGTGGGGCAAAAATCGTCGGCACGGGGCGAAGCGATTTCCCCAACCAAGTCAACAATTTGCTGGCTTTTCCAGGCATATTCCGAGGTGCTTTAGACGCGCGGGCAACGAGAATCACGCCAGAAATGAAAATGGCGGCAGCCCATGCACTGGCCGATCTGCTACCCAACCCCACCGCCGAGAAAATACTCCCCGACCCACTCGACCGAACGGTGGCACCATGTGTTGCAGCTGCCGTAAAAGCAGCTTGGGATTCCAGCGAGGGCAGCTAACCGGCTCAGTCTATTCCGGCTCAATCAATGACGACCTAACCAATTCAAGTTTCCGCTTCGGCATCCGATTGAGCGAGTGTAGTCTTTGCTCCGCCCAATAGTCCGCCAAGATATCCCATTGGAATATAAGCCAGAACTAAATCAGCGACGTTGAACCACATTGGACCTCCGAGCATCTTGATTGCGGTAATTCCGCCGAGCAAGAAAAATGCGCCAATGCCAAGTGCCAATTTCATGTGGTGACTAGCAGCAAGTTTAGCCGTGATGATCGCCCCGGCGAGCGTTCCGAGAGCGTGCCCCAAGAATGGAAACAGGAAATTGATTGGAGTGAACAAAGCCATGCTCTCAGCCAGTTTTTCCATGGACGAAACATCCGCACCTTCAGGCAAAGGAACAATCTTCGGCCCGATGTTTACCAATGCGATGTTCACCAGGCTTCCACCGACGATGCCTGCAACCACAGCCAAAATGTTTCGAACGATTGGCGACATTTTTAATCCGGATAAAAGACAAAATACTGCTCGCATCAACGCGAGTGATGAGTTCCGATGTCTAGTCTATATAAACATGAACATGCTTGCTCAATCT
>CAZQQR010000045.1:0-22406 GCA_964595515.1 uncultured Pirellulaceae bacterium
AGACTGATTGCGTTTGATTTTACAAATCGAATCATCGACCAGCCAAACTTGAGTTCTTCCATTAACGCTTCATCGGGTTGTTTTTCGGTGGCGACTTTCCACTCGTCTGGTTGATCCGGCAAATTATCTGCGTCTTGTACCAGCATCCCTCCGAGAAGATATCGGAATTCCCATGTGGGCCGAGCGGGGTCAAGTTCGCCGACTTTGATCAGTCGAACGTTCTTTTTCCACTTGGGTTTTGTGGTCAGGATTTTTTGGGCTTCGGAAGTAAAATCTGGAGCAACGATGGCTTCGATAAAGAAGTCTCCAGCGGCAAGAAATTCGGCAACTTCAGCATCCAGGTTTCGGTTTAGCCCAATGACACTACCGAAAGCACTGACGGGATCGCCTGCAAAACCTTTCCGGCAAGCTTCCATCAAATCGTCCGCGATCGCAGCACCACAAGGGTTGTTGTGTTTGATGACAGAACATGCCGGTTTTGCCTGACAGCGAACAATGGCAAGCGCGCTGTCAAGGTCGAGCAGGTTGTTGTATGACAGTTGTTTCCCGTTAAGTTGCCTGGCATTGATCAAATTAGCGTCGCGGCAATGAGCGCCGCTGTAGAGAGCCGCTTTTTGGTGACTGTTTTCTCCATAACGAAGACTGGACTGGCGATTCAAAACCAAATTAAGTGTGGACGGGAAAACTTCTCCCTCTGTCTGGCCGGAAAAGTAATCCGAAATGGTTTTGTCATAGTTTGCAGTATGTTGAAACGCGTGAGCCATCAGTTGACGACGGGTCGCGGTCTGCGTTGTGCCTTCTGTTTCGATCTCTGTAAGCACCTGACTGTACTGATCGGGACTGCAGACAATGGTGACGAAATCGCTATTCTTGGCTGCCGCACGAATCAAACTGGGGCCACCAATATCAATTTGCTCGATTGCCTCGTGCTGAAGCACATTGGGCCTCGCAATGGTGGCTTCGAACGGATACAGATTGACGACGACGAGTTCAAAAGTCTGAATGTCGTGCTCGTCTAGGGATTTTTGATCTGACTCTAAATTGTGTCGACACAGGATTCCAGCAAAGATCTTTGGGTGAAGGGTTTTCACTCTTCCATCCATCATTTCTGGAAATTGCGTGTACTCGGAAACATCAATGACTTTGATTCCCGACGCTTCCAGGTGGCGGCGAGTTCCACCGGTGCTGTAGATCTCAACGCCTGATTTGGCTAATCCTTTTGCAAAATCGACGATGCCAAGTTTATTGCTAACGCTAATCAAAGCGCGTTTAATTTTCGGTGAGTTCATGAAATCTTGTGTCAGGGAATGATCGCCGCTCGGCGAGGTGGTCTTCGGACGTGGTTTGTTTCTGCCCATGATTTTCGTTTTTGAAATCGAAGCCCAATTGTGGGCAATTGCAGGTTGTTATCAACCGGTAATCGCTGAGCAAAAAAAAGAAGAGCCCATCGGTAGTGAACTTTGTCGCTACAGATAGGCTCAGTCGTTTGTTTTACTAATTTGACGAAGGTTGAGGGCCTGCCTGCCTTCAAGGGATCTGTTTATTTGAACGGATCGTCATCGTCATCTGCTGCCGGAGCAGCGTCTGCAACGGGAGCAGATTCTGTACTGGCTGCTGCGGGCTCGGTTGTTTCCGCGAACGGATCAGGCTCATCGCCCATGTCGGCGGCAACTTCGGCCGCTGGCTCAGCTTTTTCATCAAACGGATCTGATTCAGCGAATGGATCAGGTTCGTCGGTCATTTTAGCCGCAGGGGCATCCGCCATTTGGGCTGTTTCTATCGCTGCCGGTGCGGGGCCAAAATCGCCGTCATGGAAATGAGGAATTGGTTGGCTGCGTTCACGAATGCACCGAATCACTCCGCGTTTGCTTGCGACGTAAATTCTGTCGGTCAAAGTGTTCGTCAGGACTTTGTCGAAGCCTCCAAAATTGACTTGGCCTAACGTTGAGCCGGTGTCTTGTGAGACGACTTTGAGGGCACCGAACCGGTCGAGTACGTAGAGGTTGGTTTGGCTTGCTCCAAGAAATGTCTCGATGTTCGAGCGAGGCGCGATCCATCCGTCCGCAGGTTTGCCATTTTCGGATCGAAGTTTAAAAAGTTCGCGGTTGTCGTTGATGACAAAAACAAAGCCCTTTTGCAACACGGGGCTTTGAGAAATTCCACGCCCAGTTGAGACTTGCCAAATGACGGTTCCGCGTTTTTCATCAATCGCGTAAACGAATCCGTCCAAAGATGTCACAAAATACGTTCCAGTGCTTGGTTCATCCTCGTCTTTTTTGCTTACATTACTAACGATTGGCTTTGGAGACCATGCTGGTGAGCTAATGATTGGTTCGTTCGAATTCAATTGGTAGTCAACACCTCTGCCACCGTACAGCGCTGCAACACTCATTTGCCCGCGTCGGTTTGGCCAAGCGATACTGAGTTCGGTTAGGACCGGACGAGCAGTGACTTCACCGTTAACGACAAAGGTCGATGATGAGATACCGAGGTCTTTAATTTTGAATCCTTCGAGTCGACCGGATGTAAGTGGTACAAAAATCTTTTCCGTGCCAATTACAGGTGACGACGCAACCGAACCATGACACTTGGAAGACCAAAGCAGCTTTCCGGTTGATGCTTCCAAGCAATAGACCTCGGAACCATTGACGGCGGCGACAAAGTTATCGTTTGAACCGATTCCGATGCTAGGCAGACGTGGATTTCCGATTTGAGTCGACCACTTCAGTTTCCCTGTGTCTCCGTCAAGAGCGCGGACCATGCCGTTGCTGGCCAATGTGTAGATACTTGTTTCCGGGAGGACGTATTGATCGAATACGATCTTTACATCCTTCATTCCTTCGTTTTCAAATTCGGCTTCCAGGATTTCTTTGCGGTATTCAAAATACTTCACTCCGCCATCGATCCCCATGGGTTTACCAAAGGCATCGATTTTGTTCTGCGAATAAGTCTCGTGGTACTTGCCGGCGTCGATGGTGAAAAAGGTGGTTGCCTTGTCTTCGTTGACGTTTAGGTGCCAGTCGACAAGTTCGCCGCTGGCGCCAATCCCTGAATTGGTAAACCATTCAACGGTCAGTCCAACTCGATCGATCATTGATCCAGAAACGGTGTCGTCATAAGCCATCGCTGGGTTGGCAAATGAGGTAAGTATCACCAACAGTGCGGCTTGGCTGAATAAGACAGCCTTACCGATGATTGTCTGGCTGGCTTGATAGGCTTGGCGAGGTTTCCGCTTGCTTCCCGAAAGACCCATTCTCGATCGCTCCGATTTAAAAAAACGTTGACTATTACTATCTTATCAGCCAGTTCCGGAAAAATGCCCTCCAAATTGTTTGGAACCGGAACAGAAAGAAGATCCTGTTCGAAAGAGACTCAAAATCAACTAAATAATCGGAATTATCGGTGCGGCTAGGCGGTGCGGCGTGTCTGTTCGGGACTGCTGGCTGGCCTGGTTGGTTAGGGCTACGAAAAAAACGTCCTGAAAAAGGACTCGATATCCAATCGAGACTGGACGATTTTGGGGTGCACTTTTTACGATATCACCATCAATCGACATTCGTCCAACCATCAACCTTCGGGTGCAGTCATCGCCGACCCACTGGCGTCGGCGACTTACCCTATCACTTAGCCGGGATTTCGATGGGTCCTTTAAAACCCGAACAACAAATCGAAGCGGTCATCGATCAGGTTCTTGGCTACCTGAACTTCTCCAACGGAAATCACGATCCAAGATTTCTAAAGAACCTGAACCTGTTGTTTGGTGAAGTTTTGCAAGAATCAAAAAATAGTCAATCTGCTGATGATGAATCGGTTGAAAGCGATCCGTCCACCGGCGCGTCACCCAGTGAGCCAACGTTTGAAAAAGTCAAAGAGCTTTTGCAAAAGCGACTGAAGGTCGTTGCCAAAGAAAGTCCAACCTTCAAAGACAGCCAGCAGGTTGAAGGGGCTCTCGACGTTACGTTTAACCAATTGCTTGGCGCATACAAATCGTTTCATAGCGATTTGTTATTCCATCAGTCTGACGAATTGTTGTTCAATTCGTTTTTCGTTGGACGTGCGATGGAGGCGGTACTTCAGGTTGGAGTCGACTCCGAAACCATTGTTTCAGACGCCATCGAGAAATTGAATGACTTCCTTGGTCATCGTCCCGTCGCGACTTTGGAATCGCAGAAGATTGAAGCTTACTCGCATGAATGGATTCGTCCGATTCCGATCATGATTTTGGAATCAGGAGTTGCCCACGGAAAATACCAAGAGCTAACCGAACTCGCTTTACAAACCATCGCCGAGACAGATCCGCACATTTTACGAGCGGCCCATTTTGATCTGTCAAAGCTCTCCGAGCTGGCCATTGACCCAAGAGCCTTTGATTTTGACCATCCCATCAATCAACGGCCCAATCATCATTTCGGGCAATGGGATGAACATTTAATCGACAACTCAGGATTCTTCCGCCGTTTTATTTTGCATCAGGTTTCGTTGGATGCTCTGCTGAGTCGGGTTGAAAATCTGGATCCGGGTGAAGGGATCAGTCGCGAGGAGGCGATGCAGGAAGCCAGCGCTGTTCTGGCCGGAACCATGCTGATGGCTTCGGGGATTTGCGGGAGCGGACCGGGGACTTACGACTCCAAAACAACGTTGGCAACTTTGTTGCCAGTGATTGCGAACTATCGTGATCAGTTTTATGACGATTTGATGACTCGGATTCCTGAAAGCCATCGACAACGTCTGAATGAAGAGTCAAAGTCCAAGCATCAGCCCTTTGGCGGCGTTCGTCAAAACTTAAATGCTCAGTTGTCGCAGCGTCGCGCGTCGCAGTTGGTGAATTGTCGGTTAGCTGCAATTTTTGCGAGAATGGGGTACCCCGATGCCGCCAAGGAGCAATCAAAAGTCGTGCCCGTCGCGTCTGCCAGAATCAATTGCCAGATTGACTGTCTGTTGAGTGCAGCCAACGAATCGATCAACAGCGGTGACTTGGATGAAGCCTATGCGTCGATCCCGGTCATCATGACCCGGTTGAAGCGAGGTATTCAATGCGGAGCGATTGTTGATCCTTGGAACATTCTGGGTTTTGACGCAAACTACAGTTTGTTTCCTGCCGTTGAGAATACAGTTCGCGACTTTCGAGTTTTCGAACTCGTTGATTTGATGGAGCGAATTTTTGCACTTTGTTCAAGATTGTGGAGCGAAGCGGCTGCCAGCGACCGCGAGCAAATGTGCGAGTGGATTCAAAAAGAGTTTCTCGCGATCGTCGATTGGTGGCGAAAGTACGCTGCTCACGAAGTCATGGTGGTTGACGCGGTTGATGCAGACGACATTTTCCAGGCTGCCGAATTAGTAGCCGAAGCACTCAATCTTTGGCACAAAGGTGGTGCAGAGGCTGGGGATATTGAGTTCTGGAAATTGCATGCCGAGTTGTTCGATTCGCCAAAAGCTTACGCTTTGGTGATAGATGCATTGATGCAGCGCGGCGATCACTCAACGTCGATGGCGTTATTGGTTCATTGGCTGAGCCAAGCCGAATACATTTTGCTGCAGCAGGGGGATAGTTCCTTTCACAATTTGGTCTATCGCTGGATCGGAGAGCAAAAACGGCTGTTACATTCCAACGAAGAGAACGCTCCTTCGCCGGATCAAGTTTGGACTCGCATTCGAAAGTTTTATGACTTTCTCGAAGCCAACGCAGACTATTACTGGGACGTTCCAGATTTTGACACCAACCGAAAATCGTTGCCGCCTATGCGAGAGGGATTCGATGATCCTGATCACGGTGATGAAGTGGGCGAGTACGACGAGTCGTTGCCTGACGACGAAAATGATCTTTACAGTGCCGCCTACGACAACGTTATTTACACAGACACGACGGACGATGGTTTTGAAGGCGAAGTGTTTGATGGCAGCCTGACGTCTGATGACGCGCTGGAGGCAGAAGTTGATCGTGTGCTTGATCGGCTTGAGTTTTTGTCAACGATCGCTGGCTATTGGGGAATCGCTGCAAACGTTCCATTGCCGGGTGTAAGCCCCAGTGCTGGTGTCAATGCGGAAACAGAGTCGCAGGAAACATCAAAAGAAACTGGCGATAAGAAAAAGCTTCCACCGGAAGTGATCGAGCGGTTGACCAAGCGACGTGATATTACTTTGGGGTGGGTCGATCAGGCGACGCAAAACCGAGCGAAGCTTTTTGAGCTGCTTGAATCGATCAACCAGTATCGGCTGCCGACGTCGGGAAGCGATCATGACGCGCTGCTGCAATATGATCAGCAACGGATCTACAAAGACTCATTGCTTGAGCAAACGATCAATACTTGCATCGAGACAGAGAACGCAATTCGGCATTTGGTCGCGGTCGTGCAGGCGGTCAACTATCTGATTGATGACGAGCAGCCTGGCGTTTGTGAACTCGAAGAATCTGACTCATCGGATAACAGCTCGGCCGCCAAAATTGCAGCTCAGGTCAACGGCGGTGCTCCCGTTGTTTGCGCTTACTCTGCACTGTTGATCAAAGATGCATCGATGGTGCGGAAACACTTTTCCAGACTGACAGAGTATTTGAGTAAACAGGCGTTACTATACGTGCCGCTGGCAAAGGGTGGCAATCCGTCAGCGATCGTTCGAGCACGTGTGGTGCAAACGGCAATTTTGGATTTGCTGCGAAGGCTGCCAACGTTGGGTTTATTTGCCGAGGCATACGAGTTAACCCGAACTTCGTTGTTCATGGAACGAAATAATCCAATCGGAGGCGGGGCGGTAACCGAGTTCGATGAGATTTTCGAAATTGCCTATACTTCGATGGTGCAGACTTTGGTTGAGTCGACCGAGCAGTTGCGGGAACAAAGACGCGGCGAAGGGGAACTGACAGATTCTGAAATTAAGGAAGAATCACAGTCTGTTCTTTTTGACTGTATTCAAACATTGACCGAATCAATGTTAATGCTTTGGTTGGACCATAGCAAAACGTTGCGTCTGAGCGTGGTAGAAAAGGTTCATGATCGTCAGTCTTGGGAACGGTTAGTTGAATTCGTCAAGAACTACGGTAGCAATTTATTCACCCAGCATTTTCTCCATCTTGGAAACATTCGGGCCATTCTCCACCAAGGCGTGGATCATTGGTTGACGCAAGTTGAGGAGTCGCCCAATCAGCCAGATCTGAGATTGTTCGATGAGTTGGGGAAAGTTCTGCCACGCCCTAAAGCAGTTCGTTACATGACGTTGGTGCTGGAAAGCTTGATTGAAAATTACAATGAGTACCGGGACTATAACACCACGACGACTCAGTCGGACCATGGCGACTCCCTCTACATGTTTCTGGATTTTTTGAGACTTCGAAGTCGTTACGATCGTGTTTGCTGGAATCTGAAACCCGTTATTTGGGCGCATCGGATTCTGGTCAACGATCAAGAGAACGGTGTCGCTCGAATGTGGCGGCGTTCGTTGGTGGACAAAGTTGGATCGGAAGCTGATCGGTATCTTGAGATGCTCGAAGAGTTGCGGTCCAAGTACTCCATCCGAATGGAATCGGTCGCCCGGCGAATCGAAGGCCGCTTTGGGCATCAAATGCAAATCGACCGGCTAAAGGCGCTGGTCTCGCCTGCTATGGAAAATCCGCACGCTCGCAAATCGTATCGCGCGTTTGATTTGCTGAAACAGGAAGCTCAAGCTTTCTCACGAACCACCATGGGCGTCGGCGTGGATTTGCCCATGTGGCTGGCGGCTCTGGAAAACGAAGTTGAACAGCATTTGCTGCCGCAACGATTGCGTGATCCCGGCCGGCCAACCGAAGCGACTGAACCTACACGGATTCCAATTGCTTTGATCAAAGAAATCTTGGAAGAACTTCCTCACAGAGAAGTAGAATAGCAACGCCTGCTAGTTTTTAGCGCCGGCTAGTGACGCTCAAAACACGGGTCTGGTTCTCTGCCACAGTGACTGTGTTCGCCGAGAGGCGGTCGTTCGTCAAAACTAAAAATTAAGATTGATGGTAGTGGACGAGGTTACGAATCCCTTGCGTTTGTTGGCTCGAAAGGACTCGTAGCCTCGTCCACTACCAAGCTTTATCTGTTTCAGCACTCTGCTAGGTGTTCAACGAGGGTATTGTCGGTGAAGTCGCTGAGCGTTGAATGCAGGCCGAATTTGTGTTGATTCGGATTCTTGTCTGGCTTTTTGGTGTGTTCGCCAGTCTGCGAATTCTAGATATCCGTCTTCGACCAAGTCCCTTTCCGATTGCCCCATCGAAAACTGAGTCAAATCCTGTTGCGTTTGGCGATGCAACGACTCTGTCTGCCAGTTTGAATATGGATTCGAGGGATTCTGCGATGGAGTGTTCATCATGCTCTCAGCCGAAACGTGCTCACGCCCATAAGGTCGATGGTAATAGTAAAGCTGCTGAGACTGGCTTGGAAATCGGCTACTCATGTCGCCAGCGGGTAGCTCGCGATTCCTGACTTCATAGGTAAACGACTTCGCTCGTTGACAGAGCCGGCAGCCTCGTCGATTGCAATTGCAGACTCCAACGTTGCTTTGCTCGAAACCGACCGGAGCCATCGTTTCTTGAAAAACGGGTTCGTTGAATTGGCGCTGAGCAACGTTCGAAAAATTCTCGGGAGAACGAGAGACTGGTAGTGCGTAGATCGGTGGTGCTGGTTGCGGAGCGATCAGGTTTGCCGACGCCTTTACTACTCTTCTGCCTTCTGAAGCATGAAGATGCGATTGGGTTTGGCCATTGGTGAACTCCCGAGTTTCGAAGCCATCACGGAAGCCAATTGTGATCGCTTGCCCGATGCTGAATGCCGGCGAACCGAGTGGCCAGATTAATGCCATGAACAGGATCGTAACAATCGGATACCGATTTTGCCGCATGGTTTGCTCAGGTTGGTAACTGGGGAAGGACCTTTAGTTGAGATCGGGACAAATTTGGGGGGACTTCAGCCGTGGCCTGATTTGCTCCGCATTTTGGTTGATATTTCACAAAAACCTGTGAAGCCCTAGTTGCCCAGTTCATATCGTGGGTAACCAACAAGCTAGCGGATTGGGAGATTGGTCTGGCGAGATAAAACGAAATTAAGAATGATCCGCCCGCAATCGGTGATACCGAACATTTTTACACTTTGTCCACAAAAGAGGACGCATGTTGGAAAACCTGCGTCAATTTGAAACTTCGCTTACTAGACAGAGAAACCACTGCGCGCGGACTGCGTTCGCGATCGTATTTTGTTGGATGCTGTGCTTCGTCTCGACAAACGCAATAGCTCAACAGCCAACAGTTCGTGATAACTACCGCCTCAACCAACCAGCCAACTATTCCGCCAACAAAGAGCGGGCGTTAATTCGAGAGATCCTTGAGCCTGAATTGATTCTGCGATTGGAGCCGGGACAATCCAAAATTATTCGTACTAACTATCCTATTGTTCGGTCCGCGACGAGTCATCCGGAAGTGGTGACTATTCAACCGTTTGGCGAAACGGAAATAGAAGTCGTGGGAGCCAACATTGGAAAAACGACTTTGACATTTTGGTTTGAAGTTCCCAACGGCAGCGTTCATGTGCTTCGCTATTTTGTAGAAGTCGACAATGAAAGAGTGAAGCAAAAGCAACGTGAGTCGCGGGTGAAGCGACTTCAATCTCAAGTCAACGAGCTGTTTCCAAATAGCCAAGTATTTCTGGTTCCTATCGACGATAAAGTAATCGTGCGCGGACAAGCTCGGGACGCGAAAGAGTCTTTTGAGATCATGCAGTTGCTTAGCCGAAGTGCAAGCAACGCCTACGGTGGCCAGGCTCAACTGGCCGGTGACACAGGAGGATTCGGAATTGGTAACGGAGGAGGCTGGGGATTCTCGACCAACCCAAATTTCAATGGTGGGTATGGCAGCGGCCGAGGCTTACAACCAAGAAGTAGTTTCAACGGCGGCGTAGGCAATGCCGCGGGTTCGGCATCCGTCGATGACGGAATGCAATTCAACTTTATTAATATGCTTACCGTTCCAGGCGAGCAGCAAGTCATGCTAAAGGTCCGGATCGCGGAGCTGGTTCGTAGTTCCAATCGCTCCATGGGCGTTGATATTAGTGCCGTGTTCGATGGCGAGCAGATAAGTCACTTGATTTCCGGTGGTGGTAACTTGACCGCAATTTTGAACGACGGAGATGTGTCGTTCCTGTTGAAAGCAATTGCTTCACACGGATACGGAAAAATCTTGGCTGAGCCAACGCTGGTAACGATTAGCGGAAAACCTGCCAGGTTTTTGGCGGGTGGAGAATTTGCTGTTCCAACCACAGTTGGAATTGGCGGAGTCGGCGCTGCATCGACTGCGTTTCACGGATTTGGAACCGAACTTTCGTTTACACCGACGATCACTGACAAGGATTTGATTCGTCTGGAAGTCTCTCCCTCGTTCAGCACTTTGAATCCTGATGCTTCCGTTGGTGGGATTCCGGGATTGTCTCGGCGTAGTGTGCAGACAACCGTTGATTTGCGAGAAGGACAATGGCTTGCAATCGCTGGACTGATTCAAGACGAACAGGGCGGTCAGCGAGCTCGGTTGCCGTTTTTAGGTGATATGCCTGTACTCGGCGGGCTGTTTGGAAATCAAGATACGACCCGACAGGAAACAGAATTGGTTGTCTTGGTAAGTCCAGAATTAATTCATCCTCTCGAAGCCAATCAGCTTCCGTTGATGCTTCCTGGAATGGAAGTTACCGATCCGACCGACGACGACTTTTTCAGAAGACATTTGACAGAAGGCTATCGCGGTTTTGAACATCGCAGCACCGTGTGGCCAGAGCAAGCAGCCCATCAAGGCGGCTATCGGCGAGAAGCAATCCTGGATCAGATCAAACCACGAATCGGAAGACGTATCGCGACACAAGGAGCTTACATCTCCGGTCCCTCCGGATTTTCAGAGTAAAGAATAAAGAATTTATAAAGAGTCTTGATAAAGAAAATCTCGCTCCCAAAAGCGTCTCACAAAATCACCTGTTGGAATTTAGATTAGCACCATACGTTTCATGTTCGCAAAAATTACCAATCGAAAACGAAGCGCTATTGAGTTTAGGCTCATCGCGTACATTGTCGTTGGATTTGCGGTGGTTTTGTTTTCAGTCTCTGGCTGCAAATCGCAGCCACCTGGCGGCGAGCCGATGTCGTCCAACGTTTTAGGTTCGGTGACTGATGAGATTATGCGAACGCAAGAAGACAACGCGGAACTTGCGAAGTTGATTGTTTACGTTCACGAATTTGAGTCCAACACACCCACGAGATCACAGTCGGATGCCGAATCGGGGTTTGGGAATATGATTGACGAAGGGTTTCAGTATTTGGCTCCCGACCAAGTCCGTGGCTTTCGGTTCACGCCATATGGCCAAGATCACATTCGCCAAATTGCTGATCATTTACGCGATTGCTCACAACAATTTGGAATGCAGCAAATTATCAATGCTCGGGAACAAGTGGTGGTTGAGCGAAGCGAATCCAGCAAGCTCTGGAGTTCACAACATCGTTTTCCCGTTCATTTTAATCCTGAGCTTGACGAATTCAGACGACGAATGGTTGTCCGTGCTTTGCAGACGTATGGAATTCCCAATGCCGATCAACTGGTCGTGATTGCTCCGGCGTTTCCGCAAGGTCTCAATGGTCAAGAGGCCGCCGCAACTTATTCGCGAGCCTACAACGCGAATGGTGGAGGACAATTCTGACGATGCAAAAATTCTGACGAAGCGCAGCATTCGATTATTTTCCAACCTACTCACGTTAGACATGACAAAAAGAATCATCCATTGCATTTGCTTGGCCTCGCTCGCCATTTTGAGCGGGTGCGCGAGGTTTCCAAATGTCACTGGATCAGCGTTGGTGCTGGACGCGGAAAAAGGATTGTCGGCAACCAACGAGCAAGACGCTGAGTTTCGATTTGGATTGGCGAGATTGACGGAACGCAACGGAAGCCCGTCTGACGCACGAAAAGCCTACGAGAAAATTCTTCAGGAAGATCCCAAGCACACCGGCGCCAGACATCGGCTGGCAATCGTGATCATGAAGCAGGGACAGGTCGCTGAAGCACTGGATCATTTTCGGCTTGCTGTCGAAAGCGCACCTACGGCTTCCGCAGAACTACTCGGTGATTACGGCTATGCCCTCTACCTTTCCAATGACCTTGATCAAGCGGAAACGCAATTGTTTCGAGCGGTCAAACTTGATCCCAGCGACAAACGAACGGTTAACAATTTAGCGATCGTATCCGGCATGCAGGGGGACTTTGCAAGGTCAGCAGAATTGTTTCGGTCGATTCATCCAGACTCTGAAGCGATGGCCAACCTCGCTTTCATTCAATCCCAAGCAGGTCAAATTAGTAAGGCCAAGAAGTCGTATCATCTGGCTTTGGGGATGGATCCTACTTTGAAAGTCGCGGCTACCGGGTTGATGGAAATTCATCAAAGTGGACTGACGACTGAAACTGACTCACGGGTTGTCCCTGCCGCCGATCGTGTGGCTAGTCGTTCAGATTTTCGAACAACCAATTCACGTGACTACCAAACAGACTCTCGCCACTATCAAACGGATAGAAATTCAATTGCGAGATCTGCTAGGAATCCAGGCCAGCGTGATACAGGTGCGCGGTACGATCACGAGGTGCGCCCCGTCGCTTTTTATGAAGATGTTGAGCAAGTTTCACCGCGTCGTCAACGACAGTACGTTGGAGGCGACAGGGAATCACTGCCGATGATTCGGTCGATCACTGACAGTCGGTCAGACCCAACAGAGACTCGCCCGGTCAGGCATGAAATTTCCCGAAGTCGTAACGTCACGAGTTTGGATCACACGGGGCAAGAAATCGAGCGGACGTTGCTGAAGGATGGCATTCGCCGAGTCAAACGATCGCCGAGCAGTGCTTTTGAAGTTGAGGCCAAACTTCCAAGACCTGAGTTTGAGAGTAAGTTGAATACAGCACAACCATCTGCTCAACCGGTTTCCAATCGCGATTCCAATCGCAATACGAAGGGATCGTCGATTTCCGTTGACCCTCGACTTCGATCCCAAGATCACTCCAACAACTAAACTCCAAACAACTGAACTCCAAGAGGCTTTTTGATGGCCATTGCGATTCAGTGTTGGTTCTAGTTCTTTCGTGCTTTGCTGCAGATGCCTGACCGGTCTGCTGCGAACTATCTAGCAACTGGGTGAATGCTTCGATCGCTTTTCAACCCTTTTCAACCTCAACCGTTGGCAATCAAACGTTGTCGTCATTTCAATTCAGCGTGGTCCGGTTGTGTCGTTTGTACGCAGGGCGAGGGTAATCACTCAGAATTCGAACCGCGAATTGGCCAATTTTTTACGAAAACGCGGATAGGGAAACTCATAGAAACCTAAGTTTTCTAGTAATCCAGAATTACTCGCGTCACAGCCATACTTAGTAAAACACGTTAAACAAACGTCATGAGAAACAAACTCACCGACTGGTCGGTCGTCATTTTGATCGCATCCGTGCAACTCGCACTGATGTTGATCGCTGTAATGGCGTTATTCTCATGGGTGCTTGAGTGTGCGGAAGACTCTGTCTACGAACAGGTCTGCGACGACAATCGCGTTATCTCTCGTCAAGTCGCCCACGATATTGTTAAAGAAGCAAATTCGGATTCGGCAAAAATCGGTTGGAAGAAGATCCTGTCTTCCACAGGGATGCCTAATGGCGGGTTCTTGAGTTTGATCGATTCAAAATCGGGAAAGGTCATTCAAACGTGTAAGCAACGCGCTGACCTTTCTGATGCCAATCTTGGTCAAATGTTAATCGATCGAAATCGCCTCTTGGATTCGTTCGGCAGTTCCAACGAAATCAAAGGCCGTGTCAAAATAGAAGGCGTTCAGCATTTCGTCGTCGCAAAACGTTTGCCTGCCGAGATGATTTTGATCGTCGGTCAACAACGAAATCAATCGATGGGAACATTGTCTGGCAAAATTTCACTTGCTCGGCGTGTGTTTTTTATTATGACGTTGGTCTTAGGTTTTATGGCAATTTGCCTTTCGATTGCGACGCTCAATCGGTTGTCGGCTCGAGTAAAAGATGAAAACGAACAACTTGAAAAGGAAGTCATCAACGGTCAAGAAGAACTGGTGCAAACACAGAGTGCTGTGATCTTCGGTTTGGCTAAGCTCGCAGAGTCTCGCGATAACGATACCGGCGAGCACCTCGACCGAATTCGAAACTACGTTACTATTTTGACGAACGAACTGGCGACACGAATTGATACGATTGACGAACAGTTTATTCATCACCTCGCACTTGCGTCTTCGCTGCATGATATCGGCAAAGTAGGAATCCCCGATGCCATTTTGCTCAAGCCCGGACGACTGACCGTCGAAGAGCGTGAGATTATGCAAATGCACGCCGCGATTGGCGGACGTTGTCTCGAAGCGATTCAGGCAAGACTAAAAGACACTCAGTTCATGGAGTTGGCAAAACAAGTTGCGTTCTACCACCATGAACGATGGGATGGCGAAGGCTATCCTCATCAACTCGCCGGCGAAGAAATTCCATTGGTGGCAAGAATCGTTGCCGTTGCTGATGTGTATGACGCGTTGACATCAAAGCGTCCCTACAAAGACCCAATGAGCCACCTCGAAAGTAAAGCGATCATACTTGGCGGCTCGGGAACACAGTTCGATCCAGAAGTCGTCGACGCGTTCTTGCGTCACGAAGAGGCGTTTGAAGCCATTTCGCGAGTCCAAATCGATCTGTCAGATGCCGACGTTCGAAGCGAATTCCAAGACTTGTGTGAACGCGTCGGTCCTCTAGCCGTCGAAACTTAATCCTTGATCGGGCGACAGACAATCAGGGCGAAACAAGATTCGATCCAGATCCGCTACGGTCAGCTGCGAAATCGACGAATGTTCTCTTTCGTTTTGCGATCAGCTGTATCGACAACTTGAAAACTCTGAGCCAGCGACTAAAACATGGGTTTGGTTTTACGCACTCAAATCGAATTTCACGATGCAATACTCACACGCTGATTTCATGAATCGGATTGCCGGATTTTTAAACATTGGGCTTTTGATTTTCGCAGTCTCTCTTACGGCGACGAATTCCGCCAATGGTTGTGACGACTGGCCTAATTGGCGTGGTCCAAATCATAACGACCAATCAACAGAAACCGGATTGCTTAAGCGTTGGCCCGAGGGCGGACCAAAACAACTTTGGACGAACCCTCGTGCGGGGTTAGGGTACGCTGGCATCGCAATTGTCGGCGACCAGTTGTTCACAATGGGCTTGGAAGACAACCAAGAGTTTGCTCTTTGCCTCAATGCCGAAACGGGCGAAGAGGTTTGGCGTTCAACCATCGGTGAAAGGTATGAGAACAATTGGGGCGATGGTCCTCGAAGCACCCCCAGTGTCGATGGAGAACTGGTTTACTGCATGGGAGCCAACGGGATTCTTTCATGCTTGAATGCCGCCAGTGGAAAACTGACTTGGTCAGCAGACATGGGAGATTTCGGTGGTCAGATTCCAAAGTGGGGATACGCCGAATCGCCGTTGGTGGATGGTAACAAAGTAATCTGCACGCCCGGCGGCGAGACGGGAACCATGTTGGCTTTGGATAAAAAGACTGGCAAAAAAGTCTGGCAAACGAAACCGATTACAAAAGAGATCGACGGAGAAGAGTCGATGCCCGCCAAAGCACATTACTCTTCGGTGTTGCCAGTCAACTGGAACAATCGTCGGCAGTACATTCAATTGACCGTGTTGGCTGTCATCGGAGTCGATTCAGAAAGCGGCGAGGTGCTTTGGCAATCAGATTGGCCTGGCCGAGTCGCGGTTATCCCTTCACCAATCTTTGACAATGGCGATGTGTTCGTGACCAGTGGTTACAGCATTGGTTCGAAATTGATTCGGATCGACGACGGCAACGAGCCAACACAAGTTTGGTTCTCCAAAAATATGCAGAACCACCATGGTGGCGTGATTCAGATCGGCGATTACTTTTATGGTTCGTCCGACAAAAAAGGTTTCATTTGCCAGGACCGTGCCAGTGGCGATCTCAAGTGGTATGAAAAGAAGATCAAGAAGGGCTCGGTCGCATACGCTGACGGCCTGTTCTATCATGTCCAAGAGCAAGATGGTCAGGTGCTCTTGTTCAAGGCGGATGAAAACGGCCGTGAAGTTCTGGGTAAATTTAAGCTTTCGCCTCAAACCACTCGCCGGAATCCAAAAGGGAAGATCTGGGTCCACCCAGTAATTTCTGATGGAAAACTCTACTTGAGAGACCAGGAAATCGTGTATTGTTACGACATTAAGGGGAAATAGGGCCCGCTGTTGGAGGGCTACCCTTTATTTCGATGTTTGGGCTAACCAAACCGGTGAAACTGACTATTAGTCTGTAGCCGAGGGTTTGTTTAGCGTTCAAAGTCATTCGAATTGAGATGGATTTGTGCGTAAAAAGCAGACTTCGGATAGTGATTATGAGTTGCTGATAGAACAGCACCAGCGTCGACTACACGAGTTTATTTTTACGATCTTTCCCAACCATACGTCTGTTGAAGACATCCTGCAGGAGACCAATCGGGTCTTGTGGGAAAAGCGAAAGACCTTCGAAGAAGGTACTAACTTTTATGCTTGGGCGAGAACAATTGCACAGTTCCAAACGCTTGATTATCTGAAAACCTCAAAACGAAAATCGTGGCTACATTTCAATTCTGAGTTGATCCATACGATCACCAGTTTCGTAGAAAAAGCCGACCAGATTCGTGAAGAGAAATCGGATGCGTTGACCAACTGTATTCTTAAACTTGAACCGGTCGACCAGGAGTTGGTTCAGCTACGGTACAAAGACCAACTTTCGTTGAAAGAAATCAGCAAGCTGACGAAACGAACGGAAGGTGCACTCAAACAAGTTTTCCGGCGCGTCCGCATTCAACTCAAAGAATGCATTGAACGACGAATGCTGGGTAACCAGGTTGAGGCTAACCACCAAGTTACCGATGAACTCTAAAACCTGTCCATGGTGCGAGTCCAAGTATTGCCACTAGAACCACTTCCAAGGTCCGGTAGCGATCAAAGTTGAAGTTACGCTTCCAATTTAAGTTTTAAAAGACGATGACAAATTCCAACGACAACCAACTAAGTCTGTTGATTGACAAACTTAGCGATGGCTCAATTTCAAAAGCTGAATTTCTTTCATTGAAGGAAATGCTTTCGGATGACCCATCAGCGCTGGAGCAATATGTCTCGACTTTTGAAATGGACTCACTATTGAGTGAGCACTTTGCCGTTGAACACGATCAGTTGGTAGCTTTGCCAGCGCCTGCTGTTGCCGAGCAACACCAGGAATCGTCGCGTCGATGGTGGACGGTTGCATTGGTAGCCACGTTGCTGGTTGGGTCAGGAATGTTCGTGTACTCCAACACGTATGAGCCTGAAGGCACAGCATTGACCCAGAATATTCCACTTTCACCGACTGTGCGTCATTCGGTTAAAAAGTTTGTTCGAACGGTTGCTCGAATGACAAACGGCGCTGATGCCGAGTGGGTTGGCTCGAACACTGCCGACGTTGGTAGCTGGCTCACGCCAGGTAAGTTTGAACTTTCTAAAGGTAGTATCGAAGTCACATTTGATTCAGGTACGGTCGTTTCAATTGCGTCGCCTTCTCGATTCGAGATTGTCGGTGTGGATGAAATTCGATTGGCTTCTGGTTCGCTGTCGGCGGACGTGCCTGAGCAAGCGATCGGGTTCCGAGTGAACACCCCTTCAGGCGAGATCGTTGACCTCTCCACGAAATTCGCTGTGGATGTCGCCCCTGATGGTGGCTCGAACGTTCACGTGGTCGAAGGTCTTGTCGAAGTCAAACCTCACTTGGCCGGAACGATTCCGATTTTTGAAAAATCGTCATTACGAATGGTTCCCGACGGATCCCCGGAAAACGTAGACTATTCGCCTTTGGCAATCGAAGATTTTGAGTCTCGTAAAAACGAAAAAAAGTTGAGCTACACGCACTTTTCGTTTGATGAAATCGAAGGCGATGTCGTCAGCAACAGCGGGACGGACGGTGCGGAGCACAACGGAAAGATTTTGGCGGGAGAAGAAAAGTCTTGGTTTCAGGTCGCCGGAAAAGTCGGCAAAGCGATCTTCTTCACCGGGAAATCGGCGCGGGTTGAATCAAAACTCAAAGGCATCAGCGGCAACCAACCGCGCACGGTGGCTTTTTGGGTTCGCATCATGTCCAACACCAATCCAAGGAACTGCAATTCGTTTGTTGGGCTTGGGGCTCAAGACAACTTGTCCGGCGGGATGTGGCAGATTGGTTGGAATCCGAATCAAAGAGGCCCTGAGGGCACATTTGGTGGGATTCGAACTGAGTTCGGCGACGGACACGTAATTGGATCCACGGATTTAAGGGACGGTCGTTGGCATCATATCGCATCTGTATTCATCGGCGGTCAAAAGAACGATGACGTTGCGGAATTGGTGCGTCATTACGTTGATGGGAAACTTGAGTCTGTATCAGGTTTTCGAAATCACAAGATCTTGTCCGACTCCAATGAAATCACATTAACAATGGGTGCTCCCGTTCATGATTTCACTGAGGGATCTTACAAGGGCTGGCTTGATGAAGTGTATCTGTTTGATTCAGCGTTAACGCCTGCTCAAATTTCTCGTTTGATGCATTCAAACGAGCCACCTGAGTCATCCGAAATCGTGCCAGATTCGGATTCCAAGTAGACGAGCATTCAGGCATTCGACTCTGGTTTCGGTTCAAAACGTAGCGGACGTCGAAAACGTAGCGGACGTCGTCAAGACTTCCGAATCCATCACAGCTGAATCAAGATTCGAGAATTTCGACCTTGCGACGATATTCGTTTGATTGAATGAAGCGAGTGGTTTATTGGTTGAGCTTCTTCCGGGTGAGAGCATGCTGGCTGTCACGACGTTGGTCGGTAGATTCGCGACTCGGTTTGCAGAGCCGTCAGCGTCTCTTGGATTTGGTCTCGAATAGACGTCATTAGCGGGTCAGACGTGGCGGATTTATCTCGCTTGGTGGAAACCTCAATCGCTTCACCCACGTCCAGGACGACCTTGAGTTGGCCGTGGATTCGGCATTTGTCGTAGAGGTCCTCCTCGAATTTTTCAACGGTCTCAAGAATTCGATCGACGGATGGTTCGTCCATCAAGTAGTTTTCCGGGTAGCAGTCGACCTGTTGCGCAAGGTAAGTGCTTTCTAGTTGCTCCCAACGTCTGGCGCGTTCTTGCGCGTCGACCTGATTCCGGCTGAGGTCAGGAAAGATCTTCATTCTCAGACTTTTGACACGTGTCTGAATTCCGCCAGATTGTTTTCCTCCCAACCATTCCTCTTCGAGCGGATCCAATAAACGATCGACCATCAAGTTTTGACGTTCTCGAAGCGTCTGTCCCTCGGATGAATTGACATTGAGATGAAGTTCTTTCAACGTCAAAATCGCGTTGCCAATTTTTACGATGCGATCGATCAGTGGAACACTCGAATCGGGCTTCCAAGTCAGTCGATGTTCGATGTCCGTTAAAACAGGATCACAGGCCTTCTCGATGTCGCCTTGATAAAAGTACTTGATGCAAATCGGGTGCACCACGACCAAGCCTTGGTCGTTCTTCTTTCTACGCTTGGCAGCCGTGCGAGCGATAAAACTGGGGCCGTCCATGAACGCCATCAAACGATCATTGGTTCGACTGGTTGATCCCGACGGGAAAATCAACAGTGGTCTTTCTCCTTTGACCAGCACGTCGATCGCGTAGTCCACCGCTGTTCGGTCCAGGCCTTCGCGGTTGACGCTGAATGCGCCCATCAATCGCACCATGAAAGTTGTGAACCAGCTTTGGTTGAATAGATGCCAGCTCGCCATGGTGTACATCGAGACGGGGCATTCCTGGCAGATGTGATACATCGCGATCGGGTCTGCTGTCCTGGGGTGGTTGGGGCACAGCATAATGCCGTGCTTGGCATCCAGTGAAGCTCTCAGTCGTTCGACATTTCGAACCTCGTAGTCGACGACACCGTGCTCTTTTCGAAGCAACGGTTTGAACTTTCCAATTTTTGTCAGGAACCTTTGAGGCCAGTGCATCTCAATCGGAGGCACGAATTTGTAAGGCTTTTCGATGAGAATATTTTGCATGGTTCGACTTTAACGATCGAAGGAAGGCGTCGCAACCAGCGCACAATGCTCAGGCGGCTTTCTTGTTAGCAATCCATGAATCGCCAGTCTGATCAATATCCAATCCTGCCTCAAAAATGCCGTCGAGTTTGTGGTTCACTTCATCAATATCCTGTGCTCGGTGAAGGACGAAACCTTCGAACAAACTGTCGATTGGCTGAGTGCGTTTGCGTTGCGGTTCTGCCTGACTAAGCAACTGTTGATATCCGGCAGAGTCCAAGGCCAAATAGTTCAAACCAGATTTCATGTTGCGGAGAGATTGTTTCATAGCTGGTTCACCTAGTATCTTCGATTGTCACCAATTGACGAAATACGCAACACGACAATTGGCGCTGGGCACGGGAAACGGCTGGCTTGAATTCAAGCAGGCCAGCCGACATGAAATACGCCGATAAATCGGTGTCTTGCCCGTCAGGCCCTGCCTACACGTTTGATGCAAACATGACAGAGATGGCTAACACCGAGAAGTTTGATCTCTGAGCTAGCGACCTTGATTCGATAAAAACTCTAGCAAAAAACGGCTGACGAATAGTTCGCCAGCCGTTTTGAAATTTGGTTCCGAGCGGTGCTCGAAATTTCCTGACTTCCTAGTAACCAATGCTTGGTGGGTTTGCCATCAAGAAATCACGTGGTCCACGAGTTGTGTAGTAAGGATAGGCGTAGCTTGGGGCGATCCCAGCACCACCAGGTCCCATAGGCTGAGCAGTGTGAGGAATCGTTCCGCCGTTGCCCCGAATGAGTGTCGACAGTTTTGCTTTGCAAGACAGGCATAGCTGTCCGTTGCGTCCGCATCCAAACCGCCCACAACCACGTCCGGCTAGGTGATGACCGCCCAGGTGACTTGCTGCACCAGCCACGCGGCTGCCAGCTCCGGCCAAATGACCTCGCACGCGTCCGCTTGCCAATGACCGAATGCCTCCGCCGCAACTGCCGTCAGAGCAGGTTGTGCCTCTCTGGAACAATCCCATTCCGAGGCCGTCATTGCCAGTAGAAACGAAGCTCGAATCTTCACAGCCGCATCCAGAATCTTCGCAACCACATCCCGCGTCTCCCATTGCTGGAGCAGGTGAGGGTCCGTTGCATCCGACATTTCCAAGACGGCTCAGCAATCCGCCGCCGATTCGTTTTCCGCTAAGGCTCTCGAGTCCGCAAGGAGCTCCCTGACCAAAGTCGACGGTTCCACATTCCGGCTGGGTACCAACTGAAGACAGCAAGTTGCCCGGCGAGCAAGAGTCACAGCCGCTGTCGGCGTTGCATCCGCATTCTCCACGAAGGCGGCTTTGATGGGAAAGTGAGGTGCATGGACCATTGATGGTGAACGAACATCCAGTCAAAGTCACGACAGCACACAGAGCGGTGGCGATCAGCAAGGAGCGCATTTTTCAAATCCTTTTGAATTTTGGGTCGGTCCCCGAAGGAACGATTCAATGTTTGCTCAAGTCCTTAGAGCTTGGCACTCCGTCAAAGCCACACCTAGCTTTGCAAGAGAATCTGCCTGAGACTAACGGGTTTATTCAGGCTTTCTTTTGATCGTCACTACAACGCGGAGAATTGAGTAATTCAGCAAAGTTAGCGACTCTGTCATTTTGCTTGCAAACTTCCCAAGGCATAATGGCCATAGCACTGGATGCTTGTATTTTGAATCTGAGTGAAAGCTGCGTTAATCCAGTTTGGCTCGGTAAAGTTTGACGATTATTTTCAGACCTATGGAAACTTCTGTGACTCGCATTGCCCTGGTTTTTGTTTTCGTTTGTTTGTTCTCCCCTACTGTTGATGCTTGCCATTCTCATGATGACCATCACGACCACGCTCACCATTGGGAGCGAGCGAGCTTAGATCCCGATCGAATATTTTTGTCGTTTCATGGGGATGCTACTTCGAGTCGTGCCGTCAGTTGGAGAACAAGCGGGACGGTGAAAAAAGCGTTTGCGGAGATCTGCGTCGCGACTAGCAGCGCCAGTTTCTCTCAGTTCGCAGTCAGGCACGAAGCCACAACTGAACCACTTGACCTAAGTTTATTTCCATCCAACCCGATCAAAAAACCCGTCAACTATCACACGGTTTTATTCAAAGACCTTCTGCCAGATACGCTTTACGCATATCGAGTGGGTGACGGCAAAAAAAGATGGTCGGAATGGATTCAGTTCAGAACGGCTTCGAAATCTGCCAAGCCATTTAGTTTTACCTATTTTGGCGATTCTCAAAACGACCTGCTCAAATATTTTTCACGCACGATTCGGATGGCTTAC
>CAZQQR010000045.1:22506-24365 GCA_964595515.1 uncultured Pirellulaceae bacterium
GAATCGACGCTCCCAGAATCGCTTCACGAGACGGTGTACTCTTTTGACTACCAAGGCGTGCAGTTTATCGTGCTTAACTCCAATAAAGAAATTGAGTTGCAGTCCAAGTATCTGGAGCAGGAGTTAAGCAAACCCAATTACCGCTGGCGCGTGGTTACCTATCACCATTCGATTTTCTCGCCATCTGGTCGGACTTCAGAGAATTACAAATTGATGCTCTCGCAATGGGTTCCGCTGTTTGAAAAATACAATGTCGATCTCGTTTTGCAGGGGCATGATCACGCCTATGTTCGTTCTCAAATGCCGGTTCGAAAAAATCAAGGTAAAGACGGCGCGATTCAGACGATGTATGTGACATCGGTGAGTGGTCCCAAGCAGTACCCGGTCAAAGGAGATCATTTAGAGGCTTACAGGAAACAGTACGGGCTTCAATCGACGCGAAAGGCAGAGCACACTCAGTTTTTTCACGTTATCAAAGTGGACGGCAACCGTTTAACCTATCAAGCCTTTACCGCGACAGGAGAAATCTATGATGAAGCGATGCTAACCAAAGATTTTGCCAGCGGCTCTAAACAGCTCGCCGAAAAAATTCCAGATCTAGCAGAGCGAACGTTTGCCAACACGATTCCATATCATTTTCCTAAAGAGAAAAAAGTAGAGGCACAGCAAGAGGCGGCCAAGAAATATTTAGCCTCCAAGCAAATCTTGATTGCGGCTCACCGAGGTGGTTACGAAAACGCGCTAAAAAACAAAGCTCCTGAAAACTCGCTGGCGAATTTGGAAATTGCAATTGCCAAAGGATATCAAGTCTATGAGTCGGATGTTCGTCGGACAAAGGATGGTGTGTTCGTCATTGTTCACGATCCAGAGATTGAAAAAGAGACAACAGGCCAAGGCTCGGTTGAAGATCAGACATGGGAAGAGCTAAAAAGCTTAAGAAAGCGTTATCGCAGGTTTGGCCGGGACAAGCTTGGCCCTGAGTCGCAATCACGTATTGCTACGTTCGAAGAGTTTTTGATTGCGGCCAAACGCAGGATTCTTTTCAAGATTGATTTGAAGAGTGATACAAAACAACACTTTGAAGAGTTGTTGGCGCTGACGGCCAAGCATGAAATGCTGTCTCATGTGATCTTTCGTGTCGCCTATAAAGACGTTGGGCTATTCAAGGTGTACGCTGCAAACTCGAAGTCGTTTCCGGCTAACCTGTTGATGTTCAAAACCGATTCGAAGGAAAAGATCGACCGAGTGGTGGCTGAGTTTTCGCCAGCGACCATCGAAGTCACTTACCCAAAAGAGTTGACTCCGGGGGCTCTCGAACTAGTCAAATATGCGGCCGCCAAAGGTGTACTGGTTGAACAACACGCAGGAGCCGATGAGGCGGAGTGGAAACAGCAACTAAACGCTGGTGTTAAGATGTTTCACACGACCAAACCGGCAGCCATGAAAAAGTTCCTGTTGGAGTTGAAGAAGTCAAAGGAAGCAGAAAAAGCGAAGTGATTTTGGCACTACTTTGGGCACTCACACTTTGGTACTCACACTGCATAGTGTTGAGATTTGGAACTCGCTTCCAATGTCCCGATCTGTTATTTTGGCTAGAGAAGACATCTGCGAGATTTGAATATGAGCCAACCTGACGAGACAAAGACTGAAGACATCAGCAATGCCCCTCGTAGCGGAACTTTCTCAATCAAATCATTCCTTGTTTTGGTTTCAGTATTTGCTGCGACCGGGGTCAGCCTCGGGCATCTTTACCGTGCTGCCAACGGCGGAGGCCAGGGTGAAGTCGGCCAGTTTATTATCTTGACTGCGATGCTACCGATGGTCGTGTTGGTCGGGGCCAGTTGGTTCTTCAAGATTTT
>CAZQQR010000046.1:0-9281 GCA_964595515.1 uncultured Pirellulaceae bacterium
CTCAAAAAGGGCGTCTGGAAGCTCAGAGTAACAATTCACCCTGGCGGCAATCGCCCTGAAAGGCCTGAAAGTGGTAACCCCTTGCAAGCTCTGAGTACCGCCCTGAAAGTAGCGACGATCCGATTACGATCGCCTGAAACGGCGACCCTACCCGTTCTCCGGAATAATCAAGCCAATATCGTGAAAATCATGGATTGCGTTCAAATGCGAAAATGACATAATGTTCCTTCCTTGGTGGCCAAGAAACGGGCGAACATTTCGTTTTTTCATGGGTCACTAATACGAGATCGATCCTAATCGGGTCAATCTAATCGGGGGCGTGGCGGAACTGGCAGACGCGCTAGATTTAGGATCTAGTTCCCAAAAGGAGTGCAGGTTCGATTCCTGTCGCCCCCACTCGGTAAAACTAGGGACTTATGACGATTCAGTCATGAGTCCCTTTTTTAATGTAATGTGTCTTGGGAACATTTTGGGGACAAAGCTGGTTTTGTATTGCGTTTGAGTTGGACGCTCCGGTCACCTCGACTTAACGAACGTGCGTCCCGGCCAAAATGCGTTCGAACGATGAAGCCGAAGCTAGTTCCGAAGGACCATTTTCGCACTAAAAACTCAGCCCAAGGGAAAATGCTACGGATATCAGCGACAACCAGTCGCAGGGCAGTAACAAGTTTATCATCCATCAAAGTTTCCTTTGTCGTTAGTTTGAGTTTAGATGCGATCAGAGTTGCATGCGGTGCCGGCTATCGACGAACATGAATCAGCTGGACAATGCTGATCTTTTCCAATCAAGTTCTTGCCACGGTTTTTTCAACAAGCGTCTTGAAATCAATGACTTGCGCCGCCCACGTATCAAGGGTTTGAAAATAGAGACCAAGGTTAGCCGAATCTTCAAAGGGAGCAGTTGAAACGCCATCTCGAACAACAAACGTTGGAATGTCTCGTGAGAAAGCATCGTGGGCCGTGAATGCGACTGCGAAATTAACACTGATCCCTGTCAGAATTAGTTGTGTCCTCCCCAAACTCGAGAGAAGTTCTGACAACCTCCCGCCAGCAAAAGCGCTCGGGCGATTGCGCGACAGCAAATGATCGTTCTCCTTGACGATTGCGCGAGGATCAAGCTCCGTCCATGGCGAGCTGGTTGCAAAATAGCCGTCTTGAACTTGCGGCCAATTCGCAATCAGACCTGCATCCTTGCCATCGTCCGCAAACTTGAGTGAGGAATAAATGACAGGAATTCCCAGTTCCCGACTCCAGTTGGTCAGCTCATTGATGGGGCCGAACAACGGCGAACTGTCGTTCTGGAAAGGACTGTCGGGTTGGGTAAACAGCTTCTGCATGTCAACGACAACCGTTGCCGCCTGCTGAGGATCAAACGTAAATTGCATGGAAATCTCCAGTGATTTGAGGATGAACTGTTAGAAACTTGGATACAAAAAATGACTGAGCTGACGCCTGTTGTGACCGTCTTTTTAGCTTGGCCGCAAGAAGATCACTTCGCGAATGACTTGCCATCGACCGGCTTCGAACACGAGGTCGATGCTGAGAACCAGAGTTTTTTCCACTCCCGAAAGGTTGTTCTTGCGTGACAACAGAACGTGAGCATTCTGTTCGTCAGCCTGAACGTGATGGAATTCAGCCCAGGTGTTCATCGGTGGATCGCCAGCATCCTTCTTGCTTTGAAAAAGTGCCTTGAATCCTTCTTTGTTCGCCTGATTCAGCTCACCCGATATGTCCAGCATCACGACTTGTAGATCGTCGTGGTAAATGCGGTCGAGTTCCTCAATGTCATACGTCGTGGCGGTTTGGATCAAATCGTCGATCGTTTGCTTGACGGCGGCTTGATAGGTTGAAAGAGTTTCGGTTGGAACGGTCATGGTTTATCCCTTTGAAGAATGAAAATTGAAATTCGAGCTGACTGCACGCGTGCCTTGTTGGGCACAAACAACTGCTTGGTCTGGTTTCAGCTGCCACATTGCTACGCAACCTGGGCAGTCCGGCGACGTCGGGCTGGCGATACAATGTCGCCTTTAGTTTCAAGACTGGATTGCTGATCTGCACCACCGACTCGACGAGAGGCTGGGCGAGCCAGATACGACACCATGCCAATGGCCAAGATGACCAAGGGAGCCGCAGTTTCGGCAATTGGATCTCCAACGAAACCGTGCGACGCGGCGGCGCCAAGCATGTCGAACGTGAAGCCCGCGTATGCCCACTCTTTCAAGGTCGGAAAGCGGGGAATCAACACGGCGGCTACGCCCAACAGCTTCGCGACACCAAGGATTGTCATCAGGTAAAGCGGGTAGCCGAGAGTTTGCATGATCTCGACTTGGTGTTCGATCCGCACCAGATTGGCGACTCCACCAATCGTAAAGACCAGGCAGAAAAGGGTAGTTGCGATCCAAAATGCGATGTTTTTCTTGTTCATGTCTGTTTTCCTTAGAAATATCTAAAACGTGATTTGCAGGCGTTGTTTTGATTGGTGCGATGCTTGAGTGCTAACCAAACAAAGATTTCACAAATTTCTCTTAGGAAGCTTGTTTTTTCCTGCCGAGGGCTAATAATATACCAAGTAGTACACAAGTAATGTACCGATCGGTACAAAATGGGTCAAGGGTTAAATCAAAATGGAAAAAATAAAAGTTGGTCGACCAAGAGAGTTTGACGTTGGCACGGCTTTGGATGCTGCAATCGACGTGTTTTGGGCGAAGGGTTATGACGGCGCATCGCTGACCGATCTGACAGAAGCTCTCGGAATCACGCGGCCCAGTCTCTATGCGGCTTTCAAGGACAAACGCGGCCTTTACCTAAGTGCGATCGAGCGATACGTAACCAGCGAGGAGTGTCCACCGTTGGTCGAGTTTGATGCTCATGAAGACATTACCAAGGCGGTTTACGCTTTCATGGCAGCTTCGATTGACTACGCGACCGGCAAGGGTGGCAAGGGCGAAGATGGAAAACTGGGATGCTTTCTGGGTAACTGCGTTTCCACCAATGCATGCGAAGTGGAAGGGGTACAAGAGCGTTTGCGACAAGCGATCGAAGGAACCGACAAACGGCTAACCGCCCGATTCGAAATCGAGAAGGAAAAGGGAAATCTGCGTTCAGACTTCCCCTCAAAGGCCCGGGCACGAATGATGTTTGACTTGCGTCAGGGAATCGCCCTGCGTGCCCGCGCCGGAATCAGCTCTCGTTCAATCAAGTCGGAAATCAAAGAAATGGCCGCCGTGATATTGTCGTAAGTCCTGTACGGTGCAAGCGTCGACAAACCCAAATATCATTCCTGCATCATCTGGGCCGATACATTTTCATCTTAACTCGGTGCGTTCGGCGTGAAACGCCGATTGCGCCGACGACATGCTCCGAACGACTGAGGCCAGCTTGTATTTCACGATATGAAGAATCAATCGCGAATTTATTTTGTCGTGTTTTGGGGACAACATTGCCAATGTATCTTGAGCTTCTACAAAGTTGGTTTAGCGCTTAATATTTAACACCGAAAAACACCGCCAATAAAACCAGTTCAGTTCCAGCATTCATCCAATTGGTCTGAATCAAAACGCGGACTTGATCGAGTCCAACGTCAAGCCAAGAAGTTGCTTTGCCAATACATCCAACTCGGCCTCCGAACCATGAAGGTGAAAAGTTCTTTGAACGTGCTTCATCGTTTCACCCGGCTTGAGTGCAGCGGCAGGTGAAGACGTTTCCAGTTCGTAGAACGGACCCAACGGCGGCTTACCTTTTTCCGGCGAACCATCGTTGTAAGAATTGATCACGTCTCCTGAATACGGTTTCTCCTGCAATTCCCACATCGAATTGACGAATCCATTGGGTGCTTCCTGAACGTTGTAAGTCACGATGTTGAGCACTCTGCCTGCGGCGTCATAACTACCTGCGATGCCCTTGGATCGCCGTGCGTTGATTCCGATCTTCCCACGTCGCGTTCCGTCACCTCGGAAGAACAATTCCTTTTCTTTGACCTTCAGGTAATCCAATGGGACTTTGCCAAAGTAAGTATCGTTTACTTTTGGCCCCAGCGTCGCTTCGTCACCGTCTTTGAAAGGAATCACAACGGTTGTTTTCGGCGATGGGTTGTACATTCCAAGAATCCAAATCGACATCAGCCCAGTCTCTGGCTTCCACGCTTCGGAGCCTGTATTGGTGATTCGATTGTCGGTTTCGTAAGCAACCATTTGTATTGAATCACCAATGGTAACGCCGAGCGCGGTGGCAGATTTTGATTTATCCAATAGCGTTACCGTTCGTTGGATGCCGACTTTGAATTGAGTGCCACTATGGTTAACCAATTCCGTGTCGTGAGCAAAAGTTGCGGATGATTCCGTTTGCTTCATCAGTTTGTAAGCGTCGGTGTCGATCGCCGCGGGAGTCGTCCAGTCTTCGAAAGTGAACTCCGTTCCCGGCTTGAAGAAGATCGCGTATTGCCCGCCTTCCGGGCCCAACCAAAAACGTTCTTCGCCACCGAAGATGTAAATGTGTTCTTCGAGTTTGCCTTTTCTGGCTTCTTCCGAAAGCAAACCTTTTTCGATGACCGGTCGGTTGATCCAACCAAAACTTGGGCCGGATTTTTGGTCGAAAGTACTCGTCATCACGCGGCCTTGATAGGCGGGCGCGACTGCGACAGCTGCACCGTCGTCCTTTAACAGAACGATGTCAGTGTGTTTACTCATGAACGATAAATCGTCAGCAAACGACTGGCTTTTACGATCGGAATCTGTCGAGACATCAAAGCGACCAATGCAAGGCAATCTTTTTCCTTCCTTGACATTCGAACCGCGAATTTCGACGCCCCATTCAGGCAAGTCGCCTTTGCCACTGTCGGTGAACGCTTCGGGGCGATAAGCTCCACCGGCGACCGGGCCTTTTACGACATCGCCGATTTTCGAAAAGTTAACTCCGTCGGCCGCGTACATAATTGATTTCGTAATCTCTTTCGGCCCAGTCGTGCCAATCATCGCAGTAACACCCTTGCCTTGTGGCCAAACCAAGACCTCATGATTGCCTTCAATGACTGGGTTTGCCGTGTGTCTGACGTAAGGGCCTTGCGGGTGGTCTGCAATCGCCAATCCCATTTTGGTTTTGCCGGGGCCCAGTCCCAGCTTGCGGCCCTTGTAATAGAAATAGTATTTCCCGTCCCTGATCAGCAGGCAGGCATCATCAACAAGATGGCTGTCGAAGTCCTCCTTGTTGTCACTGTTTGAAAGCGCCGGGTTGGTTGCAAGTCGTTCCCATGGCCCGTTGGGCGAATCAGAAACTGCGATCCCGATTTTGGAGTCAGGACTAAATGGCTTTTTGTGGAAGTCATTGGAAGTGCCTGTGTAGAACAACCAATAGCGACCTTCGGCAACCATGATGTTAGGCGTGAAGACGCTTGCGCCTTCCCACGTTCCAGGTTTTCCCTTAGCAAGTGCTTGTCCCTTTTCAGTCCACTTACGGCCATCGGTCGACGTTGCGTACCAAACGGTCGCGTCGTAGCCCGGCGAAATCGTGCCTTTCGAATACCAGACGTAGAACAGGTCACCGACTTTGATGACGTCGCTTGGATCTCGCCGCATGACACCAGCTTCAGCCCCGATGCCTTGGAGCGCCGAGTGGGAAACCGTTACCGTTTGATCGGCTGACGGGTCCGCACCATCTGCGTTCGCAGAATAGCCTTCTGGCAAGAACGTCACTTCGCGATCATTGGGTACGGGGTTGCCCGGAGTGCAGCGACCGTTGGCGACTTCTTCAGTCAACAACTTCAAAAGCGATTGGACTTGTTCCGGGTTGTCTTCGAGTAGATTTTCTCGCTCGCCGCGATCCGATTGTAGATTGAATAATTGCACTTTTGGCAATCCCTTCGTCTTCGCAACCTTTTCGCTTGGACTGCTCCAGCCTCCGCTGCCGGCTGACAGACAGAGCTTCCAATCGCCTTGGCGAATCGAAAAGTACCCACCGATGGAATGGCTGATCAAAGAAGTTCGAGCAGTTTTCTCGCCTTTGAAAACTGGTAGTAGACTAAATGAATCTTCGCCGCCGAGGTCTTTTGCAGGCTGTCCGGTGACATCACGGAGCGTTGCATAAAGATCAGTCAAACACGCGAGCTCGTTGGTTGTTTGGCCGGCTTTGATTTTGGTCGGCCATCGGACAATCAACGGGATCCGGTGTCCGCCTTCGTAGATGTCGGCTTTATGACCACGATACCCTGCGCTCGGGTCGTGGTTGTGTTCTTTGAGTAGTTCAAAATTGGCTTCGGGTGAACACCCATTATCACTGGTAAAGAAGATGATTGTGTTGTCGTCGATCCCGGCTTCTTTTACTGCGGCCATCAATTGGCCCATGTGATGGTCGACTTGCATCACAAAGTCTGCATAGGGATTTATTTCACTGGCGTTTTTGAAGGGTTCCTTTGGAACGATTGGAGTGTGAGGAGCCGGCAGTGGCAGGTATAAAAAAAATGGTTTGCCATCTTTGGCGGCAGCACGGTCTTTGACATAGGTGATGCTTTTGCCGAACAAATGTGGCAGCACTTCGTCGATCTCGAAGTCAGGACCGATCGGACCTTTACGATACCAACCGTAGCGATCCTCTTTGCGAGTCACGCCTTCCTCGCGATCTGGGATTGCCGTAATTCTGCCAGTGTCGACCCAAACATAAGGCGCCATGTCCAACGACCCGCAGTGTCCGTAATAGCCGTCGAACCCGTTGATGTCGGGGCCGTTTTTCACCGGCTGAGTAAAGTCAATTTTCTTTCCGTTGGTGCCCGCAACTTTGGCCCAGTCCCAACCCAAATGCCATTTACCAATCATTTGATTGTGATAGCCAGACTGATGCAGCATGTGAGCAACCGTTGGTCGATCGCCGGGAATCAAGTGAGAACTGCTTCCCCCGAGAACGCCACGGGCCAGCCGAGATCGCCAGTTGTATCGACCTGTCAGAACTGAGTACCGAGTCGGCGTGCAAACGGCACTTGGTGAATGGGCATCCAAAAAGGTGATCCCTTCATTCGCCATCACCTGCAGGTTCGGCGTCTTGATTTTGCAATCAGGGTTTGTTGGCGAGACGTCCCCGATTCCGAGATCATCCGCCATGACGAAAATGACGTTGGGAAGTTCTTCTGCCTGAAGAGTGGTTAACACCAACGAGGCAAGCAGAAGTGTGAAGGTGGCTTTAAACTTAAGTTTTGTCATGACGGAATTTTGATTTTGATTTTTCAAGGAGGGGACCAATACATCGTACCAACCATTTCTTGGCTTGTAGTACGTCGCAAAACCAGCAGCAAACGGCTTCCCTGTTTTGCGATTGAAGCCCCGTGACTGAAGCAAGTTTGCGAGTGCAAGTTCGATTACCCCCACTGCTATCAACTCCGTAAAATCACCAGTGCCTGCTTGTTTAACGGCACTGCGCTATGGCGAATTGCGACATGAAGTAGTTGTTTTGCGACGAATTTCTAGTGAGCGTTGAAAACCTTTGTCGCAAGAAGGGAATGGTTCCCATATTTGAAAGAATGGTTCGAAATTTGGTGAGATCTCATTCGAATTTCAATACGATGAACGGCCAGTTGGAATGACAGGTTTGTGTCGATTCAACCATTCTGTTTTGATTGGGACCTAAAGTCGGACGCGTCCGAAGTCAAATCAGATCCGTTAGAGCTTTGATAACATTCCGGTTGGCTAGTTTTTCTTTGGTCCTTCACCCCGAAGAAAACTGACTCCAACATTGGGTGGACTTAGTGGACTGGATGAGGATTTTCTGGAAGCACCGGAAACTTCGTCCGCTCCAATATCAGTTTTAGATTCAGGACGTGTTTGCCCGTCAATGTCGATCGTGACACCAGGATCAAGCTTGATCCCAGTATCGGCCGCTGGTCCGGTCTTGTCGGGGCGGACTAGTCCGTCGATCAGTTTCAGTTTGGGGTCCGAGAATTCCGCATCTATTTCGGCTCCGATCTTGGCCCCATGCATTAAATTGCCTTTCCATTCCAAATTGGTTGCAGGCAATTCTTCTGAAATCAACGGGCCTGATGAGCTTGAGATCAGGTTGTTCGCAAAGACGCCTGTCGGAGGCCGCGAACCTTTTGCCTTGTTCAACAGAATGCTTTGTTTGCAGTTAATGATTGAATTGTGGATGATCTTAATGTTGTCTACTGCCTGATAACCATTGTCGGTACCGCCAGATTTTTTCCTGCCACCTAAGATCGAAAAAGCCGCATTCCACTTTGTTCCGGTAAGATCCTGAAGATAGTTGTTCACGATCGTATGATGACTATCGCTTACCCGGATTCCGCCCGCATTGAGGGCTCCATCGCCAAAGAAATAGTTTCCTTCGACGGTTGCGTGATGTCCGTGTCGTAGCACCAGGCAACCATCGCACTGTCGAAACGTGTTTCTTTCAAACACGTTGAAGCTTGATTTGTTACTTATGATTTCTGGTTCTCCGTTGCAGCGGACAAAATAGTTTTCGCGAATGATGCAACTGGCAGGTTTGTTCTGATCCTCGCTAGCGCCAATGCGAATGGTCTCATTGTCATTCCCATCCTGTGGCGCCACGTTGCCGAAATAGTTGTTGCTGATGCAATGCTTTGCAGTCGTGTTGGATTTTAAATAGCCCAACTCAACCGTTATCAAGGCACCTTTGCTATTCTTGCCGCTGAAATGACAGTGATCAATTGAGTTTGATCGACCGAACAGCAGCAACCATTTGGATGTTTCTTCATCGGTTGTCAGGTTGGTAAAAGCGCAGTTGGTCAAACGAACATGTTCGGCTGGAACCCCACCGTTGCTGCGAAACTGAAACGTGCAGTAACTGTTTACTTTGTTGGGTTCCCCGTCGAAGTGAAATCCGCGGATCACCCACCATTTCGCGCCTACCTTGAATTGTGATTCTCCTCGGACGATCACACCACCAGGCGTTGCAGCACGCAACGTGATTGGTTGAGTTTCTGTGCCGTCGATGCCGACAATATCCAGTTCGACGTCATTGATGATTCCGTCGGCCCACACGATGGTATCACCTGGCGTCAGTTTTTTTGACTCGACCAACGTCTCAAAGTCATCCGCCGTTTTTATGTGATGCGTCCGCTGTTTTGCCTTGGCTGTAGCTACAAGAGTCAGAAAACAGATGGTCACCAAAATGTATTTCATGCATGGATTCCTAAAACGCATCCTTGATGTCGTTCAGTTCTACTTCGAGCTGTTGTTTGGCCAGCGAATTGAGTAACTCTTCAGATCCTTGAATATCGAACGTTCTTTGAAACGTGCTGCATCGTTTTGCCGGGACCAAATGCA
>CAZQQR010000046.1:9381-16965 GCA_964595515.1 uncultured Pirellulaceae bacterium
TGAATATCGAACGTTCTTTGAAACGTGCTGCATCGTTTTGCCGGGACCAAATGCAGTTGCAGGAGATCTATCGTCTTGACCCTCGTCCGCCACGACCGTCAGCTTTGCCGTCGCCATCACGGTCCTCACCGTAGGGTATTTCATTTTCAAAATAGAGTCGCTGCCGTCGACCTTGTTGAACGTGAGACGAGTACTTTTTTCGCTTTTCTGCGGAGGCAAATTTTTCGTTTGCAGCGAGCAAAGCCTTTTTAATTGATTCCGCATCTTCAGTCGCTGAGAGGTGCGAGACGACTTGGCCATCTATTCCGAATTGGCCAGAGTGGACGATCACAAGTCCTGGTTCGTTCTTGGATCCATCAATTGCTTGTCCCCATTTTTGATCCGTTTTTGTATTTGCAAAATCCAAATGGAACTTGCCGACGATTTCTGGATCCGCGAATACGGTTTGCAATTCTGATCGAACTTTTGTGATGGCTTTCTCATCCACGTTCACAAACATAAGCAACCTTTGATCCGCCGACGCGACATTGAGAGCCTGACGAAACGTATTGAAATCCTGAAGTGCCGTCTCTTCGGATTCTCCGGTCGATTTGAATTGACCAGCGATTCGTTGCATTTGTCGAATCACATTATCATGACTGTCGTCTTCTGCCGCTGTGCCCGATCCGGGCTTGGCCGAAGGCCCACCACGTCCGCGGCCACGCCCACCTCGTGTTTGCAATCCTTGAGATGGAGAGCGTCCGGCTGATGAAAGTTGACGTTTGCCTTGAGGGTCAAAAACACAAAACGCGGTGTTGGCAAATTTTCCATTGAGAAGTTTTCTCACCATCGCTTCTGATTCTTTATTTTCATAAGTCTCGATTCGAATACATACGAACTTGCGAGAGGCTTCGATAAATTCTTTCTTCGCGAACAAACTGTTCTGCGTATTGGTGTAGCCCGGTCAGAATACTCCCGGGATGCCAGAGCACGTGGTGGCGGCTGACATAAAAAAGATGGGACGGTTGGATCGTTTTGCTTCGGCAAGTCCCGTTTCCCAAGTCGTATACCAAGCGATACCGGCATCACCGACGGATTGTGGGTTGTCAGGAACGGCTGTAGCTCCACCGCGTTTTCCAGATTGGGCATCGGCAACGCAAACAAACCCAAGAAGAATGCAAATGGCTAAACTCAGTGATGTCTTGATCTTCATGTTTCACCGTTCCTGAAAAATCCTATTCGTCATCGTGTGGGCTTGTCTTTTTAGCCAAGCTCCGGAATTAAACACGAGAAACACAGTTGGGTTTCGCCCAATTCCCGACATTTGATGTTTTGCAAGCGAATTGAATGTTCGTCGATGGTTGCATGACTGGAAGCTACCTTTCTTGGGGGTCGACAAGTTTTATTTTTCGTTGGTCTGCACCGATTGTATGGACATCGCCAAGCTCCGCTCGAATTGCTTCGGCGTGCTTTAAGAGACGATCGACGACCTGAGGATTTTGATCAGCGACATTCTTCTTTTCTCCGAGGTCTTGGTTGAGATCAAAAAGTTGATGGTCATTCAACGTTACAAAACCTTTCGTTTTGTCTTTCTTCTTTGACCAAAACGGTTGATCATTCGTCGTGCGTGGCAGGTGAAGTTTCCATTTGCCCTCGCGCACCGCCTGCAAATTCGTGCCGTTGTAGTAGTACAACAGCTCGTGTGGCGTTTGGGTTTCTTTTCCTTGAAGCACAGAAAGAATGTTCTTTCCATCGATTTTCCGATCGGCCGGTTGTTCGACTCCAGCGAGTTCACAGAACAACGGCAACAGATCCATGCTGCTCAATGTCACGTTTGAGACTTGATTGGGCGCAATTTTTCCTGGCCACCGAAAAATTCCCGGGACGCGATGTCCGCCTTCCATCGTGCAGTATTTGCCTCCGTTTAACGCACCGGATGATCCTGCTCTAGAGGGACCGTTGTCAGAAGTGAATACGACAAGCGTGTTTTCGTCCAAGCCCGCATCCTTGATCGTTTTCATAATGCGTCCGGTGCTGTGATCGAGTTCCTGAACAAAGTCGCCGTATTTTCCTTTGCTGGATTTGCCAGCGAAGTCTTTGCTGGGCAGCAGTGGAGAATGCACGATATGGTGCGAGATATAGATAAAGAATGGTTCGTTCTTTTGGCGCTGGATGAAGTTGACAACTTCGTCGGTGTAACGGTTTGTAAGTTCTTCGCAACGAACATTTTTCTTTTCTACGGCCTTACCGCGATACAAAGTGTTGTAGTTTGGCCCGCGATTCTTCCCATAATTGCTCGGGATTCCGAGGTGTTCGTCGAACCCAGCGTCGATCGGATGTGATCCCTCGACTTCCATGCCCAGGTGCCATTTGCCGACCATCAAACTGTGGTAGCCGGCCGGTTTTAGCAACTCTGGAATCGTTATTTCCTCTGAGAGAAAACCATAGTCTTTGTACTTCGATCCGGGTGTTTCGAATCGAGCGACGGGCATTCCGCATCGCATTGGATATCGCCCCGTCAATAGCGCTGCTCGTGATGGGCTGCAGACGTTCGCAGGAACGAAGAAATCTGTGCTGCGAAATCCTTCGGTGGCCAGGGCATCAAGATGAGGAGTTTCGACCGCTTTGGGGTGGTAGCAACGGATGTCACCGTAACCGAGATCATCCGCGAAGATCACGATGAAATTGGGTTTGGCATTTTTCGTTGGTATTGGCTGTTTGGGTTTATCCATCAATCTTGGGGTCGACGTTTTTCCGGGGCTCAGTTTGCGAGAACCGGATTCGAGAGCCTTGGAATCTGATTCTTTTGATTCACTAGTGGTTGAAGCGTTGGATAAAGTTCGCCTTGCTGCGCCGAAAGTGCGAGCGTTTGTGCCAAAGCGATCATGATCCCCGATGTCGTTTTGCGCAGAAGCCGCAAGCTCAGTTAGCCTTGCTACCATTTCTGGATTCTCACTCGCGAGATTCGTGGTTTCGCTGACGTCTTTTTCCAGATCATACAGCTGCGGGGTTTGGATGCGGGCTGCGTCGGCTTTGTTGACATGTCTTTTCCACCTTGATGCGATACCGCCCTTGATGGGTTCGGTGTGCGGCAACAACAATTTCCATTTGCCGGATCGAACTGCTCGCAAACAGTCATGCTGAAAATAGAAAAAGTTACGTTCTAAGTGGTTCTCCGTTCCGTGTATGAGCTGTGAAATGTCGACACCATCGATCACGCGATCGTCGGGACATGAGGTTCCCGCAAGCGATGCGATTGTGGGCAATAAATCGATCGTTGCCGCGACCGCATTGCATGTTTTTCCAGCTGGAACATTTCCGGGTGCTCGAACAATACAGGGCACCCGCATACCGCCTTCCCAGCAAGTGGTTTTTCCGCTGCGCAAGGGCAGGGCGTGCCCAGAATGTTTTTTGCGTATGAGCCAAGGGCCGTTGTCGCTGGTGAAAATCGTGTAAGTGTTTTCGTCGAGTCCCAGCTCGCTGACCTTGTCCAGAACACGACCCACATGAAAATCCAGCTCTTCAATAACGTCTCCATACAAACCACCTGCTGACTTGCCTTTGAATTGCTTGGATGCGGCCAGCTTTGTGTGTGGCATTGTGTGGGCAAGGTAGATGAAAAATGGTCCATCACGATTGTCTTCGATAAACGTAATTGCTTCGTCCGTGTAACGTTTTGTCAACGAAGCCATCTCCACGTTGGTTTCGATTAGTTGGGTGCCTCGAATCAAGTTGACGGCTGCGTCGTTGCTTCCAGGTGTTCCAAAATAGGTGTCGAATCCCTGGTGCGTTGGGAGTAAATCTGGTTTGTAGTTCTTCTGGCGATGTCCCGCCAAGTCCCATTTGCCAAATGCTCCTGTCGCATAGCCTTGGTTCTTGAGCACCTCCGCGATGGTGATTTCTTTGCTGTGCAATTCGGGATGAATCGAATCGGGATCGGATTGGCGAGCAACGCGTAATGGATAACATCCGGTCATCAGCGCGGCGCGAGAAGGTCCACAAACTGTTTGGGCATAAAAATTGGTAAACCGCATACCTTCGTTTGCCATCTGGTCGATGCGGGGTGTTTTGATATTTGGTGAGCCAAAACAGCCAAGGTCTTGGTATCCCTGGTCGTCAGTGAAGACGATGATGAAGTTCGGTTGGTTCGTCACCTCGTCATTCGATCGCGAGGCTGCTCTGACACAATGCGGATGCGAGATGGTGGCAACTAGAAAAAGTAGCACCAGTTCTTTTGCATATGGAAAAGTTACAGGTAGTTTTCTTGTGCGCATTTTGTTTCTTTCTTCTCAATTATCCGTCGCAAATCTCTCGGCAGCTTGGGAATTGATTCGCGTGTTCTGGGCGGCAAGTTTGCCTCCGCCAAATTTCGGATTGCAGTTCAAACGTAGGCGGTCAACGGTTGAGCTCTTAGTCGCAATTTCGATCTTCTTAGTTCTTGTTGCTGCTGAGAATTTCTGCGTCGAACTGAAAGTTGTCGACAGTGACATGCCCCCAACCGTTGGTTGACTGATCAACGATTTTTAGGAAAAGCGTTTTTCCGGCAAAGGGAGTGAGATCCCAATTGACGGTTTGCATGACCTCAGAACGTGCCCCTGACGCTTTCAACAATTCAGTACCGTCGGCAAGGCACAGCGCGACATAAGTCTCTGGACTATTTCCACCGCCAACGCGGAAAGTCATTGAGTTATTCTTGCCCTTCGCGGGGATGAATTCTGGCGAAACAATCACACCGGTTTGATCGTCGGAACCTCTGGCTGCGTCGAGACTGACTTCAAGCGTGGTGAGATAAAATTTCCCCTGCTTGTTGTAGTCTCGTTTGTTGTTGATGAAGCGATCCTTGCTGCCGACCGGATGTCCAAACTTCCCTTCGACAACTCTCCAAGGTTCCAGCTTGCCTGATTCAAAATCGAAAGACGCAGTACGGGCAGTCGGCGTTGCCGCCAATTTTTTGGCTGGTTTGCGTAGCGATGTGTTCTCTTCTGTTTTGGGAGAGTTGCCGTTTCCTTTTCGAGGGCGCACGTTTGCGTTCTGATTGGGAACACGGTAACTCTTCAACAGTGAGCTCATTTCCTTGACGACTTCGGGGTATTCGTTGTGTACGTTCCGAGTCTGGTTTACGTCCGCCTGGAGGTCGTAGAGCTGGGCTTTGGGCGTTCCTTCTTTGTACTTACCTCCGGCGATATCACTGTTGGTGCCGCCAACGAATTCGACGGCAGCTGCTCCGCCCCAAGCGTGATGTGTTGGCTTGCTACCTCCAAATCCGCCGCTACCACGGGCTCCGATATACACCCATTTGCCTTTGCGGATCGCCAGGTTCTTTGGCTGTCGGGGAGTTAGCACCAACTCGGTACGCAATGGATCGACGGGTTCCTCCAGCAATGCCGGCAGCATGTTGATGCTGTCTTTGCCTTCCAGAATCGCTGCGTCCTGTTGTGTCAGCGCGGTGAAAGTAGCCAGCATATCAATCTGACTGAACAATTGATCAGACTGGGTTCCGGATTTTATTTTCCCGGGCCACTTGGCGATGAAGGGCACTCGATGTCCGCCTTCCCAGACACCAAACTTGAAACCAAGTAGGTCACCGTTGATCTTGTGTCCGGCTTTGGCCGCGTTGCGACCGGCAAGGTTAAGCATGCCGCCGTTGTCACTGGTAAAGATAACAAGCGTGTTGTCACTCAATCCATTTTCTTCGAGGCTTCTTAAAACTTCACCCACCATCCAATCAAGTTCATGAACGAAGTCTCCGTAAAGGCCGCAGTCGCTTGTTCCCTTAAAACGAGGGGCTGGAGTAAATGGATGATGGATGTTGGGCGTTGGAAGAAAAAGGAAAAATGGTTGGTCCCTTTTTTCAGTGATCCATTTGGTGGCTCGCTCAACCAGCAAGGTTCCTGTTTTTTCGTCGTCATAAATCTGGTGAGCTGCGAGCGCCCCGCCGAATCGATTGACGCTTTTTACGGATGCTTCTTCTGGAAAGGTTGGTGTTGGCGAAATTGGTTTGCCACCGTAGACCAACGGGTCGTTCGCGTCATAGCCGAGAATTGAATCGTCTTCGACATAGACAAACGGACTGCCACTGTTGACGAGGGGCACGCCAAAGTAATGATCGAATCCGACGTCCTGCGGTCCAGGCCGGAGTGGAACTTGCCAATCATTTTCGTTTTCTTTGAAGCCAAGATGCCATTTCCCCAAACAAGCCGTTGCGTAACCTTTGTTTTTAAAGACCTTTCCGATGGTCAAGGTTTCAGTGTCGATGATCAGTCCTGAAGTTGGTGGAAGCGGACCCCAGGCTCCCTTTCCGCCCATCGCTCTAAAAGGATACTCGCCTGTGAGCAGTCCATAGCGTGAGGGCGTGCAGACGGCCGACGCCGAGTGTGCGTCTGTAAACCGCCGTCCTTCTTTCGCGAGCTGATCAATGTTGGGTGTTTTAAGTTTCGTTGCACCATAACAACCGAGATCTCCATAGCCGAGATCGTCAGCAAAAATCAAAACGACATTAGGCGGTTGCTCCGCTCCTGCAGTGTTGCAGGTCAAACTCGAAAGAGCTGCCAGAAATAGAAAGCCAAGAGTTTGTGAGATGTGTTGTAGTTTCATGGTTTCGCTTTGGTTTGCATGTCACAGGTCGATGCCTGAATTCGCCGCCCCAGTTTTGATGCACAGAATCAAGGAGATCGCGACTTCGAGGGAGCAGGATTTGAGTTTCCAGATGCGTTTTGGGCAGTGATTTCGCTGATTCAAATTTACTTCTTCAATTTTTCGTTTTGGTTGGATTCGACACTTTTTTCTACAAGCCAAATGTTTCTGAACTTTACTGGTGACCCGTGTTCCTGCAAAACAATCGGTGAGGTGGGTTCCTCTGGGAACGCGGCGTATTTGTTCCGCCGCAGTGATAGTTTGAAGTCGTTATGGATCAGTATTCCGTTCAGCCGAATCGTGACGCGGGCGGCATTTTTTTCTGTCATCGATCCGTGGGCGCCAAACTTGGCTGCTTTGTAATCTAAATCGACGGTTTGCCACTGGCCGGGGTCAAGTGCAGCGTTCTTGTCGGGTGTACGGATTTGATAGATCGCGCCGCAATCGTTCATGCCCGCTTTTTCTTTTTTGCCGCTATCGAGAATTTGCATTTCATATAGCGGTCCGAAAAAGAGCCCGCTGTTGCCCTTGCCACCATCTTTGGGCAGCTGGAATTCGAGGTGCAAATGGTAGTCGCCGAACTTCTTCTTGGTGCAAATAAATTGCTTGCGCTTTTTGCCTTTGAACTCGAATGCTATTTGCATCGCTTTCCCATCGACACCGTCGACGATTTTCCACTGAATCTCTTTCTGATCATTTTTCGGATTGATCACTTGGAAAGAAAATGGTTTCCATGCATCGAAGTTTGAACCATCAAATAGTACCTCCGCACCGTCAGGGGCAGAGAGCCCGAGTGTTGAACGCTCCGTAGGTTCTTGTTTTTTCGATTCCTGCTCGTTTGGCTTTTTTGTTTCCGATTCTTGCTGATTGAAATTGGAGTCAACGCTGCCGTTTTGATTCTGAGTTCCTCGCGCGAATTGCTGGACGCAACATATCGCGATGATCGCAATTGAGAATGTAAGTGTTTTCATA
>CAZQQR010000046.1:17065-24000 GCA_964595515.1 uncultured Pirellulaceae bacterium
CTCAATAATTCAGCTTGCCGCCTCGCACTGGTTTTTGTCGTTCGTTCTTCCACCAATGGTCAGGGCCTTCTGATTCGATACCTTTCCAAACTTTGAGGAGCTGTTTTCTCATCTCTTCAGTTTTTTCAGGCATCGCGGTGGCGAGGTCATTTTCTTCTTTCCAGTCCTTTTGAATCTCGTAAAGCTGAAACTTGGTCAATGTTTCGTCACCAATCAACTTCCAATCGCCAATGCGCATCGCAACACGATCTGCAGGTGGAGAAACGTGTGTTCTCCAAAAGAGCGGGGTTTTTCTTTTGACTGGATTGCCTTTTAATGCGGGCAACATACTTACGCCATCTATCGTTCGGTCATTGGGAAGCTCAATTCCAGTGATGTCTAAAACGGTGGCGAAAATATCAGTGCCAATCACTGGAACCTCGCTGACTGTTCCAGGCTTGATATGGCCCGGCCATCGAACGACTCCTGGTACGCGAATTCCGCCTTCGTGATCGCTTCGTTTTCCACCTCGCAAACCGCCGGTTGTGCCTCCGAATCGAGCGACTGGTCCGTTATCGGAGGTGAAAATTAACAGCGTGTCGTCGCTAATGCCTTCTTTGTCCAGTGCTTGCATTACTTCGCCAAGCGCATGATCGAGCTGTGAAATGTTGCCCATGTAAGTACTGTTTTCGTGTCCGTCGTACAGATCGGAGAAACGCGTATCCGTTGCGATTGGCGAGTGTGGTTCGTGGACCCAAATGGACAGAGCAAATGGTTTTGATTTATCACGGATTTGGCTCAACCAGCGAGCGGCCTCAGTTGCAACTAGCGGCGCGGAATAGCCTTTGAGTTCGCCGACAGGTTTGCCGTTACGAAAAAAGTTGTTGGGGTTTTTGTGGCTAGGTTCGGCGTTATTATGCGTCGCCATCCAATAATCGTAGCCATGATCAGCGGGTTGCGGATATTTATCAGTGTTGAACTGTGGTAATGAATTGAGGTGCCATTTACCAACGTGACAAGTCTCATAGCCGATTGTTTTTAACAGTTTGGGATAAGTGATTTCATTGGCCCGAAGGTGCGGCTCATGGTTGCCGGACAAGTGCCGATACACTCCGTTTCGATAAGGAGTTCGGCCAGTCAAGATCGCCGATCGTGATGGCGAACAAACTCCACACGCCGAATAGCACTGAGTCAGCTTCACGCCTTGGGCAGCAAGTTTGTCGAGGTTGGGCGTTTGAATCAATTTGTGTCCAAACGTCGCCGAATCACCCCAGCCCATGTCGTCAGCCAGGAAAACCACGATGTTCGGTTTTTCCGATTTGTCATCCAGTGTCGCCGCTTCCAAGATTGCATTTTTTCCAAAACAGAAAAATACCAACGTGAATAGCAAAGCTCCGGCGAGTCCAGACAACGTGTTTGTAGGTAGCGATATATTCCAGCGATCGCGCGAATTTTGCTGAACTGCATTCGTTCTCGATGTTTGCTTCATGAGCTTTCTTGTCACAGTTGAACGTCTGATTTGGATTAACCTGTTGCGACGAATGTTCGTTCTCATTCAGCGAACGATAGCGACATGCGCTCAACGATTGGTTTGGATTTGTTTTCCGTTGAGTCAGTCAGCCGCAATTGAACTTGAAACCCATGTCCGGCTGGCAAATTCGAGACGTCCAGTTCGGCTGGTGTTTTGGCAATTTGCTTTGAGAAACCAGGAATGTAGTCGTAGCTTTCTTTAAGTTCAGTCCAATCGGTCCACTGGTCGATCTTTTTATCGTTGTCCGTGTCGACGCCTACTCGGGCTTCTACCGTTTCTACCCATGGACCCGGGCTGACATAATCCGTTGGTTGCTGAGTCGCAAGATAGAATTGCCCCTCCGCAAACGCGATGTCTGGATCAGGATGGCCGTTGCCAATCTTGTCGCACCAGGTGAATTGTTCATCGATGGAAGACGATGTGAACCAACCGACGCTCATCTTGTGCCCACCGGCAGGGTCGTAGTCACCAAAGAGGTAGTACTGGCCGCCAATGCAAATCGCTGCCCAATCGCCATAGGCTTCTTGTTCGGGTAAATGGATGTTGTACTCAGCGACGTTTGTTTTGTAGTTCTTTGGATCTTCCTTGGCCCAGTGCGGATGTTTGTAAGTCCCGATTTTCCCTGTCGGTTCAGTACGGTTGTCGACAGCCGGTTTTTTAAATTTGAACCCATCAATTCCGTTGGGACTCACGGCATGTCCAGCCAAAGGCGAATCCCAAGACCGTTTGTTGGCCGAGATTGGACTCCAGTCTTCGATGATGACATGCATGTTGCCTTTGAGGTCGCGAATGAAGCCGGCATCACTACCGTGTGAAGGATCCTTTACGGCGATGCCCATGTTCTTTCCCGGCTCGCCGTCAAACAGGTCTTCGTCGACATAGACATGTGGATCTTGGTCGTTAGGGAAATCGTAGTAGATCAACGCTTTGCCATCGACCCATTCTGCACTGGTGACCCATTTCGAAAAACCTTCGGTGACAGGGCCGTGGTGGACCCAGTTTTTCATGTCTCGGCTTTGCCATGCGTGATACCCACCTTTGCCTTTTTTGAGTCCGCCAGGTGCATTGAATTGATTGGGAAACCGGGTGGTTTGAAGGGGGGTGTCGAAGCCTTCCAGAGTTGCTTCTTTTGGTTGAAAAGCTGGGAGAGGTTTTTGTTTTTGTCCTTTCTTGACGCGAGGTTGCCCTTTGCCGTAGCGTCCAAACATCCAATAGTTGCCAGGCCCAGTGGTTAATAAGACCGGTGCATCTTTCAGATTGACGGGGCCGAGATTTTCAATCGGGTTCCAGTTTTGCCAGATCGCTGACTGATGGATAGTAAGCGATTTTGCAGAGCGTTTCTTGTCCGAGCTCTGAATGATTGTGTTGACGGTTGCCGTTTTTTCCTTTGGAGAAACAGAGCCGTTTTCAACCGCGGCTCCTTGGACAGACTCGACGTTCTTTGTCCATTCGTCAGCACTATCGATCGTCCAGTCGTCGGCTGATGCTTGGGTTGTGGCCAATAAAAAGACGAACATTGAAAATGAAAATAGTTTCATGGGTTTTCTGGTTCGGTTAAGACGGCGGCCCAATAATTGTTTTTGATCGGATGGCTCAGTGAATGAAAATGAGCGACATCTGCGACCTGATTATATCAGAGAGAATCGGGTGGGGTTTGGAATGCGGCGTTCATTCAAGCCGCCATCTTTTTCCTGTCGCAAATGGCACGCTCGTTTGTCGCAAGCATCAGGCTGATCATTTCGGACTAATCAATTTGGGCTGATTATTTTTTGTGATGATCAACGAAGAACTTAACAGTACGCTCGATGATTGCTTCGCGCGTTGGATCGATATCCGCATCGACTTTTCGCCAATTGTGACCTGCGTTTTTAATGATCATGATTTCAACCGGGGCTTTTTCTGCCTCCGCTTTCTCTTTCATGAAGTAGGCATGTTTGACCGGAATCGTGGTGTCTTTGTCGCCCTGAATCATTAAAAGTGGCGGGCTGTTTGCGCTGAGATAATTAGCCGGACTCATTTCTCGGTAACGCTCAAGCTTCGTTTTGGGATCTAGATCGGAACCGAGAATGCGAGGCCCAAATCGATCTCGAAAGTCCTTTCGATCGTCGTGGTTGAACAAGTCGGTATTCTCAAAATCGCATGGACCGTACCAGGAAACGCCTGCCACTATCTTGTAGGGAACCGCCGCGAGCAATTTGTCACCTGGAAGTTTATTTGAGGGAACCAGCGCCAGCATTTGCGCGATCTGTCCACCCGCCGAGTCACCCATCACGTAAAAACGTTTTGGATTCAGTTTGAGAGTTTCGGAGTTCTTTGATAGATAGCGAACGGCATCCATGGAATCGATCACACAATCCCGCATCGTGACGCCGCTGTTTTTTTTGCAAAGCCTGTAGTTGACCGACGCGACAGCAAAGCCGTGACCGAGCAATTTCTCGAAAACGGATTTGAATGAGCCGTTGGCAATGCCTTGTTTGCTACCGGCAGCCCAACCACCTCCGTGTGTGTAGACGATGAGCGGATACGAGGAATCCGTTTTTGGAGTCTGGTTGTTTTTGTTGGCTGCAGGGTAGTAGAGGTCTAGTAGTAAACTTCGTTTGGCAATTTGTTTGTAAACCACGTTAAGTTTTTGTTCACCGCCGTGCTCAAGGCGAGGGGTTTGCTGCTTGCTAAGTTCTTCAACCGTAAGGCTGGCGTCATTGTTTGTGTCCAGTTTTCGATATCGCTTCCAAGCACCGGCGTTCTCGCTTTTTTCAAACGTACCGTTCCCGTCTTTGTCGACCTTTTGCATGATACGCTTCGCGCGGACAAGCGATTCGCGATCTGTTTCTTGATCTGTTTCTTGATGTTCGATTGTTGAATCAACAGTGGTCGGTTTTTTGACTAAGCCGACTTTTGACCGGTCAAAGGGCACAATTCCCATCTCTAGTGCAGGCGATTCTGGGCGAAAACGAAAGTCGCCGTTTTCGGGGTCCACAAAGAGCGGATCGACCGCGCGACTATTGCTGTCGACACCGTTTGATTGTTGATGGGCGAGAAACGTTTCGCCTAGGTTAGTATCGGCTGCGCAGAAATAAATGTTGCGATCTGTGTTAGCATCCGCCGAACGCGCCAGCGTGCGGCCTCGACGGTCTTCCGTTGTTCGAACCTTGCCCGCCGGCAATTCGTCAATAAGTGTGCATACGTTTGTCGACGAATAAAAAACATTCTGCCCAATGGTGGCATCGTTCATTGGGCCCTCCCGAACAGCCAGATAATACCCACGCGGCGGTGCGATCACGTCAGCGACGATGTTATTTTCACAACGATTGTTCAGTTTCAGAATGATGCCTTGAGCGTTACATTTGTAAATCAAATTTTCGGCGATGAGTGTGTCTCGTTGGCCACCGTCGGTGCGAATGGCGGCTTGCATTTTCATCGGCGCAACGAGGTGATGAATGTAATTGCGACGGATCACGTTTCCGGCTCCCGCCCCGCGGATGTAGATCGCGTTTCCGTCGCCGAGCATTTCCATCGCGTGATGAATTTCGTTTTGCTCAATCAGGTTGTCATGCGTGTGTAGATAGGGCCGCACGTCATCCAGTTGCGGATCCTTAGGAAGTTTGGCAATCTCGTGCCGCCGAATGGTTCTTCCAAGTTCTCTTCCATGTTTTGCAAAGAAATGAGTCATACAACCGGAGACAATGATCCCTGTGTAAGGCGTGTGATGGACGAGATTGTTTGATATGCGATTTTCTCCGCTTTGCCAGATCATAATGCCAGGCGAATGCGAGTAGATTTCGCCAACGTGGTGGATGTGATTGTTGTGGACAAGATTCTTTTGATTCACATCTTTGGTTCCAGGACCGTAGCCGCACAAAAGAATGCCAGCGCCACCAATGTGCTCGATGTGATTGCCAGAGATTCTGTTTTTCTGACCATATAAATCGACGCGAATGGCACCGCTGCCACTGTGGGCGAACCGGCATTCTTCAATGATGCAGTTTTCGGTACCCCGCAGCCGAACCAGCGAGTTGGCTTTGTCATGCATGTCCCAGTCGTGCTGCAGTCCGGCATCATCGCTGTCAACGCTATAGCGTTCGCCGTGCATAAAAGTCAGACCGCGAAACCGCAAGTTCCGAACCGGCACATCCGTAACGCCCTGTTTGTCGATTTTGCCTTCGATCCGAAACAGTTCGGTCAGTTGTGGGGCAAGAACCGGCGAGTCATTCCTGGGCCAGAGATAGAGTTTTCTTTGTTTCGTATTAAGAACCCATTCACCCGGTTCATCCAGTTCGTTGATCGCATTCTCAATCCAACATGATTTAGTCGTTTTCAAAAAATGAAGTGGGTTCATCGCATAGGTGGCTTCGACTGAAGTAAGCGCGATTTGTTTTTGCTCGTCTACTGACTTCAACGGCAGGATGTTTACGATCCAAGCGTGATGGGGGCGGACGACGACTTCGATGTCTGTAATATTTTCGCAGTTCGTCAGCCTGCCTGTAGGAAAGTGAAGCTTGTTTCGACTGCTGCCCTCCAGTGGGATAAATCCACTTGATCGGGCACGTGGCAAAAGACCGTTGGAATCAAAGAGTGCATGAAACGTTTCAGACACGTTAGCCACGCAGACCTTGCCGATCGCATCTGCAGGCAATCCTGGAAGTGCGGTGGTTACTGGTTTCCAATTTTTGATTGGATGGCCGGCACTAAAAACGGGTGTTTCATTTGGGTAGGCTGCATAAGTAACCATCGATTTGCCTTGCCCCGAATTCTCGAGTCCAAACACGACTGTCTTTTTGAGCCGATAAGTTCCTCCCCGAATAAGGACTGTCACATTTTTTTCGCGGTTCGCACCAAGTTCTCTAACAGCATCCTTTGCTCGTTCAATCGATGCGAATGGTCCATCTGTGGCTTTGCCATTGGGTTCTGGCAATGTTCCCGACCAAGCGTCAGAACCATCTGTTGACACGAAAAAATCAGCGGTTGGTTCTTGAGCGGCGCAATCCGACACCGAGGCGTTACAGATAGCAAAGGCCAAGACGATGGTTGACGTAGCCAGAGTGAACGTAGCCAAAGTGAAGAGCTTCATGGGTCACCTTTCTGCGACGATGTTTCTCGTTTGAGACATGCCTTTTCGCCAAGATTGTATTCCTCTTGCGAGTGCCTCGCATAGAAATGCTGTTTTGCGGCATTTTTCAGTACGAATGCGACGTTGCGACCAAAAGCACCATTAAAGACTCTGAATGTCTCGGCCAATTTCAAATAACGAAGGGTTTAGCCTGACATCTCTCCGGGGTGCGTCCAGACTGCCTAATAGGTCAAATCGGCCTTTTTGCCCTGTTAAAAATCTTCCAATGACTTCTATCGATTGATTGTCCTCCATGAGACTTTCCCATAACTCAATGTTAGCTGGATTGGTGATGGCAGCCGTTGTCGCTTTCGCTCC
>CAZQQR010000047.1:0-23791 GCA_964595515.1 uncultured Pirellulaceae bacterium
CGCACTTCGACTAGACTTCGCGAACGGCTACCGAGATATTTTGACCGCCGAATCCAAAACTATTCGTCAAAGCAGTTGAACACTTTGCCTCGCGTGCCTCGTTGGGAATATAGTCGAGATCGCAGAGCGGATCGGGGTTCTCATAGTTAATCGTTGGCGGCAACACATTATCTCGAATCGCCATCAAGCAAACGATCAATTCGGTAGCACCTGCCGCAGCAATCAGATGCCCCATCATGCTTTTCGTACTGGAAATTGGAGTTGTCTCCGCGTTCTCCCCGAACACTTCCCGGCAAGCCTTCGTTTCGACTTTATCGTTCACAGCCGTGCTTGTTCCGTGAGCATTAACGTAATCGACATCATTAGGTGAAATACCTGCATCGTTGAGCGCCATTCTCATGCAGCCGATCGCACCGCGCCCGTCCGGATGAATATTCGTGACGGCATAGGCATCAGCCGTTGAGCCATAGCCAACGATCTCGCCCCAGATTTGTGCTCCTCGGGATTTTGCATGCTCATATTCTTCCAGCACCACCATCGCGGAACCTTCTCCCAACACAAACCCATCTCGCAACCGATCGAACGGACGTGAGGCCTTGATTGGATCGTCATTGTTTGTCGACAAAGCGGTCAAGAGATTGAATCCAGTCACGCCAAACGGATGAATCATGCTGTGGGTTCCCCCCGAAAGCATCACGTCTGCTTCACCGCGCCGAATGATTTCCGTCGCTTCGCCGACGGCTTGATTACTGGCTGCACAGGCGGTCAAACAATTCGCATTGGGACCTTGAGCGTTAAACATACTGGCGATATGACCAACCGGCATATTCGGTTCTTGCTCCAATTCCATGACCGGATTAAGCGTGTCCAATCCGGCTCGTGTAAATTTCACCAGATCGAGGTTGCCATCCGCATCCAACGACTCAGCCATCATGGAAGCGAACGACATGAAATCTTGGTTGCCTTCGCCACTACCCATGTAGACGCCAAACCGACGAGGATCTTTGATCACATCGCCCACGCCAGAAGCATCAAACGCCTGCTTCGCCGCTCCAGCAGCAAATTTGGTGTGGCGTCCACGAAATTTCCAAAGCTCCGGATCGTCGACAACGCTTGCGACATCCCAATTTTTGATCTCCGCCGAGATTTTAGTGGGAAACTTACTGGCGTCAAAAATGGTCGTGTAACCAACTCCAGACTTTCCTTCTTTGAGAGCCGCCCAAACGGTTTCAATATCGTTTCCAAGCGGATTGATAACGCCTACGCCAGTGACAACCACGCGACGACGTTCACCTGAAGCGATCATATTATTACTCACTCTCTTGATAAGGATGCACGCAAATAGCGCGCACGACGTTAGCCTATTTTAAGATAGGCCAGTTCGGCCTCAACCATGTGTTGAGGAACTTGGATGGGAGTTCCATCGGGATTCACGCCAACTTCGAAAGTTCGAAGCAAACGAATCATTCGACAAAACTGGGCAGGTTCAAACAGTTCAACATTTTCAAATCGCTCATCATCCAGAGTAGCGAACATCAATTCGATTTCGCCCTGAAGTCGGTCACCGATATGCGACGTACCGACAACAACGGCGCCATTGGCTTCACGATTGATAATCTCAACGCGATACGTCAACGTATCACCTGGGTAGGCTTCGCAGAGAAATTTGCATTTGGTTAATTTGGCCAAGACCACCCGTGCTTTAAAGTCGCTGATCTGTCCTACGAGCAAACCGCCCGTTTGAGCCAAACCTTCAACGATTAATGAGGGAGGGCAATACGTTCGACCCGGTGCGTATTCGTCGACGCATTCTTCACTCAAACTGACGCTTTTTACGGCGACAGCACGTTCGCCACTGACGAACTCGACGAATCGATCTATCCAAAACCAACGCATGAAGACCACTCTGAAAAAGACTAAGAAAATAGGTCCACTCGACGTTACCGTCGGTGGACCTTTTTATCGCAATGTTGCAATAGCTCAGCTGGTCTTTGTTTCAACGTATTTACAAAGATCTTTGACGGTCAACAGATTACCGAAATCTTGAACCAACGGGTTGGATTCAAATTTAGTAAGATCTGCAAACGGCATTCGTGCCTTTAATTTCTCAAGTCCTTCACCAGTGACTTTTCCATCATTGACGTACTCAGCGTTTGTCAAAATGTCATCGGGGAACAACTCATCTCTTGGGATAGTAATTTCAAACGCTTTTTCCAGCTTGAAAACAATGTCCAAAAAATCAATGGACTCGGCGCCAAGATCGCCAACCATGGTCGCTTCTTCGGTCACTTCATCATCGTCGACGCCCAAAGCATCTACCAAAACTTCTTTGACCTTACCAAATACGTCTGCATTAACGGGCATTCGTAACTCTCTTCGTTTAACTGTGGGTATGGGAACTGTTCTTTACGAACGTCAAATGACGAACGCGATTATGATGAAAATAAAGTTATGATTTCTTAGCTGTTTGCCACGACCAGCGGTTGTGGATTAATACTCGAAACATCGACCGGGTCAAGCTGATTACAAAGCCGGCGAAAAGCTGCCCTGAACTGGTGGTTCATATAGCGATCGATCGCCGGGTCGACACCTTCTTCTCGTTCAGCAAGATTAAAACTGTCGACGACCAGTCGCCCGCTAGTGCAGGGCTTACCATCGACGGTCCCAGAAACTTTTAACTTAATCAAATTGTCTTTTTGTGATTTGATCTCAGCCTTTACTTCTAACGAATCGCCCGGTTGAACGAAACCTTGGAACTTCAAGCTTCGCGTCTCACGCAACATGACACTTGAATATTTAAAATCGTGCGTTGCTCGTGCAAGCCACATGCTTGCCTGAAACATTGATTCCAACATCAATACACCTGGCATCACTGGGAACCTTGGAAAATGATCCTGAAGGTATTCCTCAGATAGCGACAAGCATTTGACTGCGACGATCGATTGGCCCTTTTCCAGCGCGACGATTCTGTCAAGCTGGGAAAAACGCATGTATTGGGCCATAGTGTCGATCTCTAAACTTCGGATTCGGTGCTTCACCGGTCTCTCCAAATGTAGCAAAATGGCTGAATTGCCTCAACAACAGATGATCACCCAAAGCACCGTTTAAGAAGTAAAAAACCGAGCCTGTCGCTCCAAAACTCATCCAGCTGGCCCCGATTTCAATACCCTGCAAAACTTGACAGCCGATAGACCAGCTTACTGCTTGATCGTTGGCCGAAATTCCGCCGTGTTGGCGTAATCCAGCCCACCACATTTTGGACCAAGACCGCTTCAATTGATGGTCAGTCAAGTGTCGCGATTGGTCGAAACTTGATAAACTCTGGTCATCATGCGAAGAGGAATTGCTGTCTCACCAGGAGTCGCGATTGGGACCGCTTATGTGATTCACCAGATCTTCGTGAATCCCGACACAAAGCGGCTTGAAGACTCCGAAATAACTGCCGAACTGGCCAACTACGAGACGGCTCGCGACAAAGCCGGAGCGGATCTTCGCGCATTGGAGCGCAAAGTCGAAGCCCAAGTCGGACACGACGAAGCGACCATTTTCGCAATTCATCAGGCCATCATTCGAGAGCCGGCCTTCACCAACAAGATCCGCACTTGGATTGTGGATGAGCGAATGACTGCACCGGCGGCTCTTCATCGTTTACTCGGGGAATACACGGCATTGTTTGCCCGCACAAACGACGAATACCTTCAGGAACGACTCAACGATGTGCGTGACGTGATCATTCGGCTAAGTGGTCACCTGTCTGATTTTCTCAAGCCTGAAAAGCACAGTTTCAAAGGTCCATTGATCGTCATTGCCGATGAGCTGCTGCCTTCACAAGTGGTTGCACTTGGTGACATTGAGGTCAACGGAATTGTCACGCAAAAAGGCAGTCAAACCAGCCACGCTGCGATCGTCGCACGCTCTCGCGGAATCCCTGCCGTTTCCGGCGTCAAAGGAATTGTTCGCAAAGTCAAAACAGGAGACACAATTGTCGTCGATGGTCGAGATGGCCACGTCGAAATTAACCCAAACTCGGAAACACTTAGCGCGTTCAGAAAACTCGAACGTGAATTTTTCAATCTCAAAGACAAACTAGCTGCTAACCGTGATCATCCAGCGGTCACCAAAGACAAGGTTGAGCTTCGCCTCCAAGGAAACATCAATGGAGTCAGTGACGCACAAGCCTCTGTTGCGATGGGAGCCTCAGGCGTTGGGCTCTACCGAACAGAATACCTTTACTTGACGCACGCCAGCGTTCCTGACGAAGACGAACAGTATGAGACCTATCGCGATATTGTCGCGGCCAGCCCAAATCATAACGTGACGATCCGAACGCTTGATATTGGTGGCGACAAAACGGTGGCATACCTCGGCCACACCCATCAAGAAGCCAATCCGTTTATGGGTTGGCGAAGCATTCGGCTTTCGTTTGAACATCCGGAATTTTTCAACACGCAAATTCGAGCAATCGTTCGAGCCGCCAGCGAGTTTCCTCAAGGCACAGTTCGGCTAATGTTCCCGATGGTCACGAGCGTGGAAGAAATTCGAAAACTGCGAAGCATGGTTCGCAAAGCTTACAAAACATTGAACGCACAAGGGATTAAAACAAAAGAAGTTCCCATCGGAATGATGCTGGAGGTCCCGGCGGCCGCTGTTTCTATTCGCACCATGATCGAACTGGTTGATTTCGTTTCGATCGGATCCAACGACCTTGTTCAGTATCTAATGGCCGCGGACCGCGATAATCCAAAGGTTGCACATCTTTGCCAGCCGCTCGCTCCGCCAGTACTCATCGTTTTGAAAATGGTTATTGATGTCTGCAATGAAGCAAACGTTCCTGTAACTGTGTGCGGCGAGATGGCAGGCAAGCCGCGAGCTTTTGTCATTCTCCTAGGAATGGGGCTGCGCCGGTTCAGCATGAGTCCGGCCTTTGTACCGTCGATCAAGCAACTTGCCAGCCAAATTACGATGGAAGAAGCCGAGGACATCGTTGAGTCTGTGATGAAGTTCAAGACAACAGCACAAGTCAAAAAGTACATGACGCGAGTGATCGAACAAACGGCTCCGAATCTAAAAATGCTTTCATCTGACTAATCATCAGACAAACCTGATCCGCGCGAAACAGGTGCTACATCGTGACTGCGACACAAATGACAGGTCGTGTGTGTCTTGCTTCTCGCCTGCACAACATTCTTAAACAAGCATAAACGATCGCCCAGAAAATCAATCGTTCAGTCAGATGTAACGACCATTGGTTTCTCCGCCTCATCTCGCATGGCGGAAATCTTGGGGAGCACAGCCAAAATCAAAACCATGACCGAGATACTCGGCTGAACCCGAATCACGTCAGCGATCTTGGGAAACATTCCCGTCATTGTAAACAACACGAGCATCGACAAACAAACAATCTGGTCCACTCGCGTCGCTTTCCACTGAGCTGTTTCATAACTCGATACAACCAAAAGCATCGGCAACAACAGAATCACCAGGTCGTAAGTATAAAAATGAGGACTTAACATCACAGTCGCAAGAACCATCGCAGAATACTGAACCGAAAACTGTGTAGATGATAGGTCGTACCGGTGCTTCAGGATCCGATAGAGCAAACCCAAAACCACGATCCCACAAACAACCGTAATTACCTTGACCATGGTTGCCGAAACAAAAGAAAACGAAAGCTGACACGCCCCCCAAAGCGAATGGGAATCCGCCAATTGATAACCACCGGACTGAACATAGTCGCCCATGCTGGATACAACACTCAAGTAGTCAACCCAAGCCTTCGGGTTCGTCACCCATGAAACCCCAACCAATACGGCAACGGTCGACACTGCGCCAATCGCGAACTTCCAATGGCCTTTCAATAACATCGCCAGTCCGATCAACAGGCCAAGATGTGGTTTAAAGGCGATCAATCCAAAAACCAGCCCTCCCGAAAACGGACGATGATGGTGAAGCAATAAAAACGTTGACGAAAGGATCAACAGAATCCAAGTCGATTTTTGCCCCATCGCTAAACACAACAACAGCGGAACAAATACAACGCTCGCAAACATGCCAACGCCTAACGTTTTGCGGCACCTAGGATAGTATCGTGACAACAAGAATCCGCAGATCGTGACCGCAAAACCGCAGAAGATTACCCAAACTCGAGAAGCCATCGGAAAGTTCAAATAACTGAACAGCGACATGGCTTGATAGTAAAACGGCGGATAAACCATTGGAAAATACTGATCGTCAGGCCAAGAAAAACCAACCTGGCTTGGGTCATGCTGAACCGAACGAACATAACCCAAATCATAGATTTGCTCTGGTGACGTTCTGGCAACCAACCCGCCGACCCATTCCTGAACAAAGTCACCCCCAAATGCGATCGGACGAATGCCTTCGATTTGACGGTAGTTCGGTGAGGTCAATAAAACCAGAATTGCCAACGCCGGTGGCACGAGAAAAGGAAGGAACGAAACCCAGGAGACCGACTGCTCTGTCGCTTCGCCCACAACAAACTCACCTCGACTGGCAGTCTCATCCGTGTCCGCAGAGTTTGATTCGAAACGAGTCATTCAATTTGATTGGGTAAACCAGTGACGGTGTACTTTACACAAATGGTGACTCGCGGCGAATACCGGAGAGCATCACAAAAAAAGCCGGATTCTTTCGAACCCGGCTTTGGTTGGTTTAAATTGTCGCAATGGTTGCATGCCGGCAACCGACGCGGCGGCAAACCGCAAGTTACGCCGACGTGCCGTGCGTGTTCAGAACTTCCTGAAGCTCCGACTTGTCTTTGAAACCTTGCATCCGCTCAACGACTTCTCCACCTTTGAACAGGAGAATGGTTGGAACGGCTGAGATGCCATATTGCATCGCAAGCTCCATGTGATCAGCAACATTTACTTTGCCGACTTTGGCTTTACCTTCGTTCTCGGTTGCCAACTCATCAATGACTGGACCCAGTCTTTTGCAAGGCGGTCAGCCGTCTGAGAAAAAGTCGACGAGCACTGGTTGCTCGGACTTAAGGACATCGTCCTCAAATGTGTCTTGTTTAAATTCTGCGGCCATGGGCCTCTCCAATCCAAATAGTTGAATCTCAATGATTCGGTTAAATACGTTTCAGATGTGCGATTTTATCTTGGCTGTTAAACGCGTCAACATTAGCGTCCGCAGTAAATCCATGCCCGGAAAAAACCGTGTCAAATGAACCAACTGCTCAAAAGACATTTTGATTTCTACCTTAATGGCGTTGTTACGAGGATTTCCTTACTTTCAGCGTTAAGCAATACGAATCGCTCAACGAATCAACAAAAACCCGCGTTTACATCGCAAAACCGTCAGCGACATCCGCTGGAGCCGGGGCGTATCCAAGCGGCTCCATCGAAGTTCCCGCACGGCCCTGTGACAATGAACGCATGGCACTTGAGTAACCAAACAATTCCGCCAATGGGGCGTGAGCGACGATCGTTGTATTGTCCAAATGTGTATCCGTGCTGACGATCTGAGCCCTTCGCTGAGCGAGGTCGCCCACGAAATCCCCGTAATACTCTTCGGGAGTATTGATCGTCAATTTCATGATCGGTTCAAGCAAAATTGGAGCAGCAGATTGCAATGCTTTTTCAAACCCATCACCTGCCGCCATCGAAAACGCCATCGCGATTGAATCTTCGTTTGACTCAGCATCAATCAACGTGACACGAATTTTAGCCAACGGGAAACTTCCGATCGCTCCACCGCCTTCACCTCGTGCCTTGATCTCATCTTTGACTGGCTGAACGAACTCCATCGGCATAGATTCAACGGGAAGCCGACTTCGAATCCCAACACCGCTTTCGATTTTTTCATCCGGCTCCATTCGCAACTTGATTTTGCCAAACAACTGCTGACCGTCAATTTCTCTGGTACACGAACCCCAAACCTCAACCGCTTTACTAATCGTTTCGCGGTAAGATACTCGCGGTTTGTGAACTTTGACGTTGAGATTAAAATCTCGAAGCAAACGGTTCTTGATGACTTCTAAATGAAGCTCACCCATTCCCGAAATCAAAGTCTGACCTGTGTCCTCGTTTTCACTCGCCTTAAAAGTTGGATCCTGACGCTTCAGGAGTTCCAAGACCTCACCCAGTTTGTTCCGATCAGCAGTCGACTCTGGTTCGATCGCCATTTCGATTACTGTCTCTGGGAATTCAATTGATTCCAGTAACACAGGCGATTGCTGATCACAGAGCGTGTCACCCGTTACCGCAAATCGCGGTCCGATCACACCAACGATCTCGCCACACCCAACCTCGTCCAATTGCCCTTCTCGATCTTTTTTTGTCGCATTGATTTGCCACAACTGCGCCGCGTTTTCTTTTTTGTCTTTGGACGGACAGTACACACGAGAGTTTGATTTAAGCGAACCTGAGTAAATTCGAATCCAATAAAGGTCGCCTGTTTTTGCGGGAAGAATTTTAAACACGAGACCCGAGAATGGTTCTTTCGGATCCGGTTTTCGCAACTCTTCTTTTTCAGGTTTTCGAGGATTCGTTCCAACCACTGGTGGACGATCCACGGGGCTTGGCAAAAAATTCCGAACACCATCCAGCACGCCCTGAACACCGATTCCATGCAGCGCCGAGCCACAAACAACTGGTTGAATTTTACGCTCGAGCGTTGCCTTTCGGATGGCTTTGCGAATCGCGTCATTGGAAAGTTCCTTGCCTTCCATCGCAAGCTCAGCCAACGTGTCGCTGCAATCGTAAAGCGCTTCCAACATTTGCTCTCGGGCGAATTGGGCTTCGTCCAAGACGTCTTCGGGAATTGGCGCTTCCTTGACTTTTTTACCTTCGTCTTCAAACGTCACATATCGCATTTTGATAAGGTCAACGATCCCGCGAAACGGATTGTCAACGTGAGCGGGACCAAGCCCTACCGGCATTTGAATCGCAACCGGATTCGCTCCAGCTTTGGCGTCTTCGCCCTCACTCGTGGGCGCACCCAAACGAACTTTGATCTCCTCGAACACGCGGTCAAAATTGGCGCCCTCGCGATCAAGTTTGTTGATAAACGCCATCCGCGGAACGTTATAACGATTGGCCTGCTTCCAAACGGTCTCGCTTTGGGCCTCTACGCCTTCGCGGGCACTGAAAACAACGACTGCACCGTCGAGGATCCTCAGGCTTCGCTCAACCTCAGCAGTAAAATCAACGTGGCCGGGTGTGTCCAGCAAGTTGATATGAATGTCTTTCCAATCGAACGTTACACAGGCAGAGTAGATCGTGATTCCACGGTTCTGCTCTTCTTCATCATCATCCGTTGTCGTCGTTCCACTGTCGACTTTTCCGACACGATGTTTGGTTCCGCTAAGAAACAACATGCGCTCTGTGACCGTCGTCTTGCCCGCGTCAATGTGAGCAATGATGCCGATGTTTCTCAGATTTTGAAGTTTACGTGCCATTTTCGTTCAGTGTCAATTCGCCGATTCGTTTTATCAGGTATCAGTTTGTCGGTTTTAGTTCATGTCCGCGCATAAAAAAACCGCTTCGTATATGACAAAGCGGTTTCTTAAATGTTCGTTTACCAAGCAAAGTGAGCGAACGCTTTGTTGGCCTCTGCCATCCGGTGCGTGTTTTCACGTTTGGTCATCGCAGCACCTTCGCGGTTGTAAGCTGCGGCCAATTCGTCGGCAAGACGAAGATGACAAGGTCGACCCTTTTTGTCGCGAACAGCGTTCAAAATCCAACGAATCGCAAGCGACTGTTGACGAGAACGGCTAACCTGCATTGGCACTTGATACGATGCACCACCTACACGTTTTGAGCGGACTTCGATGTGAGGTTTTACGTTTTCAACCGCAGTGGTGAAAACTTCGATTGGCTCGGCATCTGGAATTCGTTTTTTCAACTCATCCAACGCGTTATAAAACACAGCCTGTGAAACGGTTTTCTTTCCATCCCACATCAAGCAGTTGATGAACTTGCTCGCAAGAATCGAATCGAATTTTGGATCCGGCTTTAGCTGAGTTCGGCTTGAAGTAATTCTACCCATGTTTGATCAGTGTTTCTTCGTCTTGTTTTCTGTTGATTCGTAAATTCAAAATCGGTTGGTCACCGAGATTACTTCTTCGCGCCGTAGCGACTACGAGATTGCTTTCGACCTTCTACGCCCAGTGCATCCTGTGCACCACGAACGACTTGGTATCGAACACCAGGAAGGTCGCGAACTCGACCACCTCGAACCAAAACGATCGAGTGTTCCTGCAAGTTGTGACCTTCGCCCGGAATGTAAACCGTTACTTCCTTGCCATTTGAAAGTCGAACACGAGTGATTTTCCGCAAAGCCGAGTTTGGCTTTTTCGGCGTCATCGTTCGCACCTGTAGACAAACACCCTGCTTTTGAGGGCATCGCTCCAAAACAGGTGCCTTGGTGAATTTTCGTTTTTTCTTTCGCTTCTTACGAAGAAGCTGATTGATCGTTGGCATTCGTTATATCCAGCAAAAAGTTCTAACCACCACAACGGTGGAAGCCCATGAAAATAATGATTTACGCCAAAATGTCAACCTCTAATTTCAATTTGGAGGTGACATTGAATTGGCAATTGTGTGTCTAAAAAAGCGGCAAAACACTCGTTTCGGAGGTTTTGCCATTTCTACCCGCTAAACTCCTCCGTCCAACTCATCCTGCCATTCCTTGAGCTTGTCCCACTCACCAGCAGCAGCCAGTTGAGCCTGATCAGGCCAGGTTGACGGATTCATGTTGGCAAGCATTCCGCCCTCTGCAGCAAGCAGTTCACGGATCTTTTCAGGCGTCGTATTCGACAACTGACCAAAAGTACGAATGCCCGCTGCGTTCAGAACTTCCTGAACTTTCGGGCCAATTCCTTCGACTTTGGTCAAGTCATCATCAGCGGCAACGATCTTGCCACCGTCCAGCTCATCCTGCCAAACGCTGAGTTTGTCCCATTCGCCGGCAGCAGCTAGTTGAGCTTGATCGGACCAAGTACCAGGATCATGTGAGCCAAATCCGCCAGAAGCAAGAATTTCGCGAACACGATCAGGCGATGTCTCCGACAATTGAGCGAACGTGGTGATTCCAGCCGCATTCAAGTGCTCAGCGATCTTTGGACCGATACCTTCGATCTTGGTCAAATCTTCAACCTCAATTCCGGGAACCGGAGCATCGGTTGATGGTCTTCCGCCATCGAGTTGGTCCTGCCAAATCTGAAGCTTTTCCCAGTCGCCCGCGGCGGCCAATTGAGCTTGATCAGGCCAAGTGGTCGGATCGTGTGCTCCGTATCCACCAACCGCATCGAGGATCCCTCTGATTTCTTCCGGTTTGGTCGAAGCCAGATCCGCGTAAGTCATAATTCCCGCTGAATTCAGATGCCCAGCGATCGCAGGACCGATACCTTCGATCTTCGTCAAATCATCACCGCTTGGGACGGCGGTTGTTGGAGCTGGCACTGGATCGGAAACTGGCGGCGGATCCGTCACTGGTGCCGAATCGGCAACCGGTGTAACTGGAGCCGGCGTGGTATCCGCAACCGGTGGCGTACCATCCGAGCTAACGAATGACGAACTCATATCAGCAGGCGGCGCCTGAACCGGAGGATGCTCGATTGGAGCAACAGCAACCGGTGGAGCTTCGCCACCAACCATGCGTCCGCCGTCCAATTGGTCCTGCCATTCTTTTAGTTGACCCCATTCACCAGACGCAGCCAATTGAGCTTGGTCTGGCCATGTGGAAGGATCATGAGCACCGTAACCGCCGACCGCATCGAGAATTTCTCGAATACGCTCAGGCCGAGTCGCAGCTAGATCTGAGAAACTTGTGATTCCTGCAGCACTTAAGTGGCCAGCAATCGCAGGCCCGACGCCCTCAATTTTAGTTAGGTCGTCGCCAACCGATGTTTGTTCAGTGGCCGTACTTCCACCAAGCAAAGCATCCAGTCCCATTTCCTGAGAACCGCCGCTCATCGGAACAACGCCTTGATCTGACATCGAAGAAGCAAACGCATCTCCACCACCAAGAGCACCACCGGCATTTGGTGTGCCCGACTCAAGCAACGGGAAGCTCTCTTCCAGTGTCTGAGACGGAGCCGATGCGACCTCTCGCATTGCTTCGAGGTTGTACTGAACTTCGGAATCTTGGAACGTTCGGAATCCAGTTCCAGCTGGAATCAAGTGACCCAAGATCACGTTTTCTTTCAGGCCGACCAGGTTGTCGATCTTTCCGGAAAGTGCAGCCTCGGTCAGAACCTTGGTTGTTTCCTGGAAACTGGCCGCCGAGATAAAGCTCGAACTTTGAACGGCCGCTTTTGTAATCCCGAGCAACTGAGTGCTGTAGGTCGCTGGTTTTGGCTTGGCACATTTGGCCGGCTTTCCACCCAGCGTTTCGACTTTCGCATTTGTCTCTTCGAACACGACCTTTGGAACGATCTGGTTCTTGGAGAAATCGCTATCGCCAGCGTCCGTGACACGGATGCATTTCATCAACTGTTCGTTGACTCGCTGGAAATCAAAACGATCGCAAATCAAACCAGGCAACATACTGGTGTCACCGGCAGTTTCGATTTTGACCTTACGAAGCATGCGGGCAATGATGATCTCAACGTGTTTATCGTTGATCTCAACTCGCTGACTTCGGTAGACCTGCTGAATCTCATGTCCAAGGTACTGCTGTACCGCTTCTTCACCTGAAACGCGAAGAATGTCATGCGGTACGAGCGGCCCGTCAACGAGTTGCTGACCGGCAGTCACTTCGTCACCAGAGTGAACCCGGAATCGTTTTCCTGGCGGCACCAAGTGCTCGACTTCGATACCACTTTCAGCTTTGACGATAATGGATCGCTTACCACGTTTCTTTTCGGCAAGGATTTCAACAACACCGTCGATCTCAGCCATAACCGCTGGATCCTTTGGCTTTCGTGCTTCGAAAATTTCAGTAACACGAGGTAGACCCCCGGTGATATCTGAAATACCAGAAGCCTCACGTGGCGTCTCAGCCAAAGTCGAACCAGCTGAAACAGTTTCACCTTCGTTGACAATGATGTTCGCTTTTTCCGAAAGGTAGTAGACGTCCAGAGGTGTTCCGTCTTCGCCTTCGATCACGATTTGCGGGTGCATATCGCCTTTGAAGTCGACAATGGTTTTTCGAATCGTTCCGGAAGCTTCCTTCTCGGTCTTCATCGTTTCGCCATCGATGATGTCTTCGTAGCGAACCTTACCAGCGACCTCTGAAAGCACAGGAACCGCGTGTGGGTTCCACTGACAGAGCACTGAGTTCGGTTTGACTTCGCCATCGTCTTTGACCATCAAAGTCGCACCTTGTGGGACTTTGTGGGTTTCCAATTCACGACCACGCGGGTCAAGAATCGCAATTTCACCATTTCGGTTCAAGACAACCGTGTCGCCTTTATCGTTGGTCACGTAACGCATGCGAGTAATCTTGACGATACCGCCTTTGCGACATGACTTTTCATTTTCTTCGGTAACCGTGTTGGCGGTACCACCGATGTGGAAAGTACGCATCGTCAACTGAGTACCAGGTTCACCGATACTTTGGGCGGCGATGATACCGACGGCCATTCCTTGTTCAACAAGGTCACCGGTCGACATGTCCATTCCGTAACAGCAACGACAAACACCAAGCGGTGCATCACAGGTCATCGGACTACGGACTTGGATTTTCCCAAGTCCCATGTCTTCGATCTTACGTGCGATTTCCGGCGTGATCATCTGACTTTCTTTGACCACCACTTCATCGGTAACCGGATTCACGATGTTCTGTCGAGAAACGCGACCGTTGATCGCAGTTGCCAGTCGAACTTCGACCTGTTCACCACGATAAATCACTCCTTTGGTGATCCCTTGCGTCGTTCCACAATCTTCCATTGTGATCACAACGTTTTGCGCGACGTCGGCAAGCTTACGAGTCAAGTAACCCGAGTCAGCCGTTTTGAGCGCGGTATCCGCCAAACCTTTTCGAGCACCGTGAGTGGACGAGAAGTATTCAAGTACCGAAAGACCTTCGCGGAAGTTCGCCTTAATCGGCGTTTCGATAATCTCACCGGTCGGCTTGGCCATCAGACCACGCATACCCGCCAGTTGTCGAATTTGTTCAACACCACCACGAGCACCAGAGTGAGCCATCAAGAATACCGGGTTCACGTAGCCAAGTCCGCCACGATCATCCGCTTCCATCGCGGCCATCATTTCCTTGGTAATTTTCTCTCGAGCATGCGTCCAAGTATCAAGAACTTTGTTGTATCGTTCTTGCTCGGTGATCACTCCACGCTCGTAGTGCTTACGGAATTTCAGAACTTCTTTTTCCGCAGCCGCAACAATTTTCTCTTTGGAATCTGGCGTCACTAAGTCATCCGTCGCGAACGACAAACCAGACCGAGTACTTTCCCGGAATCCAAGCTGATTCATATCATCCAGCAACGCAATCGTTTCACGACGACCCAACGTTTGGTAACAGTCGGAAATAACCCGAGCCAAGTCACCACTTCGAAGCGGATAGTTGTAGAAATCCAAACCAACCGGCAACATCATGTTCAACATGACTCGGCCATAACTGGTTTCGATGATCTGGCTCGGCAGACGATCCTCTTCATTGAGCCGAACGAAGCGGCCTTCAGGAAGTCGAACTTTGATCTTCGCGTGCAAGTTAATCACACCCAAAGAAAACGCCGTGTCTGCTTCTTCGAGTGAAGAAAAGACCATTCCGTCGCCTTTTTGATTCGGCAACACCAACGTCACGTAATAACATCCCATCACCGTATCTTGAGACGGACTCATGATTGGACGGCCATTGGACGGAGCAAAGATATTGTTCGTCGACAGCATCAACGTGTGAGCTTCGACCTGAGCTTCGATTGAAAGCGGCAAGTGAACCGCCATCTGGTCACCGTCAAAGTCAGCGTTGAAACCCTTACAAACCAGTGGATGTAAGTGAATCGCGTTTCCTTCAACCAGTGTTGGCTCAAACGCCTGAATACCCATTCGGTGAAGCGTCGGAGCACGGTTCAGCAAGACCGGGTGATTGCGAATCACCTGCTCAAGAATATCCCAGACCTCTTCGTCCTTACGCTCAAGCATCTTCTTGGCTGACTTGATCGTATCCGCGTGGCCCATCTCTTTGAGTTTGCGAATAATGAACGGCTGGAACAATTCGAGCGCGATCTTTTTCGGAAGCCCACACTGGTGAAGCTTCAATCGAGGACCAACCACGATTACCGAACGTGCGGAGTAATCAACACGCTTTCCAAGCAAGTTTTCACGGAAACGACCCTGCTTACCTTTGATCATATCTGTCAAAGATTTAAGCGGACGGTTACTACTTCCGAGAACCGGTCGCTTACAACGGTTGTTGTCAAACAATGCATCAACAGATTGCTGCAGCATTCGCTTTTCGTTGCGAATGATGACCTCAGGCGCGTTCAAGTCAACCAGTTTTCGCAAACGGTTGTTTCGGTTAATGATACGACGGTAGAGGTCATTCAAATCGGATGTCGCAAAGTTGCCCGAATCGAGCAAAACGAGCGGACGAAGATCCGGAGGAATGACGGGAATCACGTCCAAGACCATCCACTCAGGCTTGTTATCTGAATCGCGAATCGCTTCGACAATCTTCAGTCGGTTGGTAAGGTCTTTACGTTTTTGCTTTGAGCCAGTCTCGGCCAAATCAATACGCAAGTTTTCAGAAAGACTGACCAGATCCAGCTCACCCAACAATTCACGAACCGCGTCCGCACCCATGCTGGCTTTGAAACTGCCGTCTCCGAATTCAGCACGGGCAGCCCGATACTCTTCTTCGGTTAGGAGTTGCTGACGTTCAAGCGTTGTATCGCCGACATCGGTAACCACGTAATCCTGGAAGTAAATCACTTTCTCAAGACTACTGGTTTTCATGTTCAGCAAGTTGCCTAACCGACTAGGCATCGCTTTGAAGAACCAAATGTGAACCACAGGAGCAGCCAACTCAATGTGCCCCATTCGTTTACGACGAACGCGTGAGTGAGTGACTTTCACTCCACAGCGGTCACAGATCATGCCCTTGTATTTCATGCCACGGTATTTACCGCAGGCACATTCCCAGTCCTTTTCAGGACCAAAGATTCGCTCACAAAACAAACCGTCTTTTTCAGGTCGGTAAGTTCGGTAGTTGATCGTCTCAGGCTTTTTGACTTCGCCCATCGACCAACTACGAATGTCGTGTGGTCGAGCCAAAGAGATTTTGACGGAAGCATAATCGTTAATGCGATCGTAGGTGGTGTCGGCAGTTGCCATAAAATTCACCTGCTCCTTTTCGTTCTGGTTGCTAAACCAATTTTTGATTGTGTCGTAAGATTGCCGTCGTGTTTTTGCGTTTCGAAGATTGCTTCACCACGCCTGGCTGATAAACCGGCCCGGTCGAACCCGGGCCGTTTAAGATTTGGATTCGACTAACCGCCGCCCCGTCGTTTTTCAAGCTGCATGTTGAGAGCCAAGCCTCGAATCTCGTTGGTCAAAACGTCGAAACTGGCAGGTGTGCCGGCCTCAAGTGTGTTTTCACCTTTAACCATGGATTCGTAAATCTTGGTTCGGCCTTCAACATCATCCGATTTAACGGTCAACAATTCCTGAAGAATGTAAGCCGCTCCGTAAGCTTCCAGAGCCCAAACTTCCATCTCTCCAAAACGTTGCCCACCGAATCGAGCTTTACCACCCAGCGGTTGCTGAGTAATCAACGAGTAAGGTCCAGTGCTTCGAGCGTGGACTTTGTCGTCAACCAAGTGATGCAGTTTCAACATGTAGATGTAGCCAACCGTGGTTTCCTGCGAACAGGCTTCACCCGTTCGACCATCGAAAAGCGTGTGCTTTCCGTGGGCAGGAAGCCCGGCCTCAGCCAAACAGCCATTGATCTCTTCTTCCGTCGCACCATCAAAGACAGGAGTCACGGCCCGGAAACCGAGCTTGGAACCAGCCCACCCAAGGTGAGTCTCAAGAATCTGACCAACGTTCATACGTGACGGAACACCCAGCGGATTCAACATGATTTGAATCGGAGTACCGTCTTCGAGGTATGGCATGTCTTCGACAGGAAGGATCTTTGAGATCACCCCTTTGTTACCGTGACGACCCGCCATTTTATCGCCGACCGAAATCGTTCGCTTGGTTGCGATGTAGACCTTCACCATCTGAAGGACACCACTTCGCAGCTCATCACCACGTTTCATGCTGTTGACGATTCGATCACGAGAATCGATCGTTTTCTCAACAAGCGGCCAATGCTCTTTGTAGATCGTTTCGACTTGCTTGATCTTACTGTCATTCTTCATGTCAGCAACGATCGTCTGCAATCGGAAATAGCCTGCTTTTTCAGCAACGAATTTCGGATCCTGATTTCGAACCAGAGGAGTATCGTCTTCGTCAGTCAGCGTTTTACCAACGACGTCTTCGATCTCTTCAACCATCGTGCCGAATACGCGAGCAATCTCATCATTGCCATCAGATTCAGCAGCCTTCAAGTCTTTCTCAAAGACTTTTCGCTCTTCTTCAGAAAGACTCATCCGTCGTGAAAATCGCTGAGCGTCAATCACAATACCTTCGATGCCTGACGAAACTTCGAGCGAATCGTTTTTCACGTCTTCACCCGCACGACCAAAGATCGCGTGAAGAAGTTTTTCTTCCGGAGTCAATTCCGTTTTTGATTTCGGCGAAACCTTACCAACCAAAATGTCACCAGGTTTGACATAAGTACCAACCTGAATAATTCCATTCTCGTCAAGGTTACGAAGTGCCTTTTCGCTGACGTTTGGAATATCGCGAGTGAACTCTTCACGCCCAAGCTTCGTTTCACGAACTTCGACATCAAACTCTTCGATATGAATCGAAGTATACGTGTCGTTTTGAACAAGCTCTTCACTAATGATGATCGCATCTTCGTAGTTGCAACCGTCGAACGACATGAACCCAACCAGCACGTTACGCCCAAGTGCCAATTGACCTTTGTAGGTCGCGGCACCATCAGCAAGAACTTCGCCTTTTTTGACTTCTTGGCCAGGCTTGATTCGCGGTTTTTGGTTTTGGCATGTTCGCTCGTTCAAGCCAACATACTTTTTCAGATGATAAACATCGTTACCGACTTCGATCCGAGTCGAGTCAACGTATTTGACTTTTCCAGCTCGCTTGGCTCGAACCAACATGCTCGAGTTCTGGGCGACTTCCATTTCCATTCCAGTTCCCACGATCGGAGGCTCAGCCACCAAAAGCGGAACGGCCTGTCGCTGCATGTTGGAACCCATCAAAGCACGGTTGGCATCATCGTGCTCAAGGAACGGGATCAAACCCGCAGAAACACCAACCATCTGGGCAGGTGCAATATCCATGAAAGAAACATCGGACGGATCCGCCAACTCAAAGTCAGCCTTGAATCGCGCGATGACGTTTCCACCAAGTGCATCAATTCCGACAATCTCACCGTCGACGACTTTGGTATCCGCCGGAGCAACGAAGACTTCTGTTTCCTCATCGGCTCGCAACCAACGAACTTCGTCAGTGACCTTTCCTTTTTTGACCACCGCGTAAGGCGTGACCAAGAATCCATAATCATCCACGCTCGCATAAATCGCGAGACTGGAAATCAAACCAATGTTCGTGCCTTCAGGTGTCTCAATCGGGCAAATACGACCGTAGTGAGAAATGTGAACATCGCGAACCTCAAAGCCCGCACGCTTTCGATTCAAACCACCAGGGCCCAACGCCGACAAACGTCGCTCGTGAGTCAATTGGGAAAGCGGGTTCGTCTGGTCAACGACCTGAGACAATTCACCGCGACCGAAAAAGTACTCAATCGCTGCAGAAATACTCTTTGGATTGACAAGGCTCCGAGGAGTCATGTCTTCCTGATCCTTAAGGCTCATCCGCTCCTGAACAGTTCGACGAAGCTTCAAGAAACCTTTTCGAAGCTCATCAGAAGCCAACTCATCGATCGTTCTCAAACGTCGGTTACCCAAGTGATCAATATCATCGACATGAGCATTCTCTCCGTTGATCGAAAGCTCAAGCAAATAACGCATGGACGCGAGGATATCATCCGGACGAAGCGTCATCTCTTTTTCTGAAACGCCAAGATCCAATTTCCGGTTAATACGGAATCGACCGACCCGACCCAAACGGTAGCGGTTGGAATCGAAGAATTTTTCATTGAAAAGCGTTCTGGCTTTTTCAAGCGCTGGCGGGTTACCCGGACGAAGCCGTTGGTAAATCCGCAAGAGAGCTTCTTCGTGACTCGAAGTATTGTCATCGAGCAACGAATTGAAAATCAAAGGTGACTTTGGAGCCGGCATAATTTCAACCACCGAAACACCCGTGCTGCAGATAATCTCCGCGTGGTCTTTGGTGATTTTGTGGCCGACTTCAACGATGATCTCACCAGCTCGATCGCTGGTTGAAGGGTAAACGATATCGTCAACGGCGACTTTGCCTTCGAGTTTAGCGATACTTCGGCGGTCACGAATTTTGACCTTTGCCGTATCGTAAAACGCTTTCAGGATTGCCGAATCTTCACCGTACTTTGGATCCATCGCACGCAGCAAAGTCAGCGCAGAAAATTTACCGCTTTGGTCAATCCGGACCGTAAGGATATCTTTTTTGGTGACATTGATTTCGATCCAGCTACCACGCTCAGGAATGACGCGGCAACTCGGAAGCTTTCGGTCCGATGTGGTGTCTGACTCTTTAACAAAGTCGATACCTGGACTTCGGTGCAATTGGCTTACCACGACACGCTCGGCACCGTTGATGATAAACTCACCACCACCAAGCATGATTGGGATGTCGCCCAGGAACACCTCCTCTTCAACCGGCTGCTCTTTTTCAAGTCGCAACCAGACGCGGAAAGGTTGTCCGTAAGTCAGCCGCAACTGACGACACTCTTCGGGCGTATAACGTGGTTTACCAAGCTCGTATCGAACGTAGCTCAGTTGCAATTTTTTGTCGTAGCTCTCAATTGGAAAGATTTCCTGAAGCACTCCCTCAATTCCGTGAAGCTTTCGCTTTTCAGAAGGAAGGTCGGCCTGAAGGAAAGCCTGATAGCTGTGAGTTTGAATCTTGGTCAGATCAGGCGGAACCTGATAATTTCGACCGCTACCAAACACACGAACATCATCAGGTGCTAATCGTCGCTCTACTGGGGTTGCCATCGGCGCAGAATCTCCGGTACAGACTAGGCGAGTAATTGGGTGATATGATTTAAAGCTAAGCGGTTCACGTTTGATGTTTGAAAATCCGATAAACCAAACAGGCACGCGTTGTCATGCGCGCCTCCAATATTGGTTTTGCAGAATCCCGAACTTCGTACACAGACGGCCTGAAAGGAATCTAAATTGCGCAAGCGCGCAGCTCTTCCATCACACGTTTCCTGGATCAAAAAAAGCTGACCAAGAATGCGATTAAAGAGCATACAGTTCCCTGTTTTGGCCACGTAACCCACGACACAAACGTGACGCAGACCTGTGCGACGATGAATAAAACGAACAACACGCTGGATGACTGGCTAAGCTGATCTAAATTTGCTGGACACAGATGGTGACAACACTGCTCACCACTGAACCACACAAAACGAACTGCCGCACAGCCATTCCGTTCTACGGCATTTCGCCGACCTGTCTTCGAACGGACCGGCCAATGCCGATCCGTGCCGAATCAAACAGGTAAATCGAACTTACTTAAGTTCAACGGCACCACCGGCACCTTCAACGTCAGCTTTAATCTTCTCAGCGTCCTCTTTGGATACGCCTTCTTTAAGAGTTGCTGGGCAACCTTCGACCATTTTCTTGGCGTCCATCAACGAAGCACCGGTGATTGTCTTGACGATTTTCACAACGTCAAGCTTCTTATCACCAAAGCCTGTTAGAACAACGTCAAATTCAGTCTTGGCTTCAGCAGCACCACCGGCGTCGCCGCCACCACCACCGCCAGCTACCATTACGGCACCACCAGCAGCAGCTTCGATTTTGTGCTCTTCTTTGAGGTAATCGCTAAGTTCTTTAGCTTCCTTCAAAGTCAATCCTGCGATTTGGTCGCCAAGCTTTTTTGCGGAATCCGAAAACTCCACGGTTGCTGTATCTTCTGACATAAGTCAAACCTTTCGTATCTCTGAACGAAACGAGCTGCGGTACTCGCGCGTCCCAAACTTTTCAATTGAACCACTGTTTCAAACTCAATCACCGGCCCGCGTCGGCAACCAAACTTTTTTATATTGACGACTTACAGTACCTGAGGACCAATCAGTCGCTTTCTTCTACTCACTACCAACAATTTCGTTGGTAATTTTACTCGTCGTCAGCAATCTTCTTAATCTGCCCAGCCAACATTCCACCAGGTCCGTTCAGCTGAGAAGCCAACTGAGAACCAGGACCAAGAATTTGACCGACCAGCATACTTAGCTGCTCAGCCCGGTTCGGCCATTTGCTGATTTCCGTAACTCGCTCGGGAGACAATTGCTCCCCATCCATGACACCGCCGGTTGTCTGGAAGACTTCATACTCTTCCACATCCTTATCAAGCGACGAAACTTCCTTTACGAGAGAAACGAAGTCCTCCGCTCCCCAAAGCACTGCATGAGTGCCACCAATCCCTTCGAATGCCGGAGCAAGCGAAGTGCCTTCCGTTGCACGACGGGCAAGACTATTCTTGACCACCATCAAACCGATCCCTTTTTCACGAAGCCGGCGACGGAGCGCGGTCGTTGAATTGGCGTCCATCCCAATTACATTCGCCAAAACGCAATCCTCAACGCCATCCAGTTTCTTCGCGAGATCCTTGGACAACAAATCTTTTACTAACTTACTCATTGGACTAACTCTTTATTCTGTAGCCTTACTTCACCACTCAAACCAACGCCCACTCGGGCCACCAACCGCCTAGACCTAACTAAGCAGCCAACGGAACACCTGGACTCATCGTGGCAGCAAGCGAAATACCTTTGATATAAACGCCCTTGATGGAATTAGGCTTCAACGAATCAATGAAGTCCAAAAAGGCTTGTACGTTTTCCTGAATTTTTTCGGGAGTAAAACTCAACCGGCCCACAACCGCGTGTACGTTGCCACCATTGTCATTACGGAATTCAACCTTACCGGCCTTGTATTCCTGAACAGCCTTTGCCACATCCGGCGTAACCGTACCTGCTCGTGGGGACGGCATGAGACTTCGAGGGCCGAGCACTCGGCCCAAAGGACCAACCACGCCCATCATGTCCGGCGAAGCAATGCAAACATCGAAATCCAACCAGCCATCACTGATCTTTTTAGCCAATTCTTCTTGACCAACCTCATCAGCACCGGCTTCTTTGGCGGCTTCAGCCAACGCGTCTTTTGCAAACACGACAACTCGCTGGGTTTTTCCGATTCCGTGCGGAAGCACAAGCGAACCTCGCACCAATTGATCGGCTTGCTTGGGATCAATTCCGAGACACATGTGAATCTCGACTGTCTGATCAAACTTGGTCCCCTCAAACCCCTTGAGAATCTCAACCGCTTTTGTCAAAGCGACTGGCTCTTCTGGAATATTGGCTTCCAACGATTTATATCTTTTCGAACGCTTCATTGCTTCTGAACTTTCACTTCTTTGATACTTAACCGACGTCGTCCTGCCCGTCCGGCCATGGTTTTAACCTTCGACAATAATCCCCATGCTGCGGGCAGTCCCTTCGATCATTCGGCAAGCATGATCAAGATCGCGAGCATTCAAGTCAGCCATTTTCTTTTCGCAGATCTCTTCAACCTGCTTTCGAGTTACCGTCGCGACCTTGTCACGATTAGGAACCCCTGAGCCTTTGGCAATCCCAGCAGCCAGCTTCAACATCGCAGCAGCTGGCGGACTCTTGGTTACAAAATCAAACGATCGATCGTTGTAAACTGTCACAACAACCGGAATCGGCGTTCCGTTATATTCCTTGGTTCGGTCATTAAACTGCTGAACAAACTGACCAAGGTTGATTCCGAACTTACCAAGCGACGTTCCAACCGGCGGTGCGGGAGTCGCCTGCCCACCGGGAACCTGAAATTTCGCTTCGCCTGTAACCTGCTTTGCCATTTCTCTTCTGCTTTATCTTTGAGTCACCGACTCTCCTGAATCGGCGACGAACTAAATTTCAACTTCTAGACTTTTTCAACGTGCCAGTGATCCAGTTCCACCGGATTCGGTCGGCCAAAAATGTTAATCATTACCGTGATACGACCGTTTCTCTCATCTACCGCCGACACATCGCCTTCGTGATTTTGGAAGTAACCTTCCTTCACGCGAACACGATCACCGATCTTAAACGGAATCGCAGTCTTAATATTCTCTTCACCCTCTTCCTCAATCTCCGGACGAGCCGCAGAAAGAATCCGCTTAACCTCTTCAGGAGTCAAAGGAGACGGCTTTCCAGCAGCCCCAGTAAAATCACCAATTCCAGATGTCTCACGAACCAAGAACCAGGAATCGTCATTGATCGACATGTTCACAACGATGTAGCCGGGATAAAGCTTTCGCTTCACAATCCGCTGCTTACCTGATTTATTGAACTCACGAACATCTTCGGTTGGAACCAAAACCTCACCGAAGTAATGCTCCATCCCAGCGACTTTGACACGCCGCTTTAACGCGTCACAAATTGAATTTTCACGGTTCACTTGAACCTTCAGGATATACCAATCCATGCCATCCGAGGCGCCTTCGGCTTCACCAACCACCTCTTCGACAAACTCTTCGATCGGGGAAACATCTTCGTCCCCACCATCCTCTTCGTCGTCATCGTCTTCGACCATATCGGCCGCCGAAAAGCCAAACTC
>CAZQQR010000048.1:0-8963 GCA_964595515.1 uncultured Pirellulaceae bacterium
CCGAGTTAAAAAAGCTGATCCCTAAGACGATGCTGCGCGGTCGATTTCGACTTAGCCGGCAACTCAGTCAGCTTCAGTCCGATTTTCGTAAACACAAAAACGAAGAAGCCATTGCTGCCAAGTTCATTGAACTCGAGCAGCGAATCCGCGAATCTGCCACGCTCTACGAAGACCGGCAACAGCGATTGCCCAAACCCGAGGTCGATCAAGAACTTCCGATCTTTGAACGCGGCGACGAGATCATTGCTGCGATGCAAAATCACCAAGTCGTCGTGATCAGCGGCGAAACGGGCAGCGGTAAATCCACACAACTTCCTCTAATGGCCATCCAAGCCGGATTCGGTGTCGCTGGTTTCATCGGCCACACACAACCACGTCGAATTGCCGCACGCGGTGTCGCCGCCCGAATCTCGCAGCAATTAGGATCCGCCCAAGGCTCTGACGTTGGATACAAGATTCGGTTTGCAGACAAAACAAGCGACCAGACGTTTATCAAATTGATGACCGACGGAATCCTGTTGGCGGAAACTCAGAGCGACCGGTTTCTTGAACGATACGAATTGATCATTGTCGACGAAGCTCACGAACGCTCGCTGAACATTGATTTTCTGTTGGGCTATTTGAAAAAGACGCTTGCGACTCGCAAAGACCTGCGACTGGTGATCACTTCAGCAACGATTGACACAGAGCGGTTTGCGGAACATTTCACGTATTCAACCAATAACCCAGTCCCGATTATCAATGTCGAAGGCCGAACGTTCCCCGTTGAGATTCGATATTCGCCTCCAGAAATTTCAGAGCAGAAAAAAGAACTCGAAGACCATATCGTCGCGACTTGCCAAGAGCTTTCGATGGTCGATGATGGCGACATGCTGATTTTCCTACCGACGGAAAGCGATATTCGCTCACTCAGTAAACGGCTCAGAACTGCCAACCTTCGTGGTCGCAAAACCGAAGTCGTCCCTCTCTACGCTCGTCTTTCAACCGACCAGCAAAACCAGGTCTTCAACCCTGGCAAACAACGTCGAATCGTCCTTGCCACCAACGTTGCTGAATCTTCTATTACTGTTCCGCGGATTCGATTCGTGATCGATACAGGAACTGCGAGAATCAGTCACTATGCACCGCGCAGCAAAGTCCAGAGGCTTCCGATTCAAGATGTTTCCCAAGCATCAGCAGCGCAAAGGGCAGGGCGGTGCGGCCGGATCGGGCCGGGCATCTGCGTTCGGCTTTACTCCGAAGAAGACTTTGCGTCGCGACCAGAGTTTACGACTCCGGAAATTCGACGAACAAACCTTGCTGCCGTAATTCTTCAAACGCTTGCTTTGAAACTTGGAAAAATAGACGAGTTTCCTTTCCTTGATCCGCCACGAGCGGAGTCGATTCGAGACGGTTTCAAAACACTGTTTGAACTCGGAGCGACGGACGACCATCGCCGGTTAACCTCGATGGGCCGAAAATTGGCGAGATTGCCGGTTGACCCCAGAATTGGCAGGATGATCTTCGAAGCCGACGAGCAGAATTGCTTGAGTGAAATCTTGATCATCGCATCGGCATTGGAAATTCAAGACCCGCGTGTTCGACCTCCGGAACATCGAGGAGCCGCGGATGCCCAGCATGAAAAGTTCGCACACGAGAAATCTGATTTTCTCGCGATGCTAAAACTATGGGACTTCTTTCACAAACTCAAAGAAGACCTCTCAAAAAGCAAACTCAAACTTGCCTGTCAAAAGAATTTTCTGTCGTTTCCGCTAATGCGTCAGTGGCAAGACATTCATCGCCAACTCAAAGCGATGGTTCACGGCCAAAAATTAAAAACACGATCGCGGAAGGACGACTACAACGCGATCCACCAAAGCTTGCTGTCTGGATTACTTTCAGGAGTTGCGCTGCTAGGTGATCGTCACGAATACACCGGCGCTGGAAACATCAAGTTTCACCTCTGGCCTGGTTCTGGAATTTTCGAAGCGAAACCAAAATGGATCGTCGCCGCAGAAGTCGTCGAAACCTCTCGCCGGTACGGACGAACGGTGGCGAAAATTTCTCCCGATTGGATCGAGCCGTTCGCCAGCCACTTGGTCAAAAAAAGATACACCGATCCACGTTGGAGTAAAAAACGTCAGTCCGTCGTCGCAAACGAACACGTGTCGCTATTTGGCCTGCCAATCGTAGCCGGAAGAATGATTGGTTATGGCAACATCGACCCGGAGGTAGCACGCGACCTATTCATCGAACAAGGTTTAGCCGGCGAAGAGTTCGAAGGCGGGCAAGACTTTTTTCTGCACAATCAATGGTTGTTGGAGCAAGTCAAATCCGAAGCTGCTAAAACTCGCCAACGAGACTTGATCATCGATTCGCAAACCTTAATTAATTTTTACCAGGCAAAACTTCCCCAGTCGGCCGTTGATGGGCAAAGTTTAAAGAAGCTTCTCAAATCCGATTCCAAATTGGACACGGAACTTCGAATGACTCGTTCGGATCTCTTGCCGACTTCTGAAATTGCCGACATAGGAGAGCAGTTTCCAGACAAAGTCAGCATTGGTTCCATGAACATTCCGATCAAATATCGGTTTGAACCTGGAGCCGTTGACGATGGAGCCACGATTCAACTCCCCGTCGAAGGCGTCGGGCAATTGGATGATGCTCAAACGGGCTGGTTGATCCCTGGTTTGATGGAGTCTCGAATCATCTCGTTGATTCGTAGTTTGCCAAAGTCGATTCGTCGCAACCTTGTTCCCGCACCAGACACAGCAAAAACGATCGCGGAGACGCTTCCGTTTGGTCAGGGAATATTCTTGGAAGCTGTCGCACGTGAGTTGACTCGCATCGGCGGCCTTCCGATTACTGCATCCATGTTCAAAACTGAAAAACTTGACCAGCATCTTAAAGTCAACCTTCAAGTCGTTGACGGCGAAGGAGAAATCATCGCCGAGGGCAGGTCGGTCGCGGACATTCGAACGCAGCTAGGCGCAGAACATTCATCAAACATCGTAGAAGTTGACGACTCAACCTGGAACCAAGACGGCCTAAAATCATGGAGCTTTGACGAGCTTCCCAAAGAAGTCTCGATCACGCGGGGCGCAACCCAATTGGCGGCCTATCCAGCTATTGTCGATCAACAAGACTCCGTAGGGATTAGGCTCTGTGATTCACAAAGCGCTAGTGAGTTCACGACGCGGCAGGGGTTGGTGCGGCTCTACCAACTCGTCAATCGCAAGAACTTAAAATCGCAAGTCAACTGGTTGCCCGATCTAAACAAGCACTCAATCTCACTTTCCCATTTGCTTCCCACCCGTGAGCTGAAAGAGCAGATGTCGGATTTGATCGCTCGTATCGCATTTGTTGACCGGCAAAAAATTCCAAGAAACGAATCCGAATTTTCTCAGTCGCAGAACAATGGCGTTGAACGCGTCAGTATTGCGACTCAAGACGTTGCCAAGTGGTTGCCAAAACTCGCTGACGCTGCCCACGAGGTTCAATTGAAGATGGAATCATTGCCATCGCGATTTGGTTCTGCAAAGGGCGATGTGCGATCTCAAATTAGTGAGCTAAAAACAGACGGCTTTTTGGCCAAGACGCCTTGGATGTGGTTACAGAATTATCCAAGATATTTTCAGGCAATCGCTTACCGACTGAGCAAACTTGATTCTACGCCTCCAGAGAAAGAAAGGTCGTTTCGGGAGCAGCTGGCAAACTACTGGACGACCTATTCTGAGCTGAAAGAGTTTCAGGAAGCCCAAGCAATCGTTGACCCAGAATTGATCACCTTCCGCTGGATGATCGAGGAACTGAGAGTTTCACTGTTCGCGCAACAGCTAGGCACTAGTTTGACGGTGTCTCCCAAACGCATGGAAAAGCAATTGGCAAAAGTCCGCAAAGTCTAGCGGGACGAATGATGCCTGAACCAAATCCTTACCAAACGCCCGACACGCCAGAAGCCAGAAGACCCAAATCTCGGCACAACAATATTGGCCCACTGTCTAATCTGAGCAAGTCGTTCATCTGCCTAATATTCTCTCCGCTGCTGATAATCGGATACATCATTACCGACCTAACGCTTACGACGGCTGGTCGAGAACCACATCCGCTAGGGCGGAATGTTGCAATCGCTATCGATGCCGGCGTAGGAACAATTGCTTTTGTTATTCTTCTACTCGGTTGCTTCTTTGCTATGAAGGCAATCAACAAGAATCAAGTGTTAGGGCTCGTTTTGTTGGTGCTCAACCTTGCACTTTCCTGCGTAATCGGTTTCTGCATGGCATCCTTCTATTTGTCATGATTGCCTATAAACCGAATTACCCAAGACTTACTCCGAATTGAAAACGACTACAAAACAGGCCAAATTACCGAGCGATTTGGCCAATTTTCAGATTTGGCACGCTCATTGCATTATCTGTTTCTCCGTTAGCGGACGTGAATGACAAAGCGTCAGTATCGCAAACTTTTCCTTCAGGAGTAAACAATGAAACTTAATCAACATAACCGAGTGAAAACTCCTTTCGGCGATTTTCAAATCGACGTAGACAACTTGGTGGATCACTTTTTTGGTGACGCACTTCAAAAATCACAACCGGAACAAGGTTGGGCACCGCGAATCAGCGTGCTCGAAAGCGACAACGAGTACCAAATGATTGTCGAACTTGCAGGCGTGAATCCTGCCGACGTTTCGATTGAAATGAAAGAAGGTCGACTGGAAATTAGCGGCGAAAAAACAATCGCGGCAGTACCAGAAGAGTTCACAGTGCTTCGTGAAGAGCGAGTAAAAGGAAGCTTCAAACGAGCTTTCGAATTTTCAACGCTTGTCGATGCCGACCGAATTGTGGCTCAATTCAAGAACGGAATCCTCGAACTTGTTCTGCCAAAATCAGAAAAAGTTCTTCCACGAAAAATCGAAATCAGCGTAAGCGAATAAGCTCGCGATCACTGATTTATTCAACAACCTGTTATCACCAAAGCCGAAGTCAAAGGGAATCCCACGGGAGACTCATTGCTTCGGCTTTTTCATTTGCCACCGACGCGATGTACTACCGACTCGCAAATCGAGCACACAAACCGAACCCCGTAGGTCAGGCTGTGCCTGACGATACCTGCCTCACCGCGAATCTATCTTAAAATCAAGACTGGCGAATCACTACTTCCCAATTGGCGGCCCGAACTGATTCGATCCTGCACCGCTTCCCTGGACAGTCGGCTGCGGTCCAAATCCCCCACGACCATTCGATGGCGGTACGGTTGGAATTGAAGTCGGGGGTGCTTTGAAACTACCGTTGATCGATGGGCCGTTTCCGCTTGCTCCAAAATTGAGCTGATTTGAGGTACCGGGTTGCCCGCTCTCCGGCCTAGCACGGGAGTAGATGCTTCCTCCATTACCTTGAGCTGAGGGATTTTGTGCGGAAGGATTCCGCCCCATCCCCTGTCCACCGCCGACTGGTTGTTGGGCTGGTGGACGCCCAATTCCCCCCGCCCCCATTGGGTTGGCTAAATTACGCCCTGGCTGATTTCTGGTTGATCCATTGTTGACGGGCGCTCCAAATCCGAGTCCGTAATTTTGCCCGGGAGTGCTAGTTTGATTAATCGTCCGGCCCGTTGACCGCCCATTGGCAGTTGATCCGTTGGTAGTTCGCCCGTTGCCGGTCCGTCCGTTGTCAACAATTCCCATACCTCGTTGTGACGCAAGCCGTGATTGACTGGATGGTTGCGGCTGAGCTTGGTTCGGTTTTGGCTTGCCGATCAACATCGCAACAATTTTTTCTGGAGGTTGATATCCTTGCGAAATACTAAGCGCGTAGTCCGCGATCGCCTGATTGTAGCTAGTAACCGAAGCGATCAAATCACGCTCAGCCAACCTCCAAATTCTGCCTGCTTCCAAAACTGAAGTGATCGATGTTTGGCGTCCTTGGAGACCTCGCAGCACTTGATCGGCTGCAGACCTTGAAAGCTGTGCGGCTTCGGCACGATTTGAAATCAACTCTAGAGTCTTCGGCAGCATCTGATCGATCCCACGCAAACTCTCAGGCATCATTCTTTGTGATTTGTAAAGATCGTAGTTGGTACGATAGCGTGAAATCAGCGGCTGATCGGCTGGCAAAGGCAATTGGCTTGTTCCTCGGCCGGGCAAAAATTCGAGCATGCCAGCCTGTGATTTGCCAAGCTGAATCTCAGCGGCAAGCACACGATTTTGCGCCACCAACTGGGCAGCCTCAACCATTCCGCTTTCGGCGGAAGTCGCTCCCGCAGAAACCTGGTTTAACCAACCAAGATATTGCTGAGCATTCACATAAGCAGCCCAATCATAGTACGTTTCCCAGTACCGATGAACCATTTCTTGACGACGAGAAATATCAATAGGCTGGCTAATCAAGTCAACGAGCTTCAACGGATCACCGGGAAGCTGACCTGATAAATTGTCGACTGAGTATCTCGCCATCAATGACTTTGCGAGATCCGTTCGAACTTTCTTCTTGGGAACGGGTTGCGCGTAATTCGTTGGCTGAACTGACTGGTCACGATTGAAAGAAGACATGGGTCGCTGCGCCATCGCGTTTCTTTGCTGATTGGCTTGGCTCGGATACTGCTGACGAGAGCTTACAACAGAGCTTTCCGCCACCACTGGCTTCGAATATCCGGGACCGGCCTGCCCCTGATTCGTAAAATTCTGATTTCCAAAATTGCTGGTTGCGTTAGTTGGCTCCTGCGAACCGAATGATGCAACGACTGGAGCTTGGGAACGAGAGCTCAAACCTGGATTGCGACTGGATTCATAATTGCTGGATCCAAAATTCAATTTTTGATAACTCGTATCTGGCTGAGGACCATCAGAACTAGCTGACGGTTGAAACGATTTATTAACGGGTGGTAAATCATTTTGGTCCTGCCAAGACTGCTTGGAGGTTGCAAAAGTGCCAACGGCCTGAGGCCCATTATTCTTTTCAAAATCGTCACTTTGCATCGTCGATGTTGAACCTGACACGCGGGGGCCGCCCCGCAAATCATTGACGGTGATTGGAGCTACTTGAGGACGCGTGTAAGTGTCTTCTGTCGGAGTGTTTGGAACCAACAGCTGGCGAGGAGGCTTGGGGTCATCGCCAAACTGATACGACTTTCCTTCTTGAGCCCTTGCCGTAAAAGTCGAACGCGTTGAAATCGTTTGATCTGAATCGATACTTGCTGAACCATTAGATCCCGCCGTAGGAGTCTCGTTCTGCTTGACGAGAATCGATTTCTGGCCAGAGTATGACGCAGATTGAGCTTGGGCAATTTCGGCGCTGGGCAAAGTGAATGTCGCAATCAAAATTAGCGACGTTAGCAACAGTCGTGAACCGCGCACGACGACAGACATAGCTGAAGAAACCAAAATGAGCATCCTTGCACCTCTGGATTGTGATTGGGTCGACTTCCTGTGGCCCAGTTGTTTTTCCCTGATGATTTAAGACGTTAGCTTGTTCCGAATCGAAAATTGAGTCAATGCTGATTGACAGGGGCAATGCTGACAGCATGAATTGCTTTGAAAACACTGGAAAACAGCCGATTCTGAGAGGTTTTGCCGAGGAACTCCGCCCAAAATCGAAGGGGCTTGCCGCTCGCAATCAGCGACAGCTCGCTCTGCAAACAAAGCCCTATTCAAACGAAAACCGTCGGGTAACCCAAGCACCAATTTGCCTCGCAAGCTACTGGACCGGATAATAAGACGTCAGTGGACAATTTCAGCAAAAGAAGATAACCATGCCAGCAATCGTCATTCGTTCCTTGAGCCTGCAAGCTTGTACGGCATTGATTGCTTTCACATCGTTTGGCGGGAACGCTTTCGGACAACTTCTTGGCCCACTCGACCGCCCGACCGCTGGATCCGTTGTTGCGGCCAGCCAAAAACTGTTGACCGCCGATTGGGAACGTGGACCAGAAATTTCCACACGTTCCACTTCAACATTTGGAGCAGCAGGCTCGGACGATCCGGCGTTGCTGTTGGCTTACGCCCTCAATCGACTGCAGCAAAACAGAGTGCGCGAGGCCAAAGCTGTTGCGGATGAAATTGCGACCAAGCATCCTAATGTCTTGGACGCTTGGATGTTGAAAGCGTGGATCAATGCGTTAATCAACAATTACGATCAATCCTGCGTCGACATTCGATCACTCAAACAAAAAATCGCTCAATCGAAAATCACGCCAGAAACCGAAAAAGTAATCTATCGACGCTTGGGAAGAATGATCGGCTACTTTCAGGGCCCCGTCAAAGACAGTGTCAACGAGGACCTGCTTGAGACAACGATTCTCACCGTTGCTGAAGGCCTCTCCAAAGAAACCCTGGCGCTTTTCAATGAACATCGTGATGCAACACTAAAAAAGCACGACGCGATTCTGAAGCAGCATGGTCAGAAAACCAAAGATGAATTGGCCAAAGTTCAAATCGAGAATGACAAAGAAGCCCAAAACCTCGAACAACAAAATGCGATTCTGGCGGGCACTCGCGTTCAACTCAACGATAACAAACAACAGTTGCAAGAAGAAGGAACAGCGAAGATCTCACAACTTCAGCAAAACGGAGCCTCCATCGAACGTCAACTGAGTTCCATTTCATCGGACATTCGTGCAACCCAGCGCGACCTCGACGTGCTGTATTCTGACTTCAATGCAATCATGAACACGCCACCTCGATTCCGACCTTCGACCTTTCATTTGACAACACAGATCCAAAACTCAGAGCTACGACTCTCGCAACTGGACCGCGACGGCGTAGCATTGTCGAATCAGGCAAACTCAATCCGTTTGCAGATTTCACAAACCCAAAACGCATACAACCAAAAAATGGGGCAGATTGACAAAGAGATCAAGAAAATCGTTGGCAACCAAAAACGAATCTTCAACAAGCTGACTCGAATTGCCAAAGGCCCAAAGATTGCCAATGGCAAAAGCCAAGCGATGAAAATCAAAGCGACTTCTTTGAGGACTTTTGACGACATCTCACT
>CAZQQR010000048.1:9063-15754 GCA_964595515.1 uncultured Pirellulaceae bacterium
TCAATAACCTCGTGGCAATTGAAATTTTTCGGTAGACCTACTCCTCAACAACAATCACTTACTTACTGTGATTCTTCCACCTGTCGCACCAGGGAATCAATCCAGCCATCCAACCGTTCCATCGGTAGTCCAACCACATTCGACTCTAGCCCAGATTCGATATGCACCCAATCAAGTCCATCTTGATAACCAAACGCACCCGCTTTCCCGACCCACAAATCTGAATCCAAAATCTGGGTTAGTTTTTCTTCAGAGAGCGGATCCATTCGCAAAATGGTTTGCTCAAGGTGGCAACTGTATTCTCCCGAAGGACAATGCCACAAACAAACCCCGGTTAGAACTTGGTGACGTTGCCCACTGACCAGCCTCAGCATCCGCTCCGCGTGATCGCGATCCACTGGTTTCCCAAGAATCTGTGCCTGACATTCAGCAACTGTGTCCGCCGCCAAAACGAGACCTTCGTCGACTTGCTTCGCGATTGCTCGGGCTTTCAAGAGTGACGCTTGCAGAACTAAATCCTGCGGTGAGCAATCGGAACAAACTCCCAGTTCAACAGAATCGTCGGGCGCGATCACATCAAAAGAATATCCGTGCTGCTCCAGCAGATCGCGACGACGGGGAGATTGACTGGCAAGAATCAAGTGGCGACTATTCATGGGCGGCGTATCTGCTAGGCTTTTTTCATGGCCAGTTTAAAAGTAATTTTTGAAGACAATCATTTGCTGGTCGTCGATAAACCCCCACTGATTGCAACGATGGGTGCTCGTGCCGGCGAGGACAGTCTTCACCTTCAAGCTCAAGAATATATCAGACACAAATTTAAGAAACCCGGCAACGTTTACATCGGAGTCGTCAGCCGAATTGACTCGTTCGTATCCGGGGTTATCGTGCTTGCGAGAACATCCAAAGCGGCCAGTCGGTTAAGCGATCAGTTTCGCAAAGGCGAGCCTGAAAAAACTTATTGGGCCATGATAAGTGCCGCGGACGCGATCAAGAACCAATTCCCGGAAACTGGAAATCTAGAGGATCGACTTGTCAAAAATGACGTTCAAAAACGAATGGTCGTGATTCCAGAAGACGCCAAGAATCAAGCTCAGGCAAAACTCGCTAAACTCCGGTATCGCACAATCGGCAAAACAGATCAGCACTGGCTGCTAGAGGTCAATTTAGAAACAGGACGCAAACATCAGATTCGAGTTCAGCTTGAAAATGCCGGCTGCCCGATTATTGGGGACCGAAAGTACGGTAGCAAACGTTCTTTTCGAAAGGGAATCGCGTTGCATTCTCGCAAACTTGTCATCCAACATCCGACCAAAAAAGTCCTACAATCGTTCGAATCGGTTCCACCGAGTTGGTGGCATGTCGAACGGTTTTCGATATCATAAATTGCTGCCGCGAAACAGTCAGTCATCGGCAATACTATCAAGCGTCACCTTGTCTCTCTTCGCGAACCTTCATGCCTCAACAACGCAGTAAATTTAAAGAAACTGCACTTGCCAGTGAGCTGGTCAGCGAGGAACAAATACGTCAGGCAATCAACCTGATTGTTAAAGGCAAATCTCGCGATTCTACGACCGAAGTCAGCGAGAAAAAGCTGGCTCAAAAACTCGTCGAGATGAACGTCATTTCAGCCTATCAAGCCGACCAGCTGTTGACGGGGCGAACGAAACTTAACCTTGGACCCTACATCATTACCGACTGGATCGGCCAAGGTGGCATGGGGCAGGTCTTCAAAGCGATCCACGAAATGCTTGGACGTGAATCGGCCGTAAAAGTTTTGCCGCTTCACAAAACGACCCCAGAAGCCATCGAAAACTTCCGCCGAGAAATTCGGGCACAGGCTCAGCTAAATCACTCGAACCTTGTTCAAGCATTCGACGCCGGCGAAGACGGCAACGTTCATTATCTCGTGGTCGAATACGTCCCTGGAACTGATCTTCGGCGGCTCGTTCGTTCCAAAGGAAAACTATCGGTCCAACAGGCGGCCAACATTATCAAGCAATCTGCCGAGGGACTGGCGCACGCTCACGACTCCAAATTGATCCACCGGGATATCAAGCCCGGCAACATTCTGGTTACCCCCGATGGAGTCGCCAAACTCTCCGATCTTGGATTGGCGTTTTACCTGAACGATCCCAACGACCCGCGTGCTGGAAAAATTGTAGGAACTGCAGACTACCTTTCGCCTGAACAGATTCGAACCCCGACCAATATCACGAGTGCCTCGGATATCTACTCGCTGGGCTGCACTCTGTATTATGCCGTCACTGGGAAAGTACCTTTTCCTGGTGGAACTCCAAAAAGTAAAGCACGGCGCCACCTCGAAGAAACCCCTTGGCACCCTCGCCGATTCAATGAAGAAGTCAGCGACGACTTCGTTGACTTGATCGGCGACATGATGGAAAAAGACCCGAAGGAACGAATCCAGACAGCGACAGAAGTTGCCGAACGACTCGCTCCGTGGGCTGCAGACGACAGCCCGCTGTTGCGAGAAGACATGGGCGACCGTCCTCGCTGGACTCCGGAACCGCTTGGCTCACCTGACTCTCAGGACACGGATCCCAATGATGAAGTCACCGAGATGGCCATGCAGGACATCAGTGATACGCATCAAAGTAGCATTCACGGGACTATCTCAGATGGCTCGGGAACCAGTATTGTCGGCGGAAGCAAAAAACCTCCGCCGCCGATGAGCACGATTGAACAATTCAAATCGGCAGGTCGACTGGACGACGCGACCAGTTTTTCAACCGCCGCCTTGATTGTGACGGGAGTAATCTGTTTGGCGATCGGCATCCTCGGCGGATTCATTGCAGGGTATTTCTTCGGTGGCGGCATCTCTCCGTAGATCGATTCCTTCAACCCGCCCGCCGCAAAAAGCGGTACTTCTTCCCAACTGCGCTGCTCAATTAAATTAGTAGCGAGCCAAAATCGGTGTGACCTCTGATTGAACCCCGCCCGTAACATGAATGTTGGAATCTGCGTCAACGTAGACATCGACTTCACAGCGAATTCCAAACTCATCCAAGTAGATCCCTGGTTCGACTGAAAAACAGGTTCTCGTCAGGATCAAACGCTCTTCTTTTGTTTCCAAGTCATCCATGTGCGCCCCGTTGCCATGAGTTTCTTGACCGATGTTGTGACCTGTTCGGTGAATAAAGTACTCGCCGTAACCCGCTTCATCAATCACATTGCGAGTTGCCCGGTCAACTTCCCAACCTTGGACTTCTCGCCCTGACTCAAACGCCGATTTAGCACATTCAATTCCTGCGTCTCTTGCCGCAGCCACGATGTCGAAAATCTTGGTGTACTTTTCTGGCACCGACTCGCCAACAAATCCGACTTTTGTCACGTCGCTATACACGCCGCCGGGCAAGTCCATTTTTACCCACATGTCCAACAACACAAAATCGCCTGCTTTGATTTCTTTGTCTGATCCTTGTTGCGGCGCATAGTGAGGATCACCACTGCCCGGCCCCACTGCAACAATCGGAGGATGGTAGGTCGTCATATTATTTTCAGCATAGTAATCCATCACCATCCCCTGCACGTCCGTTTCGCGAATCGCGTTCCCCTGTCGGACGTTGTCGGCGATGTACTTCCAGGCAAGATCAAACGCGGCTCGATTCAACTCGTCAGCTTGAAGATGCAATTGCCACTGCTCGTCACTCCACCGAGCTTCAAAATACTGAATCAGGTTTCCCGAGCTTCCGATCTCACATCCACATTCTCTAACAAGCTCGACCGTGCCCGCGTCGACACGCGAGATATACGGGTTTGCGTTTTTGGGCGAATACTCCATCGCAATCAGATTTGAATCGTCAACCAAGTGCTTGATTCCCGCGTGCAACTCTTGCCAAGTCAAATAGATCGTTTTGTCACCCGGCAGATGATCCAACGCGCCAGCTTCGATTCGGTGAACAAGCTTCTTGGGCGTCCCCGTTGCAGGAATGAAGTAGAAGAATCGCCTGGAACCAATTTCCGAATCAGGAATCCCGAGCACTCGCAAAGCCAAAACGTTGAGGCCACGAAAATCGTAAAGCAACCAGCCGTCAAACCCAAACTTCTGAATGGCGGCTTGAAATGCTTCAAGATCGAATTGATTTGTTAATTTTGAGGTGACCATGGATTCTCCTGCGCGTCGCCGTAAACGTGGTGATTGATAATGGACATGATATTTGTCTATTCAAGTTGGAAACAGCCCACCAAATTCCTTTCAAGTATCAACAAAATCCTACAATTGCATGCGATCTTGGTTCAAAATAGAGACGGCTGTACCCAATAACGAACTACCGTGAGCTGAAGTGATGAACGTTGAATCCAAAACACTGAGTGGAATACTGAGTCAAACACTGAGTCAAACATTAAATCTTGGATGCGGATATCAGCGCCTTAAATGCCCTTCTGGAAATTCAATCGTCTTCTTAATTTTCATCACCGCATTTTTTCTGTTCGCGAGCCCCATAATGTGCCGCGGGCGAATCCAGCAAACCACTGCCCAAACAGAAAACAAAAAGCAGGCTGGAAAAAAAGACGAGCAAGACGAACAGCCAGTTACCGATACCATTTCGAAAATCGACATCGTTGGTGATCAACAAGTTCGATTCTACATCTGGGATGGCTCGATCATTGGCGGAGAAGTTGAAACGAAATCGATTCACGTTGAAACCGATTTTGGCTCGCTGGAAATCCCGATCAATCGCATCCTCAAGATTTATCCAGGAATTGAAAGCCTGCCAGAATTCCGAGAAAAATTCGAAGGCTTAATCTCGGGGTTAGGTGATCCAGATTTTGAGGTGCGAGAAAATTCTCACAAACAACTCATCGCAATGGGCCCTCAAATCAGATTGCTTCTCAATCGTTACTCTGGCAAAGGCAACGCGGAACGGAAGAAACGAATGACCGAAATCATTTCGGCTATCGACGTTGAGATTGAGGAAAACGAGGACGACGATGAAGAGGCTTCGGTTCGTCGTCTGATCGAAGGCGACACGATTGAGACTCCCGATTTTTCAATCGTCGGAAAAATTCAAGAATCAAACTTTATCGTTCGGAGCAAATTCGGAAAATTGAATATCAGCCTTAGTGACATCAAAAAAGCTGACCGGACGTTCAATGTTGCAGCCGATCAAGTCAAGAAAACGCTGACTGTAGGAGCGGAAGTCTTCTTTCAACGAAAACCCGTTTCCTCACGCATTCGCGTTAAGCCAGGCGACAAGATTCGCATTCGAGCAAGCGGAGTCGTCAACTGGACCAACTGGAGTCAAACTTGCACGCCCAACGGCATGAACAATCAAGGACAGTATCGGGGAATTCGATCCGGTACCTTGTGTATAAGAGTTGGGAGCGAGGGCGAGATTATCAAAGTTGGGGCCGATGGAGAATTTGTCGCCAAGAAAAGCGGAGTCCTCTACCTGGGAATTGCGATGCAGGACAACTACTTGAACAACAATTACAAATGGACAGGCGAGTACCAAGTAAAACTAAGGGTGACCCCCGCGGTTGAATAGACGAATGCTCTTAGCAGTTTTTTCGCGAGACAGAGGTGAGTGGACGTCGTAATGGAATGGACACGCCGAGACGCCCGAGACTTTCTAAGCAGTCAGAAATCTTGAAGCAATCAGAACTCTTGACGAGTTCCGCTACCAGCGAGCTGGGCTCTTGTCAGCGACGAACTGGTCGTATCGCTGACCAGGTTCAACTAGCGAATCTTTGGGGGCTCGAGCGATTCGGGTTCGTTTTTGGGTTTGGGCGGACTTCCTAATTCGACCGTCAAATTCACGGGATTTTCATCCGCGTCCCCGCTCTTGAGAATTGTTAACTCTACTGATTCTCCAACTTCATATTTACTGAGAAGACTTTTGAACGTCAGCAGATCATTCACTTTTGTGCCGTTGATTTGAAGAATAATATCTTCAACCAAAAGACCGACTTCCGAGGCTGCGGTGTCTTGATAGACGCGCTGAATAAAGAGCCCCTTGCCTTGGGGATTTGGAATGGCAATCACTCCAATGAAGCCCGGCATGATCTTTTCACCAGTCTTCAGCCGCTTGATCACTTTCTCAATTTCACGCATCGGAATCGCAAAACCGATTCCGGAGTCGTACCATTCGACGCCCGCTCCAACAGCCTGAGATTGCGGATTTAGCGGAACGCAAACCCCAATCAACCTTCCTTTTAAATCGATCAAAGCACCTCCATAATTTGCAGGGCTAATATTCGCGTCCGTCTGAACAGCCCGACCACCAACTCGATTCGTCGCACTGATAATCCCCATCGACATCGCCGGACTTGTGTCGCCATAACCAACTCCTAGAGTCAAAGCCCACTGTCCGATACGAAGCTCTTTTGGGTCCACCGATTCTGGCACCGGCATGTCTGATACACCATCAATTTTGAGCAAGCAGATTTTTCGTGTGTCATCCCTCCCCAGCAATTTTGCAAACCGCCTTTCACCATCGCTGGTAACGACTGAAATTACAGGTGGTTGCTGAACGAAATTGAATGTACTGGTAAGAATATATCCATCACTGGAAATCATCACGCCTGTGGTGTTGCCTTCTCCTTGCGCACGGATCCCGCCAATCCGCCCTTGGACCGCACTGACTCCGCCGTAAGATTCAATCGTGACCAGGCAAGGCTGGATCTTTTTGGCAGCCACGCGAAACGCTTTGGAAGTCAACGACATGGC
>CAZQQR010000048.1:15854-23536 GCA_964595515.1 uncultured Pirellulaceae bacterium
GGTCGGACCGTTTCCATCGCAGTTTCGTAGTCCCTGATCGATCCAATTTGCTGTCCAGCGATGGCAACAATCATGTCATCTGATTTCAGTTTTGCAGCGGCGGCAGGTGAACCGCGAAGCACGCGATCGATGTAAGCTGGATTTCCACGACCGCCAAACTTGAATAATACAAATCCAAAATCAGCTTTTTCAGTTTCCGATACGACGGCGGTTTCGGCATTAGCGACGGGACTGGCTTTCGAATCAACAAATGTTTTTAAAGCCGCAACGGGAACCGCATAGTTTAGCCGCGTATTGGTTTCCGAGCTGTTAATGATCTTTCCCACAGTACCAACGAGTTTGCCATCCATCGTCAAAACAGCACCACCGGAAGCGCCTGGATTACTCGTGATCGCGTCAATCAAAACCAATTCCCCCTGATACGCGACATCGCGTTTTGTCAGACGAGCTTCCATGGTCGTGCGCAATGAGATTACCCCCAACGTTGCAGAAAGAGGCTCGACTTTTTCAGCGACCTTGAAAGCATTTGTCAGTGCAACCACCCAGTCTCCCTTTTTGCCGATCGGCTGGTCGCTTAGTTCAAAAAAGTCTGGTGTGTCTGCTTCGATTTTTAGGAGACTCAACTGAGATTTTCGATCTCGCTTCAAAATGACAGCTTGATGCGTTGATCCATCAGCCAAACCAATCTTGATTTGCTTACCATCTAGAAAAACACCTTGTGACGTGACAATGCGTCCATCTTTGGAAACCAAGATCCCGCTCGCGAAGCCTTCCACTCGCCCCGCACCCGCACCGTACACTTTGACCATTCGAGGATTAGCAATCTTGATCGCTTTGTCCAAGAAATTGGCTTGATCCTGAGCGGCGCTAACCTCAGCCAACAACATGCAACCGAGCAAACCAAAAAGACTGATCGTTAATCGCCGATTCATTTTTCACCTCGCTCTTCGCCAGCGACCGAATCCGATTCAGTATTCACCTCGAATAAATCTTCATCAAAATCATCCAACCATTCGATCTTCTCATTTTCGACTTGGAACATAGTTGTCTCGGCCAAGCCAACTACAAACCGGCGTTTCATTGGGAAAAAGGTCTTGTCGCATTCCTTCCATTCTTCAAAAACGACACCGCCATTTTCATCGCAATCCATATCCGCTGATGCCTTAAGCAAGCGATGGAATGAGTTTCCATTTTGATCGTACATTTGAAGCCAAAAATAGAACTTGTCTTTATCATCATCGAGGCACTCAAATCGATACGCGACCTGCCCCAAAGCTTTATCACCGCCGTGAATCATTGAGCTCCCAAGACAATCGAACGGTGTTTCGCGAAAATGGGCGGCCAGCGAAATCGCCTGGAGAACGGGCAAATTTATTTTTGCTTCCACCAAAGTCATCTTGGTAACACGAGAGTCGACAGATTTGTAAAAATCTGATCCGTCAAAGGTATATCTGACGGGAGACTGACCTTCGATCGCCCAGACAATTGAAAACCTTCCATCGGTAGCAACCCAAAGTTTCTGGGCACCAATCGCTTTGTCCTGTTTTACGATTGAATCTTCGAAGTACACCATTTTCGAATCTTCAAAATTTGTTTTACCACTAAACGATTTCCAATCAGCAAAAAGATGATCGGCATATTTCCGGTTGATATTTTTTAAGCGAACTTTTCCCGGTGGAGCAGCAAGCAACTCAATCATTTGGCGTTTTCTTTTTAGCTTTTCTTCTTCCGCCTTATTCTTGCCTTTGGGCTGCTGTTTTGGTTTTTTGGGTTTCTGATAGGGCAATCCAAACGCGCGTGTATGAATCGTTTTCTCTGTCCCGTCCTTCTTTCGAATCACCAATCGAATCGGCCAGTCTTCAGGAACGGTACAAATTAGATTCGTGAACTGATTCGCATTGACGATTTTGGTCGACTCAAACTCCAACAACTCATCGCCAAGCTCAACGCCTAGCTCTGCAACTTTTGCATCCAGATTGATGGTCGAGCAAACGACTTTGCCATCACGCTCCGAGAATACTGCATCCAACGTCGCATGCTCAACGAGTTTGGTCGCCAACAAGTCGGGAATGAAGTTCTTGATTTGATTCGCGGAAATCGCATACCCCAATCCAACGTTGACGCGACCACGCTCTTTAAAACTTCCTCGCCCGTTTATCCCGATGACTTCGCCTTGAAGATTAAAAAGCGGGCCACCTGAGTTACCTGGATTAATCGAAGAGTCGACTTGAATACAGTTACCGTATTCCAGTTGATTCAGCCCAGCTCCCGGCTGATAACGCTTGACGCCACTGACAATCCCCAGGGTCACCGTAGGGACCTGGTCTTCAGTCAAAATAAACGGGTTCCCCATCGCCATCGCCCAATCACCCACGCGAACTTTGTCAGAATCGCCTAGCCGAGAGTAAGGAAAATCATGCCGGCCTTCCATTTGAATGATCGAAACATCACCACCTGGATCCGTTCCAATCAGTTTCCAGCGGTACATCTTTCCATCTGCAAGCCCACCCCAGCCTTCGACACCTGCTCCCATAATGACGTGATGATTTGTGAGTGCGATTCCGCTCGGATCAATGATCACTCCCGACCCACCGCCCTGACGACCATCATCGTAGATCGCAATAACGCTTCCGATGACTTTGTTGATGGCCTTGATACGATGATCTTCAACCGCGCGAACAAGTTTTTGCTCTTCCGCCGTTAGACCATCGTTGTCATTATCTTGGAACGGATTGGCGACCACCGAGATGGGTGAAAGGGCCATCAAGAAACAAAACAGAACGAATTGGATTGTCGATGCCGTTTCGTTCGTGAATCGGAAACCAAATCGAAAACCGCATGGGTGACCAAGACCGATCCGCCAATGGTTCATTCTTGAAACTAAGCTGGGTTTGACGGCTTGAACCTGCATTTGCGTCTCCACTTAAATCGTGACCCAACTAAACAAACGTCTGCACGCGAATCGCCGTGAGCTACTCACTGGTTCTCAGAAATCGAGCGTTGCCCCAGTCTGCATGATCACCAAGATCAAACTGCTCTCCTGGGTAAACGATCAACGACACTTGTTGGATTCCAGTAATTTCCAACAAGATATCCTGTGGTCCGTCGGATGCTCGCACGCGTTTTGACCAAAGCTCAATTCCATCTCCCAGCACAACCATCTGACAGTCGCCCCTGCCGTTGGTTTCTGCATCGATTCCGACGGTGGCAGCAAAGCGGTCAAATGAACGAGAGTTCTCAAACACCAACGTAGAAAACGCTTGCGTACCAAGCCCTTTGTTAAACGTGGTAACGTTCTCAAAATCGGCATGACGGATTCGAAGCGGATTGAGTTCTACGCTTTTGTCGCGCTGCCATGGGCGGCGAATTGCAAACAATGATTTCTCCTGAACATCGACAGGTTCCGCATCAGACAAATACATCAGACGATCCGAAACGATCGAGACAGCAACAATCATACTGGTCTGGAGCGACACCGATTCGGTTCCCGCCATCGCCAGATTCAGTAAACCGTCATCGAGTGTTTTAATCACGCCTACTAGCTGCGATCCGTCTTTCATTCGAATCGTTGCGGAAGGACCTTTGGGAACTGCTAGTCCAAGGTCAGCCATCACTACGGCATTGACCTTTTCAAGAAATATTTTCTTTGACTCACCCCTGATATTGATATGAACGTGCGTCGCACTGATCAGTTCAAGAGTACCCTCGACAACAATTTCTCCGTTGGCTGATTGAGCAATAATGCGATCGTACTCTGTCGACGGAGTTCGAATGGACTTTTTTACCGATTTCGTTTCGTTCCAAACGATGGCTCGCACTGATTCAAGCGGCAGGGTAGTCCAACCAATCCCAGAATCAAACTGCACACCTTCATCGGTAACCCGTGGGCGACCAATCGCAAGTTCGCCCCCACCGATCGTCACCAACCGGATCCCCGAAATCGTTTTCGCCTCACGCGAAGTCTGGATCCTCACGACTTCTTGAATGTTGAGATTTCCAGGAATCCCTTTGCCAGAGACTAAACCATCCGCTGCAATCTTGGTGATCGTTCCAGTAATTGCCGAGCCATCAATGACGCCAATCTCGGTCTCACCCAAATCAGGAATCGCGAACGTCGTGATTGGCGACGCGAATAACAACGCTGCGAACAAGAGCGTTGTCAATTTGGAAATTCCAGGGCGATCAAACATGACCCTATTTTAAGCCACAAACGCCCAAAAGTCGAAGTCCTGCCCAGAATGCTTGATTACCACACAAATCGTGCGTTTGTAATCTGCTGAACCTAATAAAGACTATCGTCGACGACGCGGTAAGAAACATCCAGCGAAACCAAACGCAGCCAACACAATACTTCCAGGCTCCGGAACCGAAGTCACCAAAAAATTGTCCATGGCGACTCGAGAAATATTCGAAAAGCTCTCAATCGTTGAGGTAGCACCAACGTTATTCCAATTTGTGCTATAGCCAGCGTAAATAGTCGAACCGGATGCGATGTTCGTCGTGAATGACGGAGTGTTTGGATCGCTTATCAGATTGCCCGCTGCGTCCCGTACGAACATTGATCCGATAACGTCGGTTCCATTGTCGTACAACTCAAATTCGAATTTGATCCAATCGCTTGTACCGCCAGTTGTCGTGTTGACACCTAAATTTTGGTGTGTCATCCAACTCGTAATCCAAGGTGCCACTGGAACGGTCAAACCCATTGCTCCACCGCGATTGGACAGAGATACAACTGCGTTGGTTCCGTTCCACCAATCGGGCGTCGTGCTAACCATCAGCCCAATTGCAGACTTGTTTAAATTGGTTGTGATATTTCCACCGGCAAGATGGGTGTATTGAAAATCAGAGCTGACGGTAATGGTCTTGTCGGTACCGAGTTGTATCGCAGTATTATTAAGACCGTGATAGTTACGATATGCCGTCGCTGTATCTAAACTAAGAGTACCACCGGAATCGACAGAGTATAAATTCTGTTGGGTATTGTTCTCCCATCTTGCACTCCAGCCATTGCCTGGATTCAAGGTAGTTCCAGAGGCGTAGCTACTGAAGTCATCCTGAAAAACGATACTCGCATCGAGTTGTGAAGAACCGATTGAAAATACAAGCGCACAAATTGCTGGAAAGAAAATTTTGTGGAGCATATGAAAGGAGGGGGAGAGGTAGGAAGGTAGGACAGCCTATCCCTTTATCGTAGTTGCTACACAAAGGAAAAAAAGACGCATAGCGCCCAAAACATTAGTTGCATTTCCAGGTTTCCAAATCTGGATTTACAGGATCCCAGGCTGAAAGCGTAATAATGTCGACTCAGCTCAAAAAAAACGGCACTCAATTGAGTGCCGTAGTTGTGCTTATCAATAAAGTCAATTGCGACCTACTTTTGCGTCTCATCGCCATTGGCAGCTTCGATGTATCGTTCCACGATGTCACGATATCTGGCTGGCAATTTTTCCTTGACAGCGTTGTTGGCAGGATCACGTTGCCGCTCTCTCAACCGACTCCACGGACTTGAAGGAGAATCGTCATAGGTCTTGGTGACCTTACCGTTGGCATTGTTACTGCTTCCGCCTTTTTGACTCTTCTTACTTTGGCTGGGTTTTGATTGAGCTTGTTGTTGCTTCTGACCAGAAGCTTTTTTGCTGCTCTCTCAGGTACCGCCTTTTTTACAGTTGGAACTGCACTCTTTCTTTTCTTCTTCTTTGATCAACTTGGTGAGCATGTTGACGATTTTGTCTTGCTCAACTTGAGTCTGGTCGCCAGTCTCCTTCAACGTCAACCGTCGGCGGGAATAATCCATCCGCTGATAAACGTCATCAAGCTTACCTTCTTTGATTGACTGGATTTGTTGGACTTGGCGATAAGCACTAACTCGCAACCGCTCAGGAGCATCCGGGTTGAAGCTCAAGAAATTCATGAACGACTGGACGGCTTCTTGATTTTTCAGCAAGCCAGCCTGAGCAACACCGATGAAGTATTGGGCCTTACTGCGGTGAACAGAAAACTCACCCATCTCACCATTGAGAGCCTCAAGCTGCGTGATAGCCTCTTCGTAACGCTCATGGTTCATCAGTGTGCGAGCCAGATAAAATCCGGCATCAGCCGCCAAGTATTTGTCTTTTGAATCCGCAAAAGGAGTTAGCAGTTTCGCCGCTTGCTCGATGTCATCAACGTCTGATGCGTCGATCGCTTTCGCGTAACTGGGGTAAAGCTTGATCAAGCCTTCGGTGACTGAATCAGGCGAATCCAAACCCATTTCATTGACGAGCGTTTTCGCATCGGCAATGTTTGATTTTTCTACTGAAAGCGAGTCAAGGTTTTTAACAAACGCACCAACCACTTTTTCGATATGGCTGTCTTCTGGCGTCAGGGCCAACGACTGGCCAGCCAACATCAATAACATGACGCTGGCAGTAATAAGTTGACGAATCATTTTTTTCATCGGCTTCCTTTTCGGATTACGAATGACGTTTCACTCAATGATAGCTGATTTGACGAGTTGGGCCATTATTAATAACCCCGAAAACTATCGATCGTTCTCTTTTTCCATGATTCTTTCGATCATTTCTTGCAGTTTCGCTTGCATGCCTGCGGCCTCAGATACTTCTTTATCGACAAGTTTTTCTAAATCCTCAGGGCCTTTAATAATATCAAGCTTTTCCGTGCGTCGATTCAGTCTTTTTTGACGCATTCTAAGGATCTTTAGTTCAGCCGATTTTTTAAGAAGTGGCTGGTCTCCACCGCCTCCGCCACCTCCACCTCCGCCGCCTCCACCACCGCCCTGAGCTTCTTTAAGGGCGTCCAGGAGGTCTTGAAGAGCGGTCTCGATTTCTTTCTGCAACAGCTGAGCTAGCTGCCCCGTTTTTTCGTCCTGCAACATCGCTCCCGCATTGTTTAAATCTTCACGAATGTCCTGGACGACTTCTGGAAATACGATACTGGTTCCGTCTTCGAGTAAGAGATCATACGCCTGCTGACCAATCTCGCTGATTTCGAATTCCTCATTCCCTAATCGCAGCATGACTAGCTGATCTCGCCTGCCCAATTGTCCGAGATTCGTTCGTTTGTCATCTAACTCAATGGTAATGACACTTGCGATTCGTTGACGATCAAGCATCTCTCGGAAACGAGCTTCCAAGCGTTTCAGTTTCTCTTCCCGGGTTTCATCTCGAAGCTGATCAAGTCGATCTTCAATCTCTTCGAGTGCTTCTTCCATTTTCTGCTCAGCATCCTTTTGCTTTTCTTGAGCATCCTTGGGGTCCTGATCCTGAAGATCGTCAGCGGCTTGCTTCATCGAATCGCCAGCCTGTTGCATTTTTTGCTGCCCCGGTTGTTGCTGTTTTTGAGGTTGCTCGCCGGCATCCCCCTCTTCCTTTTTAGGCTTAGGGGCCTTTTTCATTTCCTCGACAACGTCCATCGCTTTGTCGCGCGTCCTGCGTTGCTGGGCTGACATTTGTTTTAGCGCTTCTGGAGGAAGCGATTCAATACGTCGTTTCTCTTTCTTGATTTCATCAAGAGCTTTTTCCAACTCATCAAGAGCATCTTCCTGTTGACGTTTGGCATCCTGAGGTTTTCCACTTCCAAGTTTTTCTTCTGCCTTGGTTTGATGCTCGGTCGCTTTTTCTAGCGCTTTCTGTCCTGGCTGGGGCGGAGAAGGCTGCTTTTTGGCCTGAGGTTTTTCTTGC
>CAZQQR010000049.1:0-2079 GCA_964595515.1 uncultured Pirellulaceae bacterium
GTTAAGCCTGTTGGCAGTGGAATCCAGCGTTTCACCTGCCGCTTGTTCGTCGCGACCGAGTAGTTTAACGGCAAGCCGAAGGCGACTGTGTTTGGTCAGGCGGAAACGCAGTCGCCTTCGGCTTGCCGTTAAACGATTTGAGGCGAAACTCTGCCGAGTCTTCGCCGATGAATGCCCTCTCCGCCGCTGAGACGGCGACTCTCCCAGAGGGAGAGTGATTTCTAGAGAGAGTGATTTCTAGAGAGAGTGATTTTGTGGAGGGAGAATAGTCTCATGGAGAACTCAACTATCTCTTTTGCATGAGAGCGCCCGTTGTTTCTGCGACGGATTCGTTTTGTAGATTATCAACAAGCGTAGGTGTGATCAAAATCACTTGACGCATTGTCTTCGTTTGGACTGTTTTCTTGAACCGAGATTTTGGCCTGATTTCCTTTTCGATCTGCTCGACAGAATCAATCAAAATGGAATTGCCAGAAATTACATCTGCAGACCAGTGGACTTTGCGGACTTGGTGTTCTGGGATCTGAACTGTCGGTTGGCCACCATCGGCGGCATTCAAGACTGGATAGTCAAACGTTGCGACACTGAGGATTTTGCTGAATGCGAGATCGCCTGCCAATCGAATCTTGCCATCAATGACTTCTGCTTGAAGAGCAAGCTTGGTTCCGTCTTCGACCTGTTGGACGATCGGCTGATAGTTGGTGATTCCGTTGACTTCCTTTTTCTTGACCGAAACAACGAATGGACGAAGCGTGCCATCGGTGATGACTCCGCGACTACCGGGAAAAAGGCTGACCTTTGGAGCGTGCATCAACTCGATGGACGAACGAGATTTTGTGAACTTCATTAACTGGGAAACTCCGATTTCGTTGAACCGACCAATAAAGGTCGGAAACGCTCGGGTTCTAGTTTCGGAGGCCAAAACAAATGTGCCGCTGGCGTCTGAGTTACCGGCTTGGTTGAGTTCTGAGTTTTTCGAACTGGCAAATGTTCCGGTGGTTGCTAGAGCTTTGACCTGGGGTAGCTGATTTGAAAATGTGGCAAAAGAATTCGGGATCATGAAAGACTGCAGCGTCGCAACGTCCTCTTCGGGGACGAGGATAAAGCGGACTTCGACAACGATTTGAGAATCGCCATACTCGAACTCGTGCAAGTGACCGATAAGGTCATTGAAGAAGATCTGCTGAGCCACGATGGAGTAAACGTCGTTGCCGATGTGACGGCAAAAAGCGCTTCTTGCTCGAATGTTATCGCTTGGCGTTTCCGAAGTGATCGGAGTCATGTTTAATTTTTTCGAAATCGCAGCAAATGCAGCATCGCGGGAACAGTCGTGTTTTACGCCGTAGGAATTCAAGACACTTTTTAGGTCGATCTTGTGCGTGACAATTTGGTTGGCAGGCACAGTTTTGGAATAGTAGTGAGGAACAGGTGTTGAGACATCCATGCCTGATAGCGGCGAAGGAGGCATGGTTTTGTCAGGTAACGACCGTGGATCAAATGTTTTAATGATGGGCGAGATGTTGGCAGGTGTTTGTGGTGAAACGCCAGCAGTTTCTTGGCTGTTCGCGGTTTGCAAATCAATCGGTAAATGGATCAAGAGAATCAAGCCAACGATGTTGAGGCAATAGCTCAGGCTAAATTGCCGTCGTCGGGGGAAGCCCAGAGATTGATTGAACGCCGTCGTCATCGCTTCGCTCCTTGAAAAGTGGATTTGTCTACCCGCAAACGATCTTACGAAATCGGCTGTTTTGCTCGAATAGCAGTTTAAACTCCGAAAGAAGCAGAAAGCCGTTAATCGTCTCGTCAAATGAGGCAACTCGGCGCTTTCGTTGTAGAAGGCCTTGGAGAAGATCGGTTACAATGAAGGGCTGCCACAATTCGCGTGTCTCACTTCCTTCCCTGCAACCCAAGAATGAAACCACTGAAGATGTTCAGAATATTTGACCAGCGTGAATGCGGAGCCGACAAATGCCTGCCTGTGTTTGCGATAGTTTGTATTGGCTTTTTAACGCTTTCAAGTTTATTGATAAGCTCAGCTGATGCTCAAGAAAAAGTGTCATCTCTGAGCCAAGCCAAGGC
>CAZQQR010000049.1:2179-12823 GCA_964595515.1 uncultured Pirellulaceae bacterium
TGATAAGCTCAGCTGATGCTCAAGAAAAAGTGTCATCTCTGAGCCAAGCCAAGGCAATCTCGAAAGCAACTGGCCGCCCGATCTTTGCCGTTGCCGGCCGAAGCACCTGACCGCCATGCAGTGCGATTCTGAAACGGCTCAACACCGATCAGCAAATCGCACCGATTGTGACACAGTTTGTGCCACTAAAATTGGACACTGGTTCTGACGAGTTTCGTGATTGGAATCGAACCTATCAAACGAAAGGCAATGGGATTCCAGTTCTGTATGTGATTCGTGCGGATGGAGAAATGTTGTATGGCGAATCAGGTGCGTTAACAGGAGACAATCTACCTCTGATGCTGGCGAAGACGTTGCAGCACTCGGGCAAGATTCTCGGCAACAAAGACGCTATGGTTGCTGAGGCGGCTTATCAAAAATTTTACGAGCTTCAATCCGATGGTGACACGACTAGCGCGATCAAGGCTTTGAGCAAGATCAAGAAATTGGGTGTGCCTGGGGAGATTAAGAGTTACGCTGAACCAGTCGTGAAAATCAACGAAGCGGTTCGCGAACTGGCAGACGAAGCCCGAAACAAAATGAGCGAGCAGCTCAAGGACATCCAAGGTGATGACCAGGCAAAGGTCATCGACGGGTTGTTGGATTCGTATCAACTTAAGCGGGAACTGTCGACCGTTCGTCTATTGAAAGTTGAGTTCACAAAATTTTCGCGAGAGGTTTCCAAGCTCAAAGCGATTAAAGAGTTGGTGAAAGAAGTCAAAACAATCGATTCCGCCAGATCAGCAAAATCGAAAACTTCGATTGGTCGAGGTATTGAGAAACTAGAGGCGTTGGTTGTGGCAACGGCAAACGAAGCGGTGAAAGACCGAGCTGAAAAGGAATTGGAAGCGTTGAAACAGCAACTTGCAGGTGAGTGATTTGGTTGTTCGTATAAAAAACGGCATTGGGGGTACTTGTCCGTTTCGTCGCCCATTCTTGGTCATCATCTGTTTGGTTTTGATTTGCGCATGTCTTTCGCGTCAAACTGATGCGGATGAGAAACCGAATATCATCGTTATTGTTGCAGACGATCTGGGCTATGGGGAACTTGGTTGCCAAGGGAATGATCAGATCCCGACGCCTAACATTAATTCGATTGCGTCCAGCGGAGTTCGTTTTACTCAGGGCTACGTGACGGCCGCGTTTTGCAGTGCATCGCGAGCGGGTATTTTGACGGGGCGGTATCAGACTCGGTTTGGTTACGAGTTCAATCCGATTGGAGCCAAGAACGAAGACCCCAATGCGGGATTGCCGGTCAGTGAGAAAACGATCGCTGACGAATTGCGACAGGCGGGCTATGTCAGTGGCTTGATTGGAAAATGGCATCTTGGTGGGACCGCAAAATACCATCCCATTCGCCGTGGGTTTGATGAGTTTTTTGGTTTTATGCACGAGGGGCATTTTTTTGTGCCACCGCCCTACCCCGGCGCGACGACTTGGTTGCGGAGAAAAGTGCTTCCCGGTGGCGGCGAAGGCCGGTGGAATTCGGCGGATAAGAGAGCGTTCTATTCGACTCATCTCAACAGCAATGAACCAGCTTACGATGCCGACAATCCGATTTATCGTGGTGGGCAGCCGGTTGTTGAAAGAGAGTATTTGACGGATGCGTTTTCGCGCGAGGCGGTCGATTTTGTAAAACGTAATCACGACCGCCCATTCTTTCTCCTGCTTTCTTACAACGCTGTCCATAGTCCCTTGCAAGCGATGGATGCCGACCTAAAAGAATTTGCTCACATCAAAGACATACAGCGACGGATCTTTGCCGCCATGTTGTCGAGCATGGATCGAGGTATCGGGAAAGTTCTAAAGACGGTTCGAGATCAGAAATTGGAAGACAACACTTTGATCTTCTTCTTGAGTGACAACGGTGGTCCGACCAAAGAGTTGACTTCGAGCAATGGTGTCCTCAGGGATGGTAAGGGAAGCGTCTATGAGGGCGGTCTACGTGTGCCGTTTATGATGCAATGGAAGGACAAGCTTCCAGCTGGGAAGGTGTTTGAGGCACCAGTTAGTTCTTTGGATATTTTTGCAACAGCGACATCGGTTGCCGGGCGAAAACTTGGCTCAAAGAAAATTTACGACGGAGTGAATCTTATTCCCTTCGTAAACGGCGAAAATAAATCACTGCCGCACGATTCGTTTTTTTGGCGAATTGGAAACCGGAAAGCAATTCGAGTTGGGAACTGGAAATTGCTTAAGAATCCGAAACGCAGTCAACAGACGGATTGGGAGCTGTATAACTTGGCTGACGACATTTCAGAGTCGCATGACTTGGCCGATAAGATTCCGGAAAAACGGAGTGAGTTGCTGGAGCGTTTTGAAAGTCTTAATCGCGAGATGATGGATCCGCTTTGGAAGCCGTGATTACGTCTCGATAACGGATGTTACAGCTGTTTCTGTCGTTGTCCTTTGATTGATTCTTAAATTAGATATGCTGTAGGCATGAACGAACAGGAAAAAGACGCACGCGACCAGATTTTCAATGTGCCGAACAAGATATCGGCTGCTCGGTTGGTGCTGGCGTTTATCTTTTTTGGATTGCTCCCGTTTAAGCTCTATTGGATTGGTCTGTTCGTGTTTCTACTTGCCGCGGGTACCGATTGGATCGACGGTTGGTACGCTCGAAAATACGATATGGTCACGAAGCTTGGCCGTGTGCTCGATCCGTTCTGTGACAAGATATTGATTTGCGGTGCTTACATTTTATTGGCTGTCGAGATGGACTCTGGGTTTCCTTGGTTCGCAAAGATTGCGGGTTGGATGGCAGTTGTTGTCGTCGGACGTGAATTGTTGGTGACGGTGTTGCGGTCGATGATTGAAGGTGCCGGCGGTGACTTTTCGGCGAAGATGGCTGGCAAGCTTAAAATGTGGTTCCAATGTATTGCCGTGGGAGCCTGCCTAGTCGGGTTGGCGATGAAGGCTGGTGCGGCTGGGACGGTCCCGAGCTGGTTGCACTGGTTGATCGTCGTTTCGGTTTGGGTTTCGGTAATTTCAACAGTCCACTCTGGCTGGCTCTACGTTAAAGCCGCTGCAGAATATCTCAGGGCTTAGCTCGGATGCTGAACAACATTTTTCTCGGCACGTTTCTGTGTATTGGCTGCGCGAGCGTCTATCTGTGGAGTCTCGCGTATCAGCGTTACCGAAACGGAAAGACTTTGCTGCCGTACCGACCATTCGAGTATCCGTTTGGATTCCTTGACGTTGGGTTTATGTTTTTTGCCTGGCTGACGGCACAAATCGCGACGCAACTGTTCGCCGTTTGGTTGTTTGACATAAATATTGCAGACCTTGCCAGCGAGCCGGCGTCTAAGCAAGTCAGTCTGATTTTTTGGATGGGTGCGGGGCAGTTGGTTTCGACCTTAATAGTGATGGCCATTTTTTACCTTCGCTATCATTCGATAAGTATTTTTGGTCTGCGTCCTAAGGAATTCGTTAGAGATTTGTGGTTGGGCGTGATCGCTTTCGTGATGGTGGTGCCATGGGTGTTGTTGTTGCAGTCCGTGTTAACGCAGTTTATTCCTTACGAGCATTTGACTCAGGATACGCTGATGCGAGATGCGGGTGTGCTTTCGATTTTGGCGACTTGGTTTACCGCAGTCTTGGTTGCGCCTATTTGCGAAGAAGTTTTTTTTCGAGGGGTGTTTCAGGGCTTTCTTCAAAGGCTAACGCCAATCAGTCAATCGACTGCTGATCAGCGATTGGTGGGTGGTTGGACGGAGGGACACGGTCCTGCTCAGAGATCGGCAACGGGCGAGGTCATTGAGCGAACACTTGATGGGAATCCGTATCAAGCTCCCGGCGATGACGGTAGTGGGAACGCAATTGACGACACTGCAAGTAGCTCACTCGCCGGCCATGGTTTTTTTGCGGTTCACTGGCCAATTTTTGCTTCTGCGCTAATTTTTGCTTTGGCACATGCGGGGCAAGGGCCTGCTCCGGTTCCGCTTTTCTTTTTCGGATTAGCGTTGGGGTACATTTTTCACCGATCTGGCAGTATCGTGATCTGCATTGTGTTGCATATGATGCTGAATGCGTTCAGCATGTTTTGGTTTACGCTTCAGGTCTTGTTTCCAGCGCCGGAAACGGACGGAGGCGAAGCTGTGAACGCGATGGTTTCTTTTGGTTGGCAGATGGCTCGGCTTTGGTTCTGAACGAATTGAGTTTTGAACGAGTTTGGCGTTAAAGCGAAAGTGATTTAGTTTTGGATGCTTGAAACGCAGTCGCCTTCGTTAGCCGTTAATTTTCTTGAAAGCCAATGGTCAAAAAGACGCTTAGCGCTTGTAATTCTTTATTGAGTCTAACATCATGTTGAAATGATGGGCGTGTCGGCGTTAGGCTTCGATACGTGTTTTGCACCTAGTTTTTTTGAGTTGGAAAAGATGCCAATTGGATTTGGAATTGTTGGCTGTGGGATGATTTCAGGCTATCACGCCAAGGCGATTGCTGACATCAAAGGCGCTAAACTGGTTGGCTGTTGTAGCTCCAGGATTTCGTCCGCTCAAAAATTGGCTGACGAGCATGGTGGAACGGCTTATTCAAGTCTTAAAGAAATGCTCGCGGATCCAAAACTGGATATAGTCACTATCTGTACGCCTAGCGGAGCCCACATGGATGCGGCCGTTGCGGCGGCGAATGCGGGCAAGCACGTGATCGTGGAAAAACCGCTTGAGATCACGTTAAAGCGGTGTGACAAAATTATTGAAGCCTGTAAGAAAAACAAAGTCATCTGTTCAACCATTTTTCCGTCGCGTTTTCACAAAGCGAGTTTGATGCTGAAGAAGGCCGTGGATGACGGCAAGTTCGGCAGGCTAACCTTGGGTGATGCTTACGTGAAATGGTTCAGGACGCAGGAGTATTACGATAGTGGTGCTTGGCGTGGGACTTGGGCGCTCGATGGTGGTGGTGCTCTAATGAATCAAGCCATTCACAGCGTTGATCTGTTAACTTGGTTGATGGGGCCCGTTGAATCGATTATGGCTCACACGGCGACGCTTGCTCATCAGCGAATCGAAGTCGAAGACGTGGCCACAGCGACGTTGCGATTCAAAAACGGTGCGCTTGGTACAATCGAAGCGACGACGGCGGCTTTTCCCGGTTTGCTCAAAAAAATCGAAATTCATGGCAGTCATGGATCGGCAGGTATCGAAGAAGAAGACATCAAGTTTTGGAAGTTCCATAAGATGTCTGCCAAAGACAAAAAGATCGCCGCTGAATTTGAAAACATGACAGAATCGGGTGGAGGTGCCGCTGACCCAACTGCAATCGGACATCATGCCCACACCGCTCAATTCAAAGACGTTTTGAATGCGATCAAAAAGAAGACGAAGCCGGCGATTGATGGACCAGAGGGACGAAGAAGTGTTGAGATCATCCTGGCGATCTATAAATCTTCCCAGTCAGGAAAAGTAGTCGAGTTGCCGCTGAAGAAGGATCCGGTGATCAAGAAAAAGTAGGCGACGCTACGTTGTTGTCCGGTAACAAAGAGCAAGAATTTGGAAACGACGCCAGAACAAACGGCTGATCAACAGACCGCTGATCAACCGCGAATGTCATCGAGCGATACTATCAGTCGCGGAGAGATAATTGCGCTTGCTTTAGAGCGTTGTTGGGTCGGGATTATTTATTCGACGTTTGTTTACTTGATGATCGGACCGATCGCTTTGGGCGTCTACTGGTTATTCACACTTCCGATTCCCGAAAACGTTTTGTTGCCATTTTTCGGAGTGTGCTGTGCTGTGATAGGGGCAATGATCATTGCGATGGCTGCCAGCAGTATTGCGTTGGGGTTAGTGGTCGGAATCAATTGGTCTTTTGGTGATTTCTTTAGTGCCCGAACGGCGGCGGTCGCGTTTGGCTCACTTTCTGGGTTCTTGGCCACCGTTTGGATTGGATTCAACTGGTTTCCAAACGTTCCGACGCAAGGCGTGATGCTCTCGTGTTTGTATGTCGCAGGCGGGATGATTGTTGGCTATGTCGGAGCGATTTTGATTGGTCTTCGGCGAGAAATTTGGGGCGGCGTCAGAGTCGACGATGGCGGATTTCAGTTTCAAATCAAACACGTTTTGGTTCTGATGATTTGGTTAAGTGCGATGTTGACGCTTGACCGATTCATTGGTGGACATCGGATCGCGGCTTTGACAGGAGTTTACGTTGTTGTTCAAGTTGCCATTCTGATGTTCGATGGCGTTTGGTTTGCAGGTCGAAAACAACGCGGCGAAAGCGTAGCGTTGTAAGCCGTTTGCAAAGTGAATTTGCTGAACGCGAACTAATTCTTTCGGCACATCAAAATCAGATACGCTGACGGAGCAAACAACAACGCGAGAACCGTTGCGCCTGCGACGCCTCCAGCGATTGCAACGGCCAAGGGCGGCCAGAATCCGCCGCCTCCCAAAATCAATGGCGTGAACCCGGCCATGGTGGTCAAGGACGTTGAAACGATATGCCGAGTCGTGCCGGTGACTTCTTCGACCATGGCTTCACGGTCGCCTTTAGACGCTTGTTCATTGCCGCGTATGGCCGCGATCACGACGATCGTGTCGTTGATGGCGACCCCCATCAAACCCATCGCGCCAATGATGGCTGTAAATCCGAATGGATATCCAAAAATCCAAAGTGCCCCCATTCCTAAACCGATCGACAAACCGCCGACCACTCCAATAATGCTGGCCACTCGGAAGGATGAAAAACTTAGCACCAAAGTCGCAACCATCATCACTAACAAGATGCCAACGCTGGCCATCAAATTTGAAACCGCCTCATCACGTTTGGCGGCTTCTCCGCCGTACAACAGCGCGTATCCGGCTGGAAGTTCAAAATCAGATTGGTCCAATCTTTCCTGGAAAGCTGACAGTACTTTGGACGGCAAAACACCGGCTGGAATGTAGACCTGTAATTCGTTGAGTCTTCGACCAGCCAGATGGGTGATGGATCCGTATTCCGATTTTAACTCGATGTCGGCAATCGCTGAGACGGGAACCCCCATATAGTCTGAGCCATCCGACATCGACGTTGCGGACGGGTTCGATAACCGGAGGGAAGCCACACGATTGAGTTTGGAGCGGCTGGCGGAGTCGAGACGAACGCGGACGGGGAGTTCTTCGGTCGCTTCGATAATGCTTCCCCCAATGGTTCCTTCGGTGGATGCGTTCAGCTGCATCGCCACATCGGTCAAGCTAAGACCAACGGCACGGGCACGTTCTTCATTGACTTCGAAAGCAATTTTTGGAAGAGCTTCGTCCATTTCTGAACGAGTGTGAATCACTCCGGGAGTGTTTACCAAAATGGTTCTTAGCTCCGCTCCCAACGATTGTAGGCGGTCAAGATCAGGTCCAAAAAGCCTTACCTCAACCGGTGCGTCAAAGGGTGGCCCTTGTTCCAATTGGCGGACCAGAATACGAGCGTGCGAAAAATCCTGGTCGAGTTGTTTTTGAAGCCGATGAATTAGTTGCGATTGATTTTGAAACGAAGTCAGCTGCACCAAGGCTTGGGCGTACTGAGAGACGCTTTCGCGGCGCGGGATTAAGTTGTAATAAAACGCTGGGGCACTTTTTCCGATGAACCAATCGACCCGTTGAATTTCAGGATCTTTCAACAAGGCTTCGCGGATCTGTTTTGTAGTTTCGAGAGTTCCAGCGAGTGAGCTTTGGGGTGACAGTTCCAGTTCGATATGAATCTGATCGCGATCGGCTGGCGGAAAGAACTGTTCTGGCAGTTGCGTGGCCGCGACGAAACCAAGGATCGGAGCAACCATTCCCAGCAAACAACCCAACAATGGGTAGCGGTAAAAGAATCGCAAACCTGATTGGTAGAATTTTGTCAATGATCCGTTGGTGAATCCTTCGTTCCACCAACGGCGTTTCCGCTGATTGTTTGCGTTCGAAAGTGAATTAAGCCGTGCAGCAATTGCTGGAATGATGGTCAGCGCCAAAAACAGCGATCCAGCGATCGCGGAAATGACGGTGACCGCAATTGCCCCCACGAACTCCCCCGCTGGTCCGGGCATCAAAGCGATCGGGGCGAATGCGAGCGCAGTGGTCAATGTGGAACCGGCAAGCGGAACCATCAAGTGACCGACGCTTTCTTTGACGGCTTCGTAAGGTGACAATCCTGAGCGGAGCCGTGATGTCGTTTCGTCGACGATCACGATCGCGTTGTCAATTAAGAGACCGAGGGCAATGATCAATCCGGTAATCGACATTTGATGAATTGGGACGTTCATGAATCGCATGGCGAACAGAACGATTAACGCCGCAAGTGGAAGGGCGATTGAAACAACCACTGCACTTCTCCACCCCATCAGAAAAAAGATCACCAGAAATACTGCGAATCCGCCCAAGAAAAGGTTCATCAACAGAGTCGAAAGTCGTTCCTCAACGTAGTCGTTCTGCGTGAACATTCGATCGAGGATTAGGCCTTTTGGTAGCTGCGATTCAAAATCGTCCAGGACGCCGCTGGCTTTGGCAGACCAAACATCAATACGCTGATTTTCGCGTACAAATGCCCCCACCAAGATGGCTCGTTGACCAGCGATCATCGCTAGGCTGTCTGGTGGATCGACAATTGATTTTTCGACGGTAGCGATGTCGCTCAACCGAACAAACGTCTCATCGTTTTGGTATCGAATTGGAATTCGCTCAATACGCTGAATCGAATCCAGGTTGCCGCTGACTTCGATCAAGATGTCCTCGGAACTGCCGCGGACTTGGCCGGCAGAAACTTTTGAATCGCTTGCTGCGATTTGGGCGGAGATGGCGGGAATGGTCATGTTGATGGCCGCCATGTTGTTGGCATCGACCAAGACGCGAATTTCTTCTTTCGGATGGGCGATCAATTCGGCTTTTTCAGTTCCGGCGATTCCCTGTAGGCGGTCCTCAAGTTGTTTCGCCCAGCGATGGAGCACGGCATAATTGACTTCATCGGATTGGTCCCAGCGAATGGCAGCCAGCATCGCGAACGCTTTGAAATCCATTTCATCGAAGATCGGTTCAAGGCAACCTTCAGGAAGCTGAGTTTCGATGTCACTTACCCGATCTCGGAGTTTTGACCAAACGGCATCCGAGTCCATGACTTCATCGCGAAGTTCGATCGCGATCGTAGAAATACTTTCCCGCGAGGTAGAGCGGACTTCTTTGATCTCATCGATTTCCGAAAGCGCGTCCTCGATTTTTTCCGAAACAAGCGACTCGACTCGGGAGGGTTCAGCGCCTGGGAAAATCGTGTTGATGAATGCGCCTCGCGAAACGAGCGCTGGATCTTCCATGCGTGGAAGTATAAAGAGCGACGATAACCCCGCGACGATAATAAGACTGATCGTCAGCAACATCAATCGAGGGTTGTTGTAAAAAAAAGTGCCGGGGTTCATGGTTTCTGGCAGCGTATTTAGTTGGCATAAAAACGTTAGAGTTTTGGCGAAACGAGTTGGCCTTCGGCAATTCGGTGCAGGCCATCGATGACAATCTGCTCGCCATCATTGAGTGTGCCACGAACAAGGACACGATCGTTCTCGGTGTTGATGACTTCCACATCGCGTTTTTGAACGCGATGCCCTGATTCTTGTTTGTCTACGATCAAGACAGACCAAAGTCCACGAATGCCTTTGGAAAGAGAGCGTGTCGGAATCCAAAATCCAGCGCCCTGTTTTCTTGATTCGATTTCAATTTCACAAAGTTGACCTGAGAGGAGGTTGCTGGCTGCCTGAGGTTGGAAACCAAAGATTACCGTTTGCGTTTGGGTGGCTGAATTTAGTTCTTGAAGTTTCGCACCAACTTTGGCATCAATTGCCTGTCCTGAAACCATAATTAATCGCGAGTCACCGACGTTAAGTTTGTTGGCGATTGGGATTGGTAGTCCGATCCAGGCTTCGAGTTGATTCTGTTCCACGAGTTTAATGATTGGGGTGGAAGCCGGTGCGATCGAACCGGGGTCGAGATACCTGCGAGTGACGGTTCCGGAAAAAGGCGCCGTCAAAGTCGATTTTTCGATTGCTACGTCGACTTCTTTGACCATTGATTCGAGTTGTGCGACTGAGGCTTTTTGCGCGAGAATTTTTTCCTGCCGAGTCCCGGCAGCAAGTTCACGGTACCGCTGGAGGGCGGATTCGTAGTTGGAATCGGCTGTGCGAGAAGCAAAGAGCGCTTGGTCGTAGTCTTCTTCGGAGATGGCGGCACTTTCTCTTAGCCGTTTTCGCCGTTTTAGGTTTAGGTTCGCAACGTCCGATCGTGATTTGGCCGCAATCGCATCCGAGCGAGCGGCTTCGACTCTTTCTTTTCGCGGCCCAGCATTCATCTCAAGCAATTGAGCGTTGGCGCCTTGCAGGTTGGCGAGGGTGGCGGACTTTTGAGCTTCGAGAGTTTGAGTGTCTAGGAATCCAAGCAACTGGCCTTTCTCGACCTTATCCCCTTCGTCCACAAGGATTGATTCAATTCGTCCTGAAACCTCAAATCCAAGATCGCTGCGTTGTTTGGCTCGGACCGTTCCGACGTAGGTTCTGTTTTGGATAAATGAATCCACCTTCTCGATGCTCTGCACGTTAACGGGTAGAGGATCGATGGTGGAGGTTGCCTCAGTTTCGTCTGCGTTGACATGGCCCTCACCGATAGGAGCAAA